>JABHBJ010000085.1 GCA_018673955.1 Chloroflexota bacterium | reverse complement strand
GAGGATTTCGTTGCACTTGGATGCAAGCTTCATGCCTGACTCGAACAGTTCGGTCGCTTCGTCGAGAGACAGCCCGCCAGTTTCGAGCTTGCGCACGACTTCTTCGAGTTGAGAAAACGAGTTCTCAAACGACTTGGCTGGCGGTTTCGTATCTGAATTTTTTGGCGAATCTGCCATGACTATCCCGTTTGCGTAGGACACACTTGTCCTTAGATTGATTGTATCGCCTAGTTGGAGAGGTTGAAGCTGAGATATTTTCTTTGGGGTTTAGTTATGAATCGACTTCATCGACGGTTGTTTCGACTGATCCGTCGGCGAATGTCACTCCGAGCTTATCGCCAGTCGAAAACTGCTTAGCGCTTGTGGCGGCATTTCCATCGGCGAGTCGGGTGATCGTATAACCACGCCCCAAAATTTTTGCAGGACCAAGAGCGTTGAGCGATGCTTCGACGGTTTCAAGTCGCAGTCTTGACGATTCGACAAGACGTTGCCCGGCGAGACGTGCTCGTGCGAGTAGGTCGTCGACTCGTTGCCTTGGTAATTGCGTGTCGGGTGCTCGTAGATTCATGCGGTCGATAGCCATTTCGAACTGTGTACGGCTATCGCGAATGTTGCGACTGATAATTTCGTCAATACGACTTGTGAAGCCAGAAACGTAGGCTCCGAGGTCACGTACATCAGGTGCGACGATCTCGGCTGCTGCTGAGGGAGTTGGAGCCCGGCGATCGGCAACAAAATCGGCAATTGTGGTGTCGGTTTCATGCCCGATTGCGCTTATCACTGGTACGTTGCTCGCAAATATGGCGCGTGCGACGATCTCCTCGTTGAATGCCCAGAGGTCCTCAAGGGATCCACCGCCACGTGCGACTATGGCGACATCGATATCGGCCATAGCATTCAGAGCTTTGAAGGCCAGGACGATTTCGGGTGCGGCTCTGTCGCCTTGTACTGAAGTCGGGATGAGGATGATTTCAGCGAGCGGGTATCGTCGAGCGAGGACGTTGATGATGTCTTGGATCACTGCGCCCGTTGGTGAGGTGATTACTGCGATCCGACTTGGGAGCTCGGGGAGAGTTCGTTTGCGATCAAGTTCGAATAGGCCTTCGGATTCAAGGCGTTTTCGCATTTCTTCGTAGGCTTGCTGTAGAGCGCCGACTCCGTCGGGTTCAACCTGGTCGACGTAGTACTGCAGATCGCCACGGGCGGTGTAGATTGATATTCGTCCACGGCAGATGACTTGGCTACCATCAGCCAGGAATTGTCCGCCTCTGCCGGATCGAAACATTACGCAGCGGATGACAGATTTGTCGTCACGAAGTGCGAAGTAGTGGTGTCCGGAAGATGGGTTACGGTATCCAGAAACTTCCCCGATTACAGTGAGATCGGCGAGTCTGGGATCGGATTCGAGGCTGGCTTTCAGATAGTCGGCAACAGCGCTTACTGTGTACGCCGTTTTATGCCCTGATTGGTCATCGCTTGAATCGTAGTTGCCTGTCATTGACGCATTTTTTCACAACCGCTTCGAAGCTACCAGCGCGGGCGGCAGTAAACCCGCACGATATGTAGTTTGTAGAGGGTGTTTTTACAGTAGGGGCTGACAAAAGATCGTCGTTTGGTTCTCGGCGATCATCGATATTACTTAAAGTAAAAATCCTCTCATATAGGAGAGGATTTTTGATAGTGCTGACAAAAAGAAGATTAGTCGGCGCGACCGGTGTATTCGCCAGTCGTTGAGTTAACAACTATGCGGTCGCCGGTTGATACGAACAACGGAACGTTGAGAGTCAGGCCAGTTGTTGTAGTCGCTGGCTTGTTTGCGCCGCTTTGAGTATCGCCTTTGAGGCCGACTTCGGTCTGACCGATCTCAAGCGTTACCGATGGTGCAACTTGTACTGAAATCGCAGCACCTTCGTACATCATCACTTCGAGCGTGTCGCCTTCAGCGATGTACTTGAGAGCGTCACCGAGCACTTCTTCAGCAATAGCGAACTGCTCGAAAGTTTCGGTGTCCATGAAGTGGTGCATGTCGCCGTCTGGATAGAGGTACTGCACCGTTGGCGTGTCGACCTCAGCTCGGGTGAGCTTCTGGTTACCTGCAAGCTTTCGCTCGTAGACATTGCCGGATTTAACCTGACGAACTTTTAGGGTGAGAGTCGGAGGAGCCTTCGGCGCCTGGCGGTGCTGCCATTCGAGGATCTGGTAAACATCATCATCGAGGAGGATGGTCATATTTCGACGAATTTCGCCTGAAGAGATTGTCATCGCAGTTCCTGAGGTTCCTTATCGTGGCAGGTGTTGCTGCCTTACTTGTTCGTGACGGGTATCAAATATACGTGATAGAAGTGGTTAGAACGCCATTTTAACTGCGTGACTTAGTACGCGGGCTGTGTCGTTCTCGAGAACTACGACATCTTCAATGCGAACTCCGCCCCAACCGGGAATGTAAATTCCTGGCTCAATTGTGAATGGCATTCCGTTTTGGAGCTTGCCTTTGGTGTTGGGACCCACCCCGGGGTTTTCATGGACTTCGAGTCCGAGTCCGTGTCCGAGACTGTGCCCGAAATCGTTTTCGTGCCCTGCTTCAGTAATGATTTTTCGAGCTATGGCATCACAGTCTTCACCCGTCATACCCGAAGTGACCATGTCTATGGCGGCAAGCTGGGCGGTGTGCACGATGTCGTAGACGCGCTTTATTTCGTCGTCGGCTTCGCCGAGGACAACAGTTCGGGTTAGATCGGAGCAGTAGCCCTGATACCTCGCTCCGCAGTCAAATACGATCGTTTGACCTTCCACCAGTTTGCTGTCGCTTGTTGCGTGGTGAGGACGAGCTGCATTGGGGCCAATGGCGACTATGGTTTCAAATGAAATCGACTCGGCACCACGTTCTCGGACTGCCTTTTCGAAGATCCAAGCAGCTTCTTTTTCGGTCATCCCAACTTCAAGTTGGCTCGAAGTTTCTTCGAACGCTTCATCGCCAATATCGATAGCGCGCTGGAGCAGTTCAAGCTCACCGGCGTCTTTGTAGGCTCGAAGATCGACTCCGATGCCTGACGTTGGTTTCAGTTCGGGGCTGGCGTCGTTTTCCTTGAGGGCTTTCTTGAAGCGTTCGAGGGTGCTTACGGTCATGTCGTCAGATTCGAATCCAAGGGTATTTATCTCGAATTCTTTCATGAGTTTCGCAAGCCAGTCTGATGGTCCGCCGATACGATCGATTCGCCAGCCAGGAGCCTGTTGTTCAGCTATCTCGGTGTAGCGGAAGTCGGTGCAGATGACAGCGTCGTTCTGTGTCACTAGTAAGTAGCCGGCACTGCTTACGAAGCCAGAGATGTAACGTCGATTTTCACCATTGCTGATGAAAATGGCGTCGAGTTCGTCCTTTGCGAGGCGTTGTCGAAGTTTTTCGACGCGCGATGGAAATCGAAAATCGCTCAAAGCGAATTAGCTCCCTAGAAAACTGAGATTAGCTATTTATGACCGTTGCAAGGTGGTCGATGGCGTAAATGTACCCGGAAGGACCGAATCCTGCCATTTGGCCAACAGCCTTCCCGGCAAATACGGATTCCTGACGGAATTTCTCGCGGGCGTGAATGTTCGATAGATGAACTTCGATGAACGGGAGTCCTGAGTCGAGTAGTGCATCGAGAATTGAGTAGCCGACCTGAGTGAGAGCCCCGGCGTTGATGATTACGCCATCGGCTCCTGCCGATGATTCCTGAATGAAATCGACAATCGAACCTTCGTGATTCGATTGGAAGAACTTCACGTCGACGCTGAGAGAAGATGCCTTTTTTGAAATATCGTTCTGGATGTCATCGAGAGTTTTGGTTCCGTACATCGATGTATCTCGTTTTCCGAGATTGTTCAGATTGGGTCCGTTGATGACAAGAATCGTTGATGGCAATGTTGGCTCCCGGGTGTCGGGTCGTTCATGTTTTGCTTTGTGACACAGTGAGGTTAAGTCACGGTCAATAGTTATGTACTAAGCGTACTACGAAGGGGCGTTAGATTTCTGCGAATTTTGCTTCGCAGATTTGACGGAGCTTGTAGATTTGTTCGCTCTTGGGTGTGCGCCCAGATACACCGATCGGGATTGTTCGGCAGAAACGTGAGTGTAGATCTGTGTCGTTGCGGGGCTGCTGTGCCCGAGAAGATCTTGGACCACTCGGAGGTCCGCCCCCCCATCGAGTAGGTGCGTGGCGAAGCTGTGTCGCAGCGAATGCGTGTGAAAGTTATGGTCGAGTCCGGCGGCAAGGGCGTATTTTTTGACGATTCGCTGTATCGAGCGAGTGGTCAGTCGACCACCGGACCGATTCATCCACAGGGCGGCATCAGATTGTCGGCTGGCGAATTTTGGTCTGACGTTTTTGAGATAGTTGTCGATCCACTTGCTTGCGGATTCGCCGAAGAGGGCGATTCGAGGTTTTGAACCTTTTCCGATAACTCGGACTTCGCGAGTGGTTAGATCGGTGTCTGCAATATCGATTGCATATGCTTCCGAAACACGAAGACCAGCGCCGTATAGCAGTTCGAGGATTGCTCGATCACGGATGCCTAGGTCGCTGTTTGTGTCAGGTTCTTCTAGGAGCCGGTCGATTTCGTAGCTTGATGCTATCGCTGGGAGTTTTTTCTTTTTTTTTGGTGCAGTCATCAACTCGGTGTGGTCGAGTTCGATGACGCCAGAATAGCGAAGGAACTGGAAGAAAGATTTGAGTGCTGAGAGTTTGCGCGAAATGCTGCTGCGACTGAACCCACTGGAGATTAGCCAAGCAAGATAACTACGGAGAAATAGTCGATCTACAGCTGAAAGTTTTTCAACTTCTTTTTCGGCCAAGAATTGAACGAGTGGCGCGAGGTCGTTCACGTAGTTGCGAACGGTGTGGACGGTGAGTTGGCGTGTTGTGCTTATGTACTCTGCATAGTTTCTTACTAAGTTCGAAATATCAGGTAGGTCAGACTGCCGCAGGGCCTGTTCCATTGCAGGTGAGGGAAGTTGCTTGGCGGTCGTCATGATCGGACCGCCAAGATTTGTTCATTCATCGTTGTTGCATAGAATTTGAAACGAAAGCTACGCTTTAGCTTTTGCCTTAGTTCCGGTTTTCTTGGCAGAGGCTTTCTTCTTGGGGGTTTTTCGCTTTGATGTGCGCTTCTCTTCTGCTTCGGCTGCTGCTGCAGCGGCTGCTTCTGGGTGCACGATCGAGCACTTCTCCATTGCAGTCTTCCAAGCGATCTCCCAGTTCTCTTTGACTTCGCCTGTGGCACGTTCGCCCGGACGAGTGGAGATGGAAACGCGACATTCCGGGAATTTTCCGCACGACAGGAATTTGCCGAACCTTCCGGTACGGATGACGAGATCATCTCCGCCTTCACATTTTTCATCGCTGACCTGAACTAACTTAGCTCGATCGATACGTTCTGCATTTTCGGTCGTATCTGTGACCGCTTTTTCGAAGGGGCCGAAGAATTCCCTCAGCATTTCGATCCAGTCTTGCTCGCCTTCTGCTACGGCGTCGAGTTTCGACTCCATGCCAGAAGTGAAGCCGGTATCCATGATGTTTGGAAAGTGCTCCGACAAGAAGTCAGATACTGCTAGACCCATTGGAGTTGGCTTGAATCGAGATTTTTCGCGGTCTACATACTGCCTACGTTCGATTGTGCCGACAATCGACGCGTACGTGCTAGGGCGACCTATTCCCTGTTCTTCCAAAAATCGAATCAGGTTCGCTTCGGTGTAACGAGGTGGCGGCTGGGTGAATTTCTGGTCGGCGTTCACGGTTTGCTTCTTGTGAACATCACCTTCGTTCATCGAAGGCAGTTGCCTGTTTTCGTCGTCTTCTGCGTCTTCGTCTTTTGTCTCAATATAGAGCTTACGGTAGCCATCGAACTTGATAACCGAACCGGTTGCACGGACGGTGTATTCATTGCCGTTCGGGGCGGCCGCGGTGATGTCGACTCCGGTATTGTCGACGATAGCGTCGGCCATCTGGCTGGCGATAGTTCGCTTCCAGATCATCGTGTAGAGGCGTAGCTGTTCGCTCGATAGGTATGGAGCCACCTTTTCAGGTGTGTTCGATGCAGATGTTGGGCGTACAGCTTCGTGAGCTTCCTGTGCTGATTTACTTCGAGTTTTGTATTTCTTGGGACCAGTTGAGTATTCGTCACCGTAGGCAGATTTGATGAAAGACATGGCTTCTTCCAAAGCATTTTGGGCGAGGTTTACGGAGTCAGTACGCATGTATGTGATGAGACCGACAGGCTCTGCACTACCGATTTCCATACCTTCGTAAAGATCCTGAGCGATACGCATTGTGCGCTGCGCGCTGTACCGGAACGATCGTGCAGCCTGCTGCTGTAGCGTGCTCGTTGTGAACGGTGGTCGTGGGCGTTGTTTGGCTTCTTTACGGGTGACTTTGGAGACGGTGTAAGTTGCCACTTCTAGGTCGGTCTTGATCGCCATGGCAGTCGATTCGTTATCGACAACTGGTTTGCCCTTTTGGTCGGGCACTGCAGTGAGATTGGCGTTGAATGTGAACTTACGTGAGCCGGACTCAGTTTCAAGATCGACTGTTATTACCCAGAATTCAACAGGCTTGAACGCTTCGATTTCACGTTCGCGATCGACGATCACACGGAGTGCAACGGACTGCACTCGACCGGCGGATAGACCGCGTTTAACCTTGCTCCATAGAACGGGGCTGAGTTTGTAACCAACGATTCGATCTAGAACTCGTCGTGCTTGCTGTGCGTTGACAAGCTCCATGTCGATATCACGAGGCTGTGAGAATGCTTCTTCGACGGCTGCGCTTGTGATTTCGTGGAACACAACGCGTTTGAGATTTTTGGCTTTGCCGAGGTTGGCAGCTTCGACCAGATGCCATGAGATTGCTTCACCTTCGCGGTCCGGGTCAGTTGCGAGGTATACGGAGTCGGCTTGTTTCGCGGCTTTTTTGATTTCGGCTATGAGGGTTGCTCGACCACGTACGTTCTCGTAGGTAGGTTCAAATGTCAGATTTTCAACATCGACACCTAGTTTGCTTTTAGGTAGGTCACGAACGTGCCCCATCGAAGCTTTGACGACATATTTGTCGCCAAGAAATCGGCCTACGGTTCGGGCCTTTGCCGGTGATTCGACGATGACAAGATCACGCTTTGACGTTTTCGCCAACTGTTTTTTCCCTCATTTGCGTGGTTCCCATTTTTCATGGCGATACCACTGGACGTTCTTTAGCAGCAATGAATTGCATCGAACCGACCTGACGGGATGCACCCCGTCAGCTCTAACATCACTAGAACGGAGCTTACGGCTTGAGAAGCTTCACCCAGCGTTCTAGTGATGTCGTCGACGTGCATTGGCTCACTTGGATTTTCAAGAAGATCGATGACACGACGTTCGATACTTAAAACATTGTTCTCACGCGCGAGGTTGTCAAGCGCGTTTTTCACCAAACACGGCACTATTCTCGGGTGAACCTTGAGAATTCGGCTGCTCAAGTCCTGATTCGAGGATCGCCATAGTTCGCCCGCCCGCTTCATGGGCGGAACGGTGGGCTGCAGAATGTATCTGGGGTGCCAATCCAGATACGACTGTGACGCCTGCTCTTGCGTCGTCGTATGAAATTCACCGAGTCATTTCGAGTTCGTAGGGAGTCGCCGCTGACGAACCTACGATGGTAATCGCAGGTTCGTCAGCGGCAAGCATCTGGATTTTGACGTAGATAGCGCTTCGAGCTGAGTTGGGTATTCGGGGGGCTAAGGTGTACGGCTGAATACCGAGTCGAGCAATTTCACCCAACACCTCGTCAGGCTCGTTCTCATTGCGGAATTGTTCTGCTTCGCCCGCTGCTTTTCGTGAGACTCCAGTGGCTACGAGATCGGTTACTGAAGCTCACTAAGCGTCTTCGAGGTTGCCGAAGCGCGATTAGAATTTCGTAAACGTTGCCAGACTAATTCCAGAGATTTGGTGGAATGCCCTCCAGTACTTTAAGTAATGCAGTTGGCGAATAATTACTCAAAACGGTGCTCTGGCAATTTGTGTTGTCACATTGCGTTGCTCCGGGCGCAGTCAGATGGCTTGGTCCCGAGCTTTGCGTTATAGCTCCGGGCATCATCTAATGATCTGCAATCTTTACCTCTAGCTCCCCCGGATCGGGGGATGAGTGTTAGCTCTCGACGGGCGTAGGCTGCAGCTACCACATCGTTCGACGAGTCCGGGCTCTAAACGCAAGAATATGGCGGAGAGGACAGGATTCGAACCTGCGGTGAATTTGCACCCACACACGCTTTCCAAGCGTGCCCATTAAACCGCTCTGGCACCTCTCCGCGGCAGCATTTTAGACAGATTTAAATCTGTCTTCGCTCATCGTTGTTGGAAGGCGGCGGGCCAACTTCGATGTATGTATGGCGGAGAGAGCGGGATTCGAACCCGCGATATGCGGATGCATATACCGGTTTTCGAGACCGGCGCCTTCAGCCACTCAGCCATCTCTCCGAACTCATCAACTATAACAATCTAAGTGACTCTTTCGGTGGCCCATTTCGCAGGATTATTACGAATATTTCCAGCGTAATCACTACTATACGTACATGAAATTGTTGACGCACAATAATTCAAAACCCTACGATTGGAGAAGTTAACGATCTCTATCAACGCCTCCGATTTAGGCAAATAGAGTCGGCTGCTGTACTTGCTTGCATTAGATTGGAATTGAACGACACTGTTTACGTACGCTGCATGGTGCTTTTCAAAGGTGATCGATAGTTGACGACTGCTGGAATAATCCTCGCTGCCGGCAAGGGCACGCGAATGAAATCTAGCCTCCCAAAGATACTTCACAAGGTTGCAGGGGTGGCATTGGTAGGGCACGTGGTACGCATAATGCGGATTGCGGGTATCGAAGACATCACCGTGGTCATTTCGAGCGATCTTGCCGATTCTGCCGAACTTAGCGAGGCGTTATTACCGCGTGTGAGGATTTTGGTACAAGCTCGACAAATCGGCACTGCCGATGCGCTTCAAGTGGCTCGATTGGACTTAGCGGGAGCTGACACGATCGTTGTTGCTCCGGCTGACGTGATTCTCGTTACAGACGAGATTGTGCGGGAGATGCTTGAACAACATATTTCATCAAATTCACTTGCAACTGTTCTTGGTGCAAGGGTTGATGATCCAGCTGGACTGGGACGAATACAGTTGGATGATTCTGGCGGGCCGTCGGGGATTTTGGAAGAGCATGAAGCTGACGAACAGCTTTTGCTCAGTAAGTTGATAAATACTGCGTGGTACTGCTTCGACAATCGTTGGATTTGGGATGAACTCGATAAGGTGGATGCTGCCAATACTGGCGAGTTTTATTTACCAAGGGTCATAGCGGCGGCTGCAGCGGAAGATCGTTCAGGAGTCATCATTTCGAATGATGGGGACGCCGGTCTTGGCATAAATGACAGGGTGCAGTTGTCGAAAGTCGAATCGATCATGCGTAAACGCACGAACGAGGCGCATATGGGGAGCGGCGTGACCATTACTGACCCCGCAGCCACTTATATAGATGTCGATGTACAAATTGGTGCCGATACGACGATCGGACCGGGTTGTCACATAGGAACACGATCGGTAGTTGGCTCATCTGTCATTATCGGCCCAAACACGCAAATAACAGATAGCCGAATTGGCGACAACGCGATTGTCGATGGGGCTCGCGTGCTCAATTCGATCGTTGGTGAGGGAGCTAGTGTTGGTTCGAATGCGTTGCTTCGCCATGGGGCAGAGCTGAAGCCACGATCAAAAGTCGGGAACTTAGCTGAGATCAAGAATTCCGTTATAGGAAGTGGCACCAGCGTTTCGCATTTCAGTTACGTTGGTGATGCGATCGTTGGCGAAAATGTGAATATTGGTGCTGGAACGATCACCTGCAATTACGATGGGAAAGATAAGCATCGTACGGTGATTGAAGATGATGTACTAATCGGTTCGAGCACTATGCTTGTCGCTCCGGTAACTATCGGGAAAGCTGCTCGCACCGGTGCTGGTTCTGTCGTGCGTGACGACGTTATGGCAGGCGACACAGTAGCCGGAGTCCCTGCAAAATCTATAAAATATGAATGAGTAATTACGTTTCGTGTAAAAAACCGGGACAGAAATCTAAAGGAATGACCAAAAATACAGAAGACCCCGTCAGTACGGGGCAACCTCCAGATACGAATCAGCAGTGGAATCGGCTTGAGGTGTTCGCCTAGTGTCACCTGAACTAATATCCCTGCTAGCTCTTGTAATCTCTGGAAGCTTTTTCTTCTTCACTGCCTTGGCGATATCTTCGCTAGGCACGCGTATTAATCCGCTGCCTGCCGCTGTTCGCCATCCCATTTCAAACGCGAACGGAAATGGCGACGCAGAGCACAACCACGGCTTTACGGGGCGGCTTAGTGCTGAAGCGAGCCTTATAGGTAGAAGTCTTCAGGCTGCCTCACTCATGGCATCTGCGCTCGCCGTATTCGCCTTCTTTGAAGCGCGCTCCGGTTTGGTGGGGTCTGGATATGAAGTTGCCCTAAGTGGAGTGACGGCGGCGGCCGGTGCAATAGTTGTTCAGCTAATCGCATCGGGTTTATCGGGTTACCGGCGTAACTGGTCACGTGCGATTAGTCGCCCGACAGGCACGCTTCTACGATGGACTAGCGTGGCACCAGGAATTTCACACATTGTCGATTTTTCACTTTCGCGCGGACGTGGTGATGATGCGGTTGGAGAAGACGTGTCCGCAGCTCTTCAGGAGAGTTTAGATTTCCTTGAAGAATCAGTTATCCCTGCAGATCAAAATGAACTGCGAATGATTCGCGGAATACTCAGAATGGACACCGTGAAAGTTCGAGAGATCATGGTGCCTCGTGTAGATATGAATTCTGCTTCGGCGACCACCAGTATCGGTGCGGTCGCCGATCTTATGTCTGTAGGTGGTCACAGTAAAATCCCTGTGTACAACGAGAGCATCGATTCGATTGTCGGAGTGATTTTCGCCCGCGACGTTCTTTCCGCTTTGGACAAAGAAGCGAATCCTGATGATCAAGTAGCGAGCCTCGCACGGCCGGCGCTGCACGTACCGGAGTCCCAGAGTCTTGAACGGCTGCTACGGCAGTTGCAGGAGCACCGCACGGGGTTTGCGATTGTAGTTGATGAGTATGGTGGCGTTTCGGGACTTGTGACGGTTACCGATCTGATCGAAGAGATCGTTGGTGAACTGATCGACGAGTTCGACGTGGATGTCCCTGAGGTGGAGGCCGCAGGTTCGAAAGAGATGTTCGCAGATGCTGGCGCGTCGATCGACAGTATGAACCAGACTCTCGGAACTTCGATTATTCCTAACGGCTTTGACACCGTCGGCGGTCTGGTTTTTCGTGAACTTGGCAAGATGCCATCGCCGGGCGATACAGTATCGGTCGAAGGCGTGGTCATTACGGTTCAGTCGGTAATCGGGCGTCGGATACGGCGAGTGAAGATCGAGCGCACCGAATCTTAAGCATTGCGTTTCATAGTTTTCAATCCGCTGCGTAATTTCGTAAGACGCGTGAGTGCTACTGATGTAGGCGATAGATGTCGATTGGTACGCCCTAGATGACATCAGGAAGTTCTTGACCAACTCCCAGCCGTCCGCCTCGTAGAAACGTCTTGCCCTGCTGTTTGCTGTGATAACTCCAAGCTCTACATTCTTGAACTTTCGTTCTTTTATGAATCTTATTGCTTGTTTCATCAGCAAACTGCCTATGCCTGAGCCCGTTGCGATGCGAGATACGTGCACGCCATTGAGCTGTGCGTCGAAATCATTTTAATCATCTGACGATACGCATACCGTCCCGATGATTTCTCCGTTTCTTTCGACGACGAATACTCATGCAGAGAGAGATTCGTCCACGAGTATTTTCTGCCACTTCGATTGATGCTCAGGGAGGTCACGAGAGCCGACCCAGTCGGAAGACGCGAACGGTGCGAATGAGATCGTGTGGCAGTTTGAGATAAGGGCGGTCACAGATTGATCGTCCTCTGGACGGGCGGTTCTGATTTTTATCGGTCGTTTCTGCATTGTTTTTGATTGTTGATTCATATTGGTGAATAACAGGTTAAACAAAAATGCCCCGGCGAAAGCCGGGGCATTTTTCGAATCTCTAGATTCAGGTGTTATCCAGATACCTTGTCAACAAGGATGAATGCTGAAGCACCACGGTTGCCTTGGTCTCCCTCAGCGGTGACGGTAAATACCTCACCAGCTGGGAAGCCTTTTCCACCAGAACCTGCATCAGTTTCAGTTTTTTCTTGGAAAATTGTTAGGTCAACAGTAATCTCAAATGCACCGTGGTCGTTTGCGACCGCGTCACCTATGAGGAATGGAAACTTACCTGGCTTAGACGAAACTGAGATGCTTTCACCGGCTACGAATCCACCACCAATTACGGTGATCGATGCAGCGCCTGCAGTGATCTCTGCCGCACCAGTCGAAGAACCGTTCGCGTCAAAAACAATAATTCCGGCAACGTGAGTCGTACCATCGGCACCGTCAGCACCATCGGCACCGTCAGCACCATCGGCACCCTTTGCGCCGGTGTTACCAGGCTCACCTGGGCTACCAGGGTTACCAGGTTTACCAGGGTTACCAGGGTTACCAGGCTCACCCGGAGCACCAGCTTCACCAGGGTTACCAGGCTCACCAGGGTTACCAGGTGCACCAGAGTTACCAGGGTTACCAGGTGCGCCAGGAGCGCCAACTGCGCCAGCCGGACCGCGTTCACCCTGACAAGCAATTGCTGCCATGAGGGCGAACATCGTACCAATCAATAGGAAAGCCTTTAGCTTTCCGCGGAGCTGTCCTGTCATTGGGCCCCGTCCTCCAGTTCTTAATATTTGAATGTTGTGCCGATTACAGCAGCAAAACCCACTATGAATTCACGCACAGTTAGGATAGTAGAAGCGCATTACGCGCAAATTACAGCCACGGCAAGTAGCGTATCAGACGCAATCTTATTCGGGCGATTTCTCTACTGTCAAGCAATACAGGCTGAGCTTATGGGTAGTTTTGGTGTTTGGTTCATTAGATTTCCGATTGTTGCATAGTAGTTAGGGGGTGCGGGTCCTGGCTAAAGCAACTTTGAGTGATTAGATTCAGAGGATTCGTCAAAAGAAGTGCTGATATGTCTGGCTTCGTGATAATCTTGTTAGGTTGTGATAGCACAAGAATCAAAAACGAAGTAACTAGAGAAGTACAAATCACAGAATCTCATCTAATTCAGATGGGTTGCCGGCAACAGACCGGGTATTTGCGATACGGAGAGCACCAAACTTGGATCAGTCAGAACGAAGCGCTGTAATTGAGAAGTACAGGACCCACGAAGGCGATAGTGGATCGTCAGAGGTTCAGATAGCGCTACTGACAGCTCGGATTGCTGAGCTAACGGAGCACCTGCGAGAGCACAAGCACGACCACGCAAGCCGAAGAGGCCTGTTGAAAATGGTCGGACAACGTCGCCGTCTTCTTAATTACGTTAATAGTGAAGACGTAAATCGATACCGCGAGATCATCAGTAAACTCGGTCTCCGTAAGTAGAGGAGCGCCCCTGTTTAGGGGTGTTTTGTTCGCCTGAGTCTTACGCAACTCTCAAAAGATTACGGGTTCTGGCTCAATGGGTATTCGAATATCCGAAGCGACATTCCTGCACAGGTGCTGGTTCCGTTTCTGGAACTTGCCACCGGGCGACGTCCCTGGGAATACATGTGCATTGAAAAGTAGAAACAGAATAGAAAATGATTAATAATTTTGAAATGGAAATCGGCGGACGCTTGCTCAAATTCGAGCATGGCCGCGTAGCTGCCCAAGCTGGCGGCGCAATTACAGTCCAGTACGGCGACACAATGTTGCTCGCTACTGCGACTGCTTCGAAGAAGCCTCGCCCGGGAGCCGACTTCCTTCCTATGACCGTCGATGTTGCCGAAAAGGCTTACGCTGGCGGCAAGCTACCGGGTGGTTTCTTTAAAAGAGAAGGCAGGCCTTCGACCGAAGCGATTCTCGCTTCCCGGATGATCGATCGACCGATCCGTCCGTTATTTTCCAAGACGATTCACAACGAAATTCAGATCATCGTAACGATACTGGCTTCCGATAAAGTGAATCCATACCCAGCTATCGGAATCATCGGAGCTTCGACTGCGCTGGCTATTTCCGATATCGCATTCAACGATCCGATCGGTGCTTGTGTTATAGGTCTTGTTGAAGGCGAACTAGTGGTCAACCCCACTTACGAAGAACTGTTGACAAGCGATCTGGAACTGCTTGTTGCAGGAACTGGGGAAGCCACGATGATGGTCGAGTCAGGCGGTAACTTTGTATCTGAAGCGGTGTTGCTAGATGCACTCGAGCTGGCTCAAGAGGTCAACGGTGCGATCGTCGAGCAGATTGTAGAGATTCAAGCCAAAGTCGGTAAGAAGAAGTGGGAAGCCCCTGCTGTATCTGACGAAGAAAAGACTGCTGAGAAGGCAACCCGATCTCTCGTTGGTGAAGAGTTCCTTAAAGTATTGAAGTCTCCTGGAGACAAGGCTACTCGTCAAGGTCGTATGGATGATGTGATGGATGGAACAATCGAAAAACTTTCGGTCGACCACGATCCGGGCCACGTGAAATCAGCTCTTTACGCTCTTGAGACAGAGGCCGTTCGAAGCACGATCCTAGAAGACGGATCACGCCCTGACGGACGCAAGCTCGATGAGCTTCGTGATTTGAACTCAGAGGTTGGCTATCTACCACGTGTTCACGGTTCGGGAATATTTACTCGTGGTGAGACTCAGATCATGGGTGTGCTTACGTTGGCTTCGGCTGGCGAACGACAGCGCTTGGATACTTACGGTTTAGAAACCGAAAAGCACTTTATTCACCACTACAACTTTCCACCTTACTCAGTAGGTGAGGCTGGACGATTTGGATTCACGGGGCGTCGTGAAATTGGTCACGGTGCGCTTGCTGAGCGTGCTCTGAAGCCGGTTGTGCCAAGTCAGGCTGATTTTCCTTACACCATCCGGCTCGTCTCTGAGTCGTTGGCATCGAACGGTTCAACTTCGATGGCGAGTGTCTGCGCTGGTTCGCTGGCAATGATGGACGGTGGTGTTCCGATTTCCTCTCCTGTTGCTGGTATCGCTATGGGGCTGATCACTGGCGAGAACGGTAAATACGCAATTCTTACCGACATTCAAGGTGCCGAAGATCACTCTGGCGACATGGACTTCAAGGTTGCTGGAACACGTGATGGTGTTACAGCGCTGCAAATGGACATCAAGGTAAAGGGAATTACTTTCGAGATCATGAGTCAGGCTCTTGAGCAGGCTCGGATTGCTCGACTACAGATTCTCGACAATATGGAAAAGACCATCTCGTCTACTCGGGATGACTTAAGCGAGTTTGCACCTCGAATGCTTTCACTCAAGATACCTACCGACAAGATTGGTGCAATCATCGGTCCTGGTGGCTCGGTTATTCGTGGCATGATCGACGAATTCGGTGTGACTATCGATGTTCAGGACGATGGCACAGTTGTCGTCGGATCACCTGACCGCGAGAATGCTGAAAAGGCTGAAGCTGCAATCACAGCTCTTACCAAGGACGTTGAGGTCGGTGACAAGTACACCGGTCGGGTTGTTCGAATCATGCCATTTGGTGCGTTCGTTCAGATCCTTCCTGGTAAAGACGGAATGGTTCACATTAGTGAGCTTTCTCAGAACCGTGTTCCTGATGTTGAGTCAGTTGTCAGCATTGGCGATCAGCTTGAAGTGATGGTTATCAACGTCGATGGCATGGGCCGTATCGACCTGTCACACCGTGCGCTGCTCGAAGAGAGCAACGAAGGAGGTAATGGTGGCGGCGATGCTGGTCCACGTGCCCGAGGTGGCGACCGGGGCGATCGTGGTGGAGATCGTGATCGCGGTGGAGATCGTCGAGGCCGAGGCGGCGACAGAACCGATCGGGGTCCGCGTCGAGAACGAAGTGATGATCGAGGACCTAGCTCAGAGCGAAATGATCGCAATGACGAAGGAAGCACAGATCGTGGCCCAAGGCGTCCTGCCGGTGGTTATGATGGTGGCAACCGACGTTCAGGTCCGCCTCGTAGACGCTAACTCTCTCGCGGTAACTTCTGAAAGAAACTAAGACACGATGTCACCGGAAATAACAGTTGCAGTAAATGGCGCGCTTGGGAGAATGGGTTCAACCGTTCTCTCAGCGGCCGCTGTCGAACCGGGGGTGAGCCCTGTTGGCGGCGTTGACATTGCAGCGTCGTCTGATTCTGTGACAATTTTCGGTACATCGACTTCGGTTCCGCTGGCTCCAAGCCTTACGAAACTCTTCGCCATTTCGAAGCCGGATGTTGTGGTTGACTTCACCAATGGTGAAGCTGCCAAAGAGTCGATCCTCACTTGTATCGACGCGGGCGTCCGAGTGGTTTCGGGTTCGACAGGTCTATCTCCTGAAGATATGGAGGAAATAAGGCAACGTTCGTCGAGCATGGGCGTTGGCGTTATCTCGGCTTCAAACTTTGCGTTGGGAGCCATTGTCCTGATGCACTTGGCTGGTATCGCTTCTAAGTATTTCGACTACGCCGATCTTCTCGAGAGCCATCACGAGATGAAAGTCGATGCACCTTCCGGTACTGCTCTTTCGATAGCGGAAGCGATGATCGAAGGTCGAGGTTCACGATTTAAACAAAATGTCGCGGACTTACAAACCCTTTCGGGAACTCGTGGCGGCGACTTCGAAGGTATCAACGTGCACAGCGCAAGAATGCCTGGACGTGTCGCCCGACATGAAGTGGTGTTTGGCGCGCTTGGTCAAACCTTTACGATGATCCACGATTCAGCGAATCGCGATAGCTTTATGCCTGGCGTTATGTTGGGAGTGAAACACGTGATTGACGACACCGAGCTCGTTATTGGGCTTGCAAACGTACTTGGACTCGGTAAGTCAAAGCCGTAGCTGATCTTCGTAGCTCTGAGAGTTTGCGTATTGTTGGCACCCAAAATCACTATTTTCTAAACGTTAGTTAATTGCGTAACGTCGTTCGGCGATTTGATTCGTCAACACAGTATTTTGAGACCAAGAAATGAACAGTAACGAAATAAATATCGCCATTGTTGGTGCTACTGGAGCAGCCGGTGGAACAGCACTTGAACTACTTCTTGAGCGGAATCATCCTACGGACAAGATAGTGGCGATGGCATCAGAACGTTCTGCTGGAAAAAAGATTCAGTACGGGGATACCGAACTGACGGTCGTTCATGCCACGGTTGATGCGTTTGAAGGTATCGACGTTGCTTTGTTTGCAGCTGGCGGCTATGTAAGCCGGAGACTGGCTCGCAAGGTGGTAGAAAAAGGTGTGTTCGTAATCGACAAAGGGTCGATTTTCAGAATGGACCCGACGATTCCATTGGTTGTTCCTGAAGTTAACGCCGACGATATTGAGTGGCACCCTGGAATCGTTTCAACTCCAAATTGCACAAGCACTCCTCTTGTGATGGTTCTCGATGCATTGCGCTCACTGTCCCCGATCACAGCGGTTACCGTGGCGACTTACCAATCGGTAACTGGTACAGGCGTTGCAGCTAACGAAGAGCTACTTGAGCAGTCGAGAGCCGCTCTGGCAGGGGAGAATTATGTGCCTCAGGTTTACCCGCACCCTATTGCTTTTAACGTGCTTCCACACATTGACGACTTTCTTGAGGATGGTTACACCAAGGAAGAACAGAAGATGTTGAACGAATCACGCAAGATATTGCACGATGACAGTCTTCGTGTATCGGCGACGTGCGTGCGTGTTCCTGTCGAGATATCTCATAGCGAATCAGTGCAGATCGAATTCGAATCAAACGTCGATGTATTAGACGCAGAACGTGTTCTTTCAGAGTATGACGGCATGATTGTTGTAGACGATCCTAGTAAGAATGAATATCCTATGCCGCTGAGTGCTGCGGGACGTGACGAAGTTTTGGTTGGGCGAATTCGAAAAGATACTGCTCATGAGAATGGGATTGCACTGTGGCTAGCATGTGACAACTTGCGCAAAGGCGCCGCTTTGAACGCACTTCAAATTATGGACGAAGCACTTCGTCGAGATGCCTTCAAACCCGCGGCTCAGCGTATGGCGACATAGCTGATTATCAATTAATCGATGTTTCGAAACAAGCAGACAGTAACCGACGTGAGGTCGGTCAACCATGGCAGAACTAGGGCGACTTTTAACGGCAATGGTCACTCCCTTCACTAAGGAGGGCGATGTCGACTACGCACGAGCACGTGAATTGGCGAAGGCGTTGCTCAAGTCGGGTTCCGATGGGCTTGTGATCGGTGGAACCACTGGTGAGGCCCCTGCGATGGGTGACGACGAGCTCTTACGGCTGTTTGCAGAAGTTAAAGAAGCCATTGGTGAAGATGGCGCTGTGATTGCGGGTACTACGAATAACAACACCCGTGGTTCAATTGCTTTGTCACGAGAGGCTGAAAAAGCCGGAGTTGACGCACTGCTATTGACTGTTCCGGCTTACAACAAGCCAACTATGGGCGGTTTGTACCAGCACTTCACTGCAATCGCTGATGCTGTGTCGATCCCTGGAATTCTTTACAACGTCCCATCTCGAACTGCATTGAACATGGATTCAGCTACTACCTTGCGCCTAGCAGATGTGCCGAACATCGTTGGTGTTAAAGAAGCGTCGAGTGATCCGGATCAGATAGCGTATGTGATCAAAGATTCGCCAGAGGGCTTCAGGGTGTGGAGTGGAAACGACAATGAAATTTTGTCGACTATGGCAGTGGGCGGTTACGGAATCGTCAGCGTGGCCGGAAATATCATCAGTGGGCAGATACAGAAGATGATGGGGCTGCTACTTGAAGGTGACGTCGAAGCTGCTGCCGCGGAGCACCTAAGATTGCTACCGATATTCAATGCGTTGTTCTACATCACGAATCCGATTCCGATCCGATACGCTATGAACCGGTCAGGATTCAGCGTTGGCCCGGCAAGACTCCCTATGGTTCCAGAGCCGAGTGAGCTTGCTGCGTTTAGCGCCAGATTCGATCCGATAATGGATCAGTACGCTATCGATTTGGCTGATTAACTCTAGGTTTCAAAACTGACTTGATCAAGTGTTGGCATGACGACTACGGATTTTAGACCGTATTCGTACTATGTGACGAACGTCCCGAATCAGGTGATGTGGGATTCGAACACGACTGGACTGTGTCGCTTCAGTAAAAGAGGATTGTTCGTTTGAGCACAAAGCGTAAAAGTATCGTTGTGATCGGTGGAGGAAGTGGTTCATCGACGGCTCTACGCGGTCTTAAATCATACGATGCCGATCTGACCGCCATCGTTACTATGTTCGATAGTGGTGGTAGTACAGGCATTCTCAGAGAAGAGTTTGGGTATCCACCACTGGGTGACATCCGCCAGTGTCTGGTGGCATTGAGCGATAAAAACAATGACCAGATAGTCGCTCTTAACAGTGCGTTAGACTTTCGCTTCGATACAGATTCCAGTCTTAATGGGCATAGCGTTGGTAACTTAGTGTTGGCAGCCTTAACGACCATTTATAACGGAGTACAGGGCGCCATTGACGAGCTTTCAAGGATGATGCAGCTTGAAGGTCAAGTTGTACCTGTAACGCTCGATGAAGCGCATCTGTGCGCTCGATTGATTGACGGGAAGGTAGTTCGAACCGAATCAGCTATAGATCTGCGCGGCGCAAATGGCCCCGGTATTAGCGAAGTATTTTTAGATAATGAAGTTTCGGCCAATGATCGGGCCCTGATAGCGATCAGGGAAGCAGATGCGATTTTGCTGGGACCTGGAGACCTTTACACGAGTGTAATTCCGAATTTACTTGTGCAGGAGGTCAGTGACGCTATTAGAGATACTGAATCTCCAGTTATATATGCCTGCAACTTGATGACTAAGCTGGGCGAAACTGCCGGCTACGGGGCCTCTACTTTCGCGTCAGAAGTACTCAGGTACATAGGTGGTCGTAAACTCGACTACTTTCTGGTGAATAGTACAAAGTTTACGGATGACGTTTTGGACCTTTATTCTGCTGAAGACGCGCAGCCCGTCGAGCTTGACTACGCTGGTGCTGAGGAATTCGCTAACGAGATTCTTGTGAGCGACCTAGCGTATGTCGATGGATTAACTGTGAGGCACAACTCCGAGCGGCTAGCTCGAATCGTGATGGCGACCGTTGAGCAGCCTGTGAAGAATACGCTGGGCACGGGACTGGAGTAATCCGGCGCCCAGCGTGATATTTCGATCAGTGCTAGTCGATCAAGTCTGCGATGACGAGAGTCTCGTCGCGGTGCGGTCCAGTGGAAACAATCTTCACTGGCACTCCGATGACTTCTTCAAGCTTGTTTAGATAAACCTGAGCGCCGTGATTAATTTGGCTTGGTTTTGTAATTGACCGAGTCGATTCGGTCCAGCCTGGAACCGATTCGTAAATTGGTTTCGCTCGTTCGAGCCTCGCCGCGTCAATCGGAAATTGATCAGTGCGCTTGCCGTCTAGCTCATAGGCGACGCAGATCTTAATCTCGTCCCATCCATCAAGTGTGTCAAGGCGGGTGATTATCAAGCCGTCGAAACCGTTGACCCGGGCAGAGTACTTCGCTGCGACACCGTCGAACCAGCCG
>JABHBJ010000083.1 GCA_018673955.1 Chloroflexota bacterium | reverse complement strand
AGTCGCGAACGTTCAGAAGTCATTCCGCCCCGAACTCAACAACCTGAGCCTCGTACTGAACTGACCCTTCGTTTTGACGCGCCTGAATTTCAGGCAGCCAATGACTTTTGATGTACGCCAGAACCTGCATCACTTGCTCGCCGGTCAGATCACCTCGGAATGCCGGCATCACAGTCGCTAACGGTGGCTTGTCGAGAATCCACTGGTGCAGCAGTCGATCAGGATGATGCCACGTGTGACCAGCGTCGCCGTGAACAGTAGCTGAACCTAGAACCACTGGGCCGTTTACCGGACCGTGACAAGCAGCGCAGTTATCGACATAAACGCTTTTTCCAGCCTCTATCCGAGCATCGGTGAGTTCGACCGGAAATTTCAGCGAAGATTCCGACTGCGGCTCTACCCGGGTGCCTATGTAATTATCTCCGCATGCGGAAACGAGCATCACTACGAACAGCAACGCTATAGCCACAACTGATCTCTGCATTTAATTTTTATCTTTCTCTCTCACTCAAAAAACGATTCTCAATAATATCATCACACCCCCCCCCCCCGGTGGGGGTGTAGTATACGTGTAATGACTCCATTTCAAGCAAATATTACGAAATCACGATGACTCACGACCACGCAAATCATGAACACGACCACACAGGGCACGAAGCTGCCAAAGCCGATACGCGAGACGACGCTATCAAACGGCTCAGCTACATCGAGGGCCATTTAGCCGGCGTAAAAAAAATGGTCGAGGAAGACCGCTACTGTGTCGATATTCTCCGTCAAACGTTCGCAGTACGGCGTGCGCTCCAAAAACTCGAATCTAAACTGATCGATGGTCACCTGCGTACATGTGTTGTCGATGGCGTGAAGCAAGGCAATGAAGAACAGGTACTCAGCGAATTAGTGGAGCTATACGAAATTGCAGACCGCTAACCCAAAACCACTCGCCACCCAAGAGGAAGTCGACGAAAACCTCGCATCGCTAACATTCAGCATCGGTGGAATGACCTGCGCCGCCTGTGTCCACCATGTAAGCAACGCACTACGTGAGCTTCCGGGTATCGTCGAAGCTCACGTGAGCCTCGGCACTGAAACAGCGACCGTCGAGTTCGCCCCAAACGCTGTCTCTAAACCAGATCTACGCGATGCGCTTTCAGGAGCCGGGTATTCGGTACGGGTGTTCGCAGACGAAGACACTTCGATATTTGCCGATGGCGATGAAAAAATCAGAGAGGTCGATCTAAAAATCACCCGCGACATGATGATCATCAGCTTGTTAGTTGCTTCAGTCATCATGATCTCGATGAACTACAAGTCGATCGATTCACTCTCGAATCTTTCTCCAACAGCGGTCAACATCTTCTTCCTCGTGTTGGCGACACCGGTTCAATTCTGGGCGGGCGCCCGGTTCTACAAGGCGGCATTGGCGGCCGCTCGGCTGCGCACGTCGAACATGAACACGCTCGTCACCATCGGCACGTCGGCTGCTTACTTCTACAGTGTCGCAGTAACGATATTGCGACCCATGTTCGAAGATTCCCTAATCTTCTCTGGCGCTGCCGTCGGAGGATCGCATTCGACTGGAACGTACTTCGACGTATCAGCGTCGATAATCGGTCTCATACTACTAGGAAGATGGCTTGAAGCGAGAGCGCGTGGCAGGACATCCGATGCGATCAAGAAGTTGATTGGCTTGCAGCCCGCGACGGCGGTGATCATCAGAAACGGTGAACTGACTGAGATCGAAATTGCCGATGTTGCCTCCGGAGACACCATTGTTCTTCGACCGGGAGAGCGAGTGCCTGTCGATGGTGAAATAACCGAAGGAGCGACATCGGTAGATGAATCGATGCTCACAGGGGAAGCGGTTCCAGTAGAAAAACAGCAGGGCGAACATTTATACACCGGAACGGTGAACGGGATGGGCGCTGTCAAATTCACTGCATTATCGGTCGGACGCGACACCGTCTTGGCTAGAATCGTGCGCATGGTTCAACAAGCCCAGTCGTCACGTGCACCAATCGAGCACTTGGTCGACCAAGTAACCGCCCGATTCGTTCCTGCCGTGCTGGGCATCGCAATCGTCACCTTCGCAGTATGGTCGTTATTGGCACCTGAGCCAGCAATCGTCAACGCCTTATTGATGACTGTCGCCGTTCTAGTCATTGCTTGCCCTTGTGCGCTCGGTTTAGCGACACCTACCGCCATCATGGTCGGCATGGGTCGGGGTGCTTCGTCAGGCGCTCTAATACGAAACGCAGACGCACTTGAACGTGCTCACCGGATCGACACTGTCGTATTCGACAAAACGGGCACGCTTACCGAAGGAAAGCCTGTTGTTTCTAGCCTGAAAGCAATCGGGGTAAGCGAAGACAAGCTGATAGAACTCGCATCTGCCGTGGAAGCTAGCTCAGAGCACCCGTTAGCCGGAGCTGTGCTTGCGGATGCCAAAGCTCGCGATCTCGTCATACCTGCCGCAATCGACGTCATAGCAGTTCCGGGGCGTGGCATTGTCGCCATAGTCGAAGGTGCAAAAATCACTGTAGGCAGTGCCGAGTTCGTAGCGACCGCTTCATCCGCAGATTACGATTTCACAGAGCACAGCTTTGCGATATCCGAACGCGGCGAAACGGTTCTAGGTGTCGCAAAAGACGGCGAGCCTATTGGGTTTATTGGCATATCCGACACGGTGAAGCTCGGAGCCAGCGAAGCAATTCGCCAACTCACGAGCCGCGGCATACGTGCGGTGATGCTGACTGGTGACAACCAGCGGACCGCCGATAAAGTAGCCCAGTCGATAGGCATAGACCATGTTGTCGCTGGCGTTCTTCCCGACGGCAAGGCGAACGTAATCACTGAACTTCAAAGCGAAGGCAGAGTTGTTGCGATGGTCGGCGACGGCATTAACGACGCACCAGCGCTGGCAACTGCCGATGTCGGCATCGCCATCGGATCGGGCACGGATATTGCGATTGAAGCTGCCGATGTAACCATCACTTCGGGTGACCCGGCAATCGTTGCAGAACTAATCGATCTTAGTCGCAGCACTATGCGAACGATCAAGCAGAATCTGTTCTGGGCGTTTTTCTACAACGTCCTACTCATACCAATCGCTGCTGGAGTTCTATATCCGGTTTTCAGCGACGGAACGGTTCCAGGGTTCCTGCAGCCGCTAATTGGTCAATCAGGATTCCTCAATCCAATCGTCGCCGCAGCCGCGATGGCATTCAGCTCGGTAACGGTCGTAACCAACTCGCTTCGGTTGGGTCGTGGAGGGCGCAGAAAACAATCAATCGCTAACTAACGCCGGTACTAATTTCAAGTAAACGAACTAGGAGACACGAACAAATGAAAATTCCATTCCTAAACAGCGGAAAATCCGAACAGGCGATCGACCCTGTGTGCCGCATGAGCGTCGATACCGGAAATCCAGTCGGTGGAGCTTCCACTCACGCCGGGCAGGTCTACTACTTCTGTGGCCCTGGCTGTAGAGTGGCGTTCGAAAAAGACCCCGAAGGCTATCTTTCGGGCGAAAAATCTATCGAGATGTAATATCGATGATCGATTTCATTGTTTTTGATACATCCAATGAGTACTATCCAGCATCACATTAATAGCCTTCGAAAAACAATTTAGAACGTTCACTCGTGCGCGGCGTTGGCCGTGGCACGGGATGAAATCAGGAACAGGAATGCCCAATACCGAACAGCCGCCGGCCGATGGCGTAGCGATCGTCTACACCCACCCGACTTGTGGTTATTGTGATCTGCTCAAGGAAGACCTTGTGAAGGACGATATCGCCTACCGAGAGATCGACGTTTCGAAAGAGCCAGAGAAGTGGGTGGAAGTCGAACGACTCTCCGGCGGTGACAAAATAACGCCAGTCATGGTCACCGCGTCTGGCGAAGTCGAAATCGGCTACAAGGGCATCGGGTGCAACTATGGATAATCATGCCTAATACGGGTAGATTTACTTCTTAATTAGCCATTTTGAGTAGAAATGGATGTAATTAAAACGTCAGCTAGCTAAAACGAAGTGTTGACTGACCTTAGGTATCAGCCTTACTCTCAATACAAGCGACTTGAAAGATTAGAACCAAAAGTCGCTTCCACGGTCCCGTGGTGTAGTGGTCTAACACGCCTCCCTGTCAAGGAGGAGATCGTCAGTTCAAATCTGATCGGGATCGCCATCTAAGCGAATTAGAAAAGCCCTCGGCATATTGCCGGGGGCTTTTTGTTTTTTTGCGGTAAGCAGATATTTAAGGAAGCGGTTCGGAAATACCAATGCTGCGATACCCAAAAAGCGTTTTAAACCCGAGTACATTAACCCGAACAAACTCGGATATTCGTTCTTGAAGGTAGAATACGAACGCATCGGGGCGTGTACGGTACCGGAACTTGGGTATGGTTACCACAGGGTGAAACTATGCAACACCATTCGACTGATGAAGGTGACATGGTGCGCATATTCATCACTGATGGCGCACTAGAAATCCACTATAACGACGAAAAGTAACCCTCACATTTCTGAGGCCTTGTACAGGACGATCCACGTAACCCGTAAGTAGAACACTCATGACGACTAAACGCATTTTCAAAGCAAAACGAGTGGCGAATACCGATGTTTCAAGCTGGCTTTATGACCACGCGGTAATCGTCGAAGACGGCATAATTACGTCAGTTGAACCCGCTGCCAACGTAGCGTCATCTGGCGATAGCTATGAAGTTCATGACCTCGGCGACGTTTCGCTGTTGCCAGGCTTAGTCGACGCTCACTCACACATGCACTGCAGTGCGACTCACGATGCCCAGGCTTTGGCGATGAGCGAAAACGATCAGCAGCTAACGATCCGTGCGACAAACAACATGCGTAAGGCAGTACTAGCTGGAACCACGACGATTCGGGATTTGGGATCACGTAACGAGGTCGCCTTCACAGTTCGTCAGATGATAGAAGATGGCCATGTGCCAGGACCTCGTCTTCTGCTCGCCGGCACACCAATAACGATCACTGCTGGGCACTGTTGGTTCTTTGGAACCGAAGCCGATACTGAAGCGGAGGTTCGAACTGCGATACGAACTCAAGTGAAGCTAGGCGCCAATGTAATTAAGGTTATGGCAACCGGCGGAATGTTCACACCGACAGCGAATCCTAGAACCCCGCAGTATTCAGTAGAAGTTCTGAAGGCGGCAGTTGAAGAAGCTCACCGTATGAACGTGCCAATTGTTACCCACACACTTTCGGCTCAAGGTGTTCGAAACGTTGTCGAAGCGGGAGTTGATCAACTCATTCATGCTCGTTGGTACCACTCCGATCCCAACGAAGGACTCGACTACACCCCCGATACCGTCAAGCAGATGGTTGATCAGGGCCAGTGGGTCGACCCTACGATTGGGCATCACTTACTTGGCATCGAAGCGAAAGCACGCGGCGAGATTGGGCCAATGGATCCTCATTGGGCCGTTTCGTACAAGATCGTTCCTGAAGAGGAGCACGTCGACACGCTGAACAAGATGCACGACGCAGGAGTCAGATTTACTACTGGTCTCGATATGGGAATGACATACGGCACTCACGATCGATCTGCCGCGAACGCTTGGGCATTAGTTGAAACGCTAGGCTGGGCGAACTGGAAGGCGATCAACGCTTCGACTGCAGGCACAGCGGAAGCGCTGGGGCTCGTTAAACAAATCGGCAGCCTTCAAACGGGTATGTTGGCAGATATGGCTGCCTTTGCTGGTGACCCTGCACAAAATATCCGTGACTTGGACCAAGCCTCGACCGTAGTAAAGTCGGGTCAAATATTGAAGTTAAATAACAAAGTGTTAGCTTGATGGCATAACTCGATTAAATAATAAAGTCATGGAATATCTAAGACTCGAATCGTTAGATTAGGCCAAGGCTCCTAGTTATAACTACCTGCCCAGTGATTTCTTACCGGCTTCGATGACCTCAACTATGGAGTCGACATCGAATACGCAACCGCCCCAAGTTCCACCTGATGCTGACTGCAATGCAGCCCAAAGGCGTGTATCGTCTGGCAGTTGAGGGTGTGGAGCCAAATCACTGGGTTCACTACGCGTTTCGAGTTCAATCGTACCCCAATCGGATCCTTTGATTTCGTCATTAATACCGACCAAATTCAAAGAACCTGAAAGGTTTTTACGATCGACGTTAATCTCAATCATGTCACCATCTTGGACCCGACCAATGGGGCCTCCTGCGAGTGCCTCTGGGCCAACGTGACCGATACATGCTCCAGTCGATACACCGGAGAATCTTGCGTCGGTAATCAGTGCCACTTGCTTGCCGTATGAAAGGTGTTTTAAAGCGGCTGTGAGTTGATATACCTCTTCCATTCCGGTGCCAAGCGGACCACCACAAGTTACGACCATAATGTCGCCAGCTTTGATCTTGTGGTCATCATCACGCGATTTGATGGCAGCCATCGCAGATCGCTCAGAACGGAATACTCGAGCAGGTCCTAATTTTCGATAAACATTGTCATCATCAACCACAGATGGGTCAATCGCAGTGCTCTTAATTACGGATCCCTCAGGAGCAATGTTGCCCATCGGGAACGTTACCGTGCTTGAGAGATTTTTCGAACTCGCACCTTCTGGAGACATGATTACATTGTCAGGGTCAACTCCATCGACTTCCGTTAGGTACTTGCGAACGTCGTGCCGACGTTCTGAGTCCACCCACCAGTTCAGGTTTTCATCGAGAGTCTGGCCAGTTGCGGTCATAACACTGGTGTCTATCAATCCCAGCTTACGTAGGTGAAGCATTACTTCCGGAACACCACCAGCTGCATAAAGCTGTGTGGTCGGGTGTCCAACAGGTCCATTTGGAAGAACGTCGACCAAACGAGGAACATTCAAGTTCACTCTGTTCCAGTCATCGACCGTCATACGTCGTCGACCTGCTGCGTGTGCAATCGCAGGCATATGCAACAGCAAGTTGGTTGAACCACCGCAAGCAGCGTGAACCGCCATAGCGTTCTCGAACGCAGCATCTGTCAAAATATCCTGCGAAGTCATTCCGCTACGTTCCATCATCACAAGTGCGCGTGCTGAACGGGTTGCAATATCATGCCATGCAGGTGTACCACTTGGAGACAGAGCAGAGTGAGTAATTGATAGCCCCAGCGCCTCTGAAACAACCTGAGACGTGCCAGCTGTGCCTAAGAACTGACAGCCACCACCTGGCGATGCACATGAACGACATCCGACGTCTTGTGCATATTCGAGCGTGACTTCACCTTGAGCAAATCGTGCACCAATCGACTGGATTTGACCGGTGTCTTCACCAATATGAGGCTTGAGAGTAGTTCCACCTGGCACGACAACCGCTGACTGTTGATGCAATCCGGCAACAGCCATCATCATAGCCGGGAGCCCTTTGTCACAAGATGCGATTCCTAACACTCCACGAACGGTCGGAAGTGATCGCGCAATACGCCTGAACACCTGGGCGCCATCATTGCGATATGGCAGTGAGTCGAGCATTCCAGTCGTGCCTTGAGTTCGACCATCACATGGGTCAGAACAGAAGGCTGCGAATGGTACAGACTTTAGTTTTTTGAACTCCCTGGCGGCAGTTTTGACCATATCCACAAGTTCGAAATGGCCTGTGTGAAGGCCCAAAGCAATTGGAGAGCCGTCCTCTTCTTTCACGCCACCAACTGTAGAAAGAATGATGAACTGCTTACGCATGAGCTCAGACGGGTTCCATCCCATGCCAGCGTTCTGGGTCATCCCGAAGTGGTTGCCACTGGGCTCTTCGATCAGGAACTCGGCAGTAAACGGAACCGTACCTTTAGGTCCATCAGCGTGAGTTTGAATTTCACGTGTCGAAGGGTCGGCACCAGTGCCAAGTACATCAGCAATGGAAACTTCTGCTGTGTCGTTGTTTGGGTTGACACGTGAGGTCATTAACTTTTCCTGTCGATATTTTGTTGATAAGGGCGTTCAATCGGCATGCAATCTAGATCAAACCCGTCGATAAATCATAAATGAAACGAACTCTTGGGAGAATAATACCGCTAACTGCAACGGTTTTTGGCAGATCCGTGCTCAAGAGCTCAATTAAGTATCAAAACGGATACACGGTCGATGTCGGTCCGGACGGATCAATTGACGTTTCATCACGCCACTAACCCAGATCAGTCGAGTGTTTCTTCTCATTGATCATAAAAGAGCGGTCTTAGTCAAACCGAGACGCTGGTGTTATTTACGGCTACAATTTGCCCCACTTTAACTAAAACTCACCAAGTACAAATCTCTTTCCATGAAAATCACCGACATCAAAACTCACGTTGTCATGCCAATTCCGGGTTTAGCATGGCTCTTTGTCGAAGTTGAAACCGACGAAGGCGTGTCTGGCCTAGGCGAATGCACCGATTACGCAGTAAACAGCCATTTAGTCCGCGGAATCGAAGCGATCAAGCCGCTTGTTGTGGGTTCTGATCCCAAGAACATAGAAGAAATCTGGCAGCGCATCTTCCACGTAAATTCCGATCTCAACGGTCGGGGCTATATTTCTCACTTAATCAGCGCGATCGATATCGCACTTTGGGACATCAAAGGTAAAGTGCTTGGTGTACCTGTTTATGATCTTCTCGGTGGCGCAGTTAGGGAGAGCGTGCCGCTCTACACACACGTTCGTGACATCAGTGCCGGTCAAGGCATCGAAACGATGCAAGAAGAAGCACGTCTCACTATGGCTGCCGGCTATCAGGCGATTAAAACTGATCCATTCCCTAACCGCCGCACGATGGGCGAAACCTTCTATGGCGCAAACATGGTGGAACGCATGGAGCCTAAGGCGATCGCGGAGGCAGTCGAGTGGATGGAAGCACTTCGAGAAACCGTTGGGCCCGACTACGAGATTCTTGTCGATGCACACGCTCGAATGGACGTTGCTTCGGCTATCAAGGCAGCCAACGCCATTGAACATATCGACCTCGTTTGGTTTGAAGAGCCAACTCACGTCGAAAACCACAACGCACTTCGCCAGATTCGTGAGAACACGAACGTTCCGCTATGTGTTGGCGAACGACACTTCACTCGCTGGGACTACGACGAAATCCTCCGTGATCGCTTAGTAGATTTCATCATGCCCGATATCGCTTGGTGCGGCGGCATCAGCGAAATTCGTCGGATAGCGTCGATGGCTGAGATTCAGTACATCAATGTCAGCCCGCACGATGCACTTGGACCTGTGGCAATTGCCGCATCGTTCCAAGCTTCTATCGCAATTCCAAACCTCTATCGTGAAGAGTGCCTACATACGTGGTTCGAGACCTTCGAAAAGATCATCACTCCGATGTTTGATGTTCGGGACGGTTCAATATTTCCTAACGGTCGCCCTGGTCTAGGTATCGAACTAATTCCAGAAGCTTTGGAAGAGTTCGCCGTAGATGTGGATTCGCCTGAGGCCCAGCCCGGCTGGTGGAACAATGAGAACAAAGCTACCGGAGCCTGGGCCACATCTGACCGTAAGTAATACCAGTCGAACATAATGAACAAAATATGGTGGTAAAGGTCAGGATATGCAAAATGGTCTCAAAACCTCGTAGACCATTTCCTAGCAAATCCCGGGTAATCGCTGTGCTTGAACCATCTTTTTGTGAACAGGTGCGCTGAAAGGTTCAAGAAACCACTCGGGTTAAGTAGACATGTTTCAGCAGCGTAAGAGTTCTGAATCATCTCATCTT
>JABHBJ010000091.1 GCA_018673955.1 Chloroflexota bacterium | reverse complement strand
ATGTTCATCAGCGACCTATTGTCATTTGGAACATCACTCGGACGTGCAATCTTCACTGTGCACACTGCTATGCATCATCGAAGGACGAGCAGTACCCGGGCGAACTGACCACGGAAGAAGCAAAGACTGTTCTTGACGATATGGCAGAGTACAAGGTGCCGGTCGTGCTGTTTTCTGGTGGAGAACCGACGTTGCGGTCCGATCTGCCAGAGCTAATTTCGTATGCGAATGACTTAGGCGGACTAAACTCATTTATTTCGACTAATGGAACTCTGCTTACCAAGGTGAAGGTGCTGAGTCACTTCGCGTAGCGGACCAGATCACCGAGTTCGATACTTTGCCAATAGTCGTGCTTTTGGGTAGTCATCCTTTCATCCGGCGAGATGACGGCTGCCGATTCCACATGTCGATTTCAGCCGCCAGTTACTAGTTAGTTTCTGGATCGAGTGGTGTTAAACGGTTACTGAGCCGTCTTTGCCTAGTATTCCAGATAGAGCTTCGAGCATGCCCAAGTGTCGATTGGCGTGTGCGATGTAGCCGACCATTGCGTCGCCGACGCTCGTGTCGTTATCGTGCCAGTCAGTGAACTGCGCGTTGAACGATTCGTCGTCGAGCTTGGCGACGCGCTCTTCGAGTAGATCGAACGCTTCTTTTGCGTATGACCTGACGTTCGAAACGGCTGGAAGTGGTAAGGATTGACCGGTTTCGTTCCCGAGTCCCGATCCTGCGCCCCACATCCCGAGATCGACACCTTCAAATCCCCATTCTTCGGCAACACCGGCAAACTCCCAAAGTTCGGGTATTTTAGTGTCGACGACTGGTGAGAGTAGTCCCTGAACGTAGTCAGCCCAACGACCCATGTGCCACAAGTGCCATTTGCACGATGGTGCAGTAGCTGCAGGCCATGTCGAAGCTTCTTCTTCTGTAAGCGTATCGACTGCCTGAAGAATCTGGCTATCGAGCTTGTTGAGGCGTGCTGAGATTATTTCTGAAGGGGAAGGAATTGGCATTTTTTTGAAACGGACTAGTGAGTAGTGGGTTGATTCGTAGTTTAGGCGTGAAGTCTCGCCCATTCAGGGTCGGGATGCGAGGCGATGAAGTCGTGGTCTAGCTCGTAGCCGAGCCCGGGCTTATCGGGCAAGTGAAGATGACCATCTCGAACATCGAGAGGTTCCGTAATCACGGAATTGTAGTTTTTCAAAGAGTGATCCGACATCTCAAGCCGGTAGATATTTGGCACGTTCATCAGCACATGTGCGCCTGTGATTACGTTGAACGCGCCCGATGCGTCGTGTGGACTGATCGGCACGTAGTAGGTTTCGGCGAGGATTGCGATGCGTTTCATCTCGGAAATTCCGCCGGTCCAGCAGATGTCGGGCATGATGTAGTTCACCAAACCTTCTTGCAAGTACGGCGCGAAGTCCCAGCGTGTGTACTTGCGTTCGCCGATACAGAGGTTGATGTCGGTGTTTTGGCGAAGCTGTCGATGTGCGTCGATACTCTCTGGCTGGAGTGGTTCTTCGAACCATGTGAGATTGTGCTTCATCATGCGATTACAAAGTTCGGTCGCTGTTGAGACATCGAAGTTGCCATGGGCATCGATCATGAGTTCGATGTTTGGTCCGATCGCTTCTCTAAGCGCGGTCATTAGGTTGTCGGCGTATTCGGCACCGGCGGGAGAGATTTTGCCGTCGATGTATCGACGGTGGTGCTTACCCATTTCAGGACTGAATGGATCTAGCTTTAATGCTTGATAGCCGAGCGCTACTTGTCGTTTGGCATCGGCGACACAGGCATCAATGTTGTCGATCGAGTCGACGTGGGAGTAGACGGGAACTGACTCGCGCATCTTTCCGCCAAGCAGATCCCAAACAGGTCGGCCAAGTGCTTTGCCCTTAATGTCCCAGAGCGCCATGTCTATACCGCTGGCTAGGGTAGTTCCGAAGCCGCGCGAGCCGAGAGTACCGAAGCGACGGTAGATTCGATGCCAGATTGCGTCGATGTCGCTGGGATCTTGTCCAACCAGCCCTTCTGAGAAGTCTTGTCCTTCAAGATCGTTCTTCAGCATTTCATAAGCACGACCGACCACCAATGCTCCGCCGCCGCCGGAGTTGGTCGATTCGCCCACGCCGGTAATGCCTTCGTCTGTATCGACTTCGACGAACAGCCACGAACGATTACTGCCTTCGGGTCGGGTGAGGTAGACGCGCAGATCGGTGATTTTCATGACCAAACCATTCCTCAAGTATCACTGGTTAGTTTTAGACGAAATAACCTCATACTCGATTGACGTTCGAGTGAGGCGACCGGATGGTACACCTGTTGCGGTGTTAGACTCCGCCGGATCATTGAAAATCGTTGGAATTACTGGCGATGTTCAGGCACGTACAACCGAGTATTTCAGGAACTAAACCAACATGAGATTTTGTTACGCACACCGCCGATTCGCTTTGTACCCGCAATCAGTCGATAGCTGGAACCTCTCGCCCGACAACTACACCAGTGATTTTCTAAAGAAGACCAAAAGCCTCGGCTTCGACGCGATTGAGGTCGGACTCGAAGTCATGAGCCAGCTGGGAACCGAGCAGAAGGTCAAGGATTTCACTAAGAATTTCAACCACCACGGTCTCGAAGTTGGTTGTGTACGTGCCGGTGGCACGTTGCACGACGCCAAGAACGGTCCGCAAAACCGAGCCCGGCTGGATGAAGCAATCAAATACGCAGGCTGGAGTGGAGCAGAGGCTGTCAACGGAGCTATGAGTGCTCCAACTCGACATCCTGATCTATTCCCGGGTGCTGGTAGCGGCTATTCGGAATCGCAAGATGCTTCGCGTGACAGCATGCTGCGGGTGTACGAAGATCTTGCGCCGGTATTCCAGACCGCCTGCGCGAAGGCTTCTGATGCTGGTACTAACCTCACAGTTGAAATTCACCAGAACTCGCCTGTTGACAACTCGTGGTCGGCGTTGCTTCTGCACGGATTGGTTGACCGCCCAAACTTCGGGATCAACCCTGACATTGGAAACATACTGTGGACATACGACGTGCCGGAAGAGGATTTTGATTCGGCAATCGATGCTATTGCCCCAGTAGCTAAGTACTGGCACTGCAAGAACCTCCACACGGTGCATCACCCTGAGAACAATCGATCTGTATTTGTTCGAGTTCCGCTTCCTGACGGCGAAATCGACTACCGATACGCCATCTCAGCGATGCACGCTGCGGGCTACTCGGGTTATATGACGATCGAGGGTGCGTGGTCTGGCGATCAGTGGACGCAGGACGAGAAGTCTATCAAGTACGCCAAAGCGATTTGGGACGAACTTGAGGCGTAATCTGCTCGCAGATAAATAGGAAAAACCCCGGTCGTTTGTCCGGGTTTTTTTGTTAATTGCGGTTTTCCCTGCCCGATGGTCCTGCAATTTAGGGGAAGGCACGCATGACATATTCCTATGTAGGGCTGATGATTATTGTCAGGGCTGCAGATTCAATTCACCAGGGAAACTGAAATGACGATCACATCTTCGAATTCGAACATCGAGACACAAGTTAGCTATGCCATCTGCCCCGCTTTGGTCACTGTATTTTTCCCGATAGTTCTATTTGCAGCTCTGGTAACCACTCTGTCATTTCTCCGCTAAATCGCTATTCGGCATCCTGTCAGGCGTCGGTTGCGATTGATGACTTGAAAGCTTCTTCCTCCGCAGGCTTGACGGGTCTTGCCAATGCCAGAGCGACGATGCCGACGATAAAGATCGCTACTACGATCAAGAATGAATTGTCGAAGGAATTGGTCGAGTCGTGAATCGCACCAGCGATCAACGGTGCTCCCGTACCTGACGCGATCATTCCGACCTGCATCAGGCCCATTATTCCGCCGAATTCCTTCATGCCGAACGCCTCTTGAACAACTAGTACGATTAGCGCACCAAGTCCTCCGAACCCAGTTCCGAAGATGATGATACCGACCCACATGATCGCGTCTGAATTCGCTTGGGCAATGATGAACACACCTATGGCTTGAAGAGCTACGGAAATAATCGTGGCAATTCGGGCGGTGATCTTTTCACTAGCACGACCGAACGCCAATTTCGATCCGATGCCCATACCTGCGACAATGCTGACCGCTGTCGTGGCCAGACCCGGAGCGAATCCGCTTTCTTCGAAGTGCTGACGAAGTTGGGTTAGAACTCCCTGATAAGTGAAGGTCGCCGCAACAAGCCCGATCATGATTAGCCAGAAGTTCCGGTTGACCAGTGCTTGCTTAACCGTAATTCCCGCTCTGGCGGCGGCTCGGGCTACGTGAGCCAGATCTCCACGACCAGTTCGCTCCATCTCTTCTTCGATTTTGTCCTCGTCTTCGATGATGACGAACAGCGCTACGATTCCTAGAGCCAGCATGATGATCCCAAAGGTCACGTAGGCCATCTCCCAGCTAAGCGCACCGATGATGGCAGCCGCAAGTGGCGGCATTGTTACCCCACCGAAGTTGTTTCCTGCAACAACGGCACCCATTACTCGGCCACGAGTTTTTGGAAACCAGAGACCGACCATCTTCCCGGCAGGCATGATGGTTGCGCCGGGGAAACCTGCGTAGACGAGACCGCTGAATAGATACCAGTGCCAAAGTTCGGATATGAACGGGCGAAGTAGGAATCCTACGGCTATCAGCAGCAGCGACGCGAACATTACGGGGCGTATGCCGATGCGGTCGCTAAGGTTTCCTATAAACGGGGCGAGCAGACCGGAGATGAACGAAAACGCGAGTGAGAGATTTAGATGGGTCTGCGACCAGCCGAACTGCTCTTTGAGAGGTCCTGCAAATTCGCCGAACGCGTACTGTCCCATTCCGACCGAAAGTCCGGTCGAGAGGAAGACAACGAATGCGATTGGATATCCTCGGTAAATACGCCCAAAGAACGGAATCGTCATTAGTTGGTCTTGCCTTTGTCGATGGCGAGTGCAATTGCGTAGCAGAACATTCTGTTAGTAAAAATAGACGACAACTCGCGCGGCTCGGCGAGTGAAACGATCTCGAAATTGTTCAAGCTGGCTGTATACTCCGCCCGCGTTCCTAATCTGAAAGGGGCGCTGATTCGAATAGGCGTCAGTCACGGTAGCACCTGCGTGTGTGCTTTGGTTCTACGAGACCAGTGACTTGCCGCTGGTGGAGATTGTTTTGAGACCAAGTAATGTTCGTGCCGCAATCAACAATGGCACAATTTCACATAGCTTAACGGTGACCTTCCCAGAGCCGACTATTGCCGAGTGGGCGGGTTACGCGGGCTTTGACGGGCTTCATCTTGATATGGAGCACGGTGTATTCGATTGGGAGTCGGCAGAGATGATGTGCCGGGTCGCAGATATGCACGGAATGACCTGCACCGCTCGTATCCCCAACACTGAGAACGACACAATATTGCGAGCATTCGATCGTGGATTAATGGGGATTTTGTGTCCACACGTTGACAACGCCGAGCAGGCTCAACGAATCGCTATGGCTTCACGATTCGGGCCAGAGGGCGAGCGTTCGTTTGGCACTTCACGTGGTCGTGATTACGGCATGACCGGAAAATCTCCATCTGAGTACATGGCGGAATTTAACCGGGAAGTGACGGTTGCTATTCAGATAGAGACTAAGAACGCAGTTGACACTATTGAAGAAATTTTGGATGTCGAAGGCATAGATATGATCACGTTTGGACCCCAAGATCTAGCACAGTCGCTTGGTCACCCCGGGCATGCAGATCACCCAGAAGTGCTTGAGGCGATGGAATCGGTTGTCGCTGCGGTTCATGCACGAGGTCGGCTGATGTCTTCAGACGTTGAAAAAGGTATCAATCTGGTTCAGTGGCTGCCTGCTCAACTCAAAGACTGGCTCGACAATTCACGATCTAGTTAGACGCTAATTATCTATCTACATTCAAACAAAAATCGATTCGACAAACAGAAATATGACTTCAGCTAATTCAAATACGAAATTCGAGCCAGTCGCCGGTTGGGCGAAGCTTCCGATGGGTGTGACGTTCAGAGGGGACGCTACTTCTATCGCTGTCGACTCGAAGGACAATGTTTACGTTTTCAATCGCGGTACTGAACCGATTGCCGTGTTTGATACTGACGGTAATTTCGTTCGAGGAATGGGCCACGGCGAGTTTGTGCGTCCTCACGGCATCGAGATCGACTCAGACGACAACCTATATCTGGTCGATGACGATGGGCATATCGTCCAGAAGCGAACCCATGACGGCGAAGTACTTTTCACTCTCGGTACGAAGGGCGAGCCGTGCGAATGGCAGAGCGGCGGAATGTTCAATCGCCCAACCGATATCGCTATTCATCCGGTAACCGGAGAACTATTCGTATCTGATGGCTACGGGAACTCTCGAATTCACAAGTTTGACCCAGACGGCAACCACATGACTTCTTGGGGCGAATCGGGAACTGATCCCGGGCAGTTCAGTTTGCCGCACAATATCAGCATGCTTGGCACCGACAAAGTCGTTGTCGCCGATCGAGAGAATTTCCGATTGCAGATATTCACTACTGACGGTGAGTTCGTAGAGCAGATTCACATTCATCACCCGATGTCGGTAACGCAAGGCAAGGGGGATGACACAGCGTTGTACGTGGGTGAGATGATTCCGCCTCCTGTGCAACAAGGTGTGTCGAATCTGGGTGCGATGATCGCCGTGCTATCGGCTGAGGGTGAATTCTTGCAGCATTTGGGTGGTCCACTGCCGGGCGAAGGCGTAGGACAATTCACCGCCCCACACGGCGTATCGACTGATTCGCAGGGGTCGGTCTATGCGGCAGCGGTTGCTTGGACGAACTATTTCTCAAGTCCGGAAAACTCAGGAACAGACGTAAAACCATTGGGCGAAGTTGTGAGCCTTCGTAAGTGGAGACGGGTTTGAAAGGAACGCTAATCGACTTTTCGTCGACTTATGCACACGATGTCTTATCAATTTTCAATTCGATCAGTTAGCTAGGAATAATCATGGTCCACGCAGCAACTTTAGCAACGGTTTACGAGCCAGTTCCATACTGGGCAAAACTTCCGCACCCTATGTTCTTCAAGGAAGCGACATCTGTGGCGGTCGATTCGAACGACAATGTCTATGTGTTCAATCGAGGCGACCATCCGGTTATCGTTTTCGACAAGCACGGGAACTTCATTGAGACATGGGGAGTAGGCGAATTCGTACGCCCTCACGGTATTACGATCGATGCTGACGATAATCTTTACCTTGCCGACGACGACGCTCACATGGTCGAAAAGCGTACTAAAGAAGGTAAGCTCATCTACCGATTGGGAGAGAAGGGCAAAGCAGCTGCGTGGCAGGAAGGTGAGCCGTTCAATCGTCCGACTCACGTTGCTATTCATCCTGAATCAGGTGATCTGTTCATTTCCGACGGTTACGGCAACTCGCGCGTTCACAAATACGATTCTGCAGGCAAGCACATCACCTCTTGGGGTTCGCCGGGGTCGCTCGAAGGCCAGTTTTCGCTTCCACACAATATTGCGATGAACGGAACTGACAAAATCACGGTTGCTGATCGGGAAAATTTCCGTCTTCAGACTTTTACTACCGATGGCGAATTCGTGAAACAGATTCACTCGCATCGTCCGATTGCTATCACCAACGGCAAAGGTGCCGACACTAACTTGTACGTTGCTGAGGCAGGACCTCCCCCCGTACAAGAAGGCGTACGACGCCTTGGACGCCGGGTTGTCATTATGGACAGAGAAGGCAACGAAGTTACTCGATTCGGGAATGAGCTTGGTGGTGAAGGGCATGATCAGTTCATCTCCCCACACGGAATGTCGGTCGACTCTGAAGGATCTGTGTACATAGCCGAGGTTTCGTACACGGCGTTCGGGTCCCAGCAGGACCCAGTGCGAGAGGTCACGAGCTTGCGTAAATGGGCGCGGGTTAGCGGATAACGTCTGAACGAAATCGTTTTAGGAATTAGTGATGAGTCCTGCCGCCGGAAAATTGTCGACTGAAGAGATCAACGAGTTTTTGGCGCAGCCGGTCATCGCTCGTATCGGAACTGTGAAACCCGACGGCTCTCCGCACGTTGCTGCAATGTGGCAGCAGTGGGATGGAGAGTCGATGTGGGTTATTCCTCGGAGTAAGTCGAGTTGGTACGAAAACCTTAGCCAAGAACCTCGTGTGTGCATTTTGTGCGCTGACGATGTGAATCCCGAACACACGCGGGTGACTGTTGAAGGCGTTGCAGAAGTGGTTGAGGGGCCAGTCGCCTTAGTGGGGCGCACGAAAGAGATCGCTGACGAGATGGCGATTCGGTATATGGGACCGGATGGGCCTACCTACGCTGCGAAGACGGCTGATCGACTGAGGTATCTTGTGAAGGTGACGCCGACTAAGATTACTTCGTGGCGTGGCGAATGGCATCCTAGGTACATCGTTACCGAGAGCGACTAGTTGCCTATTTGTTGGGTGTGTGTGAGTTTTTCGAAGCCCAAATTCTGATTTGAGTGCCATGTTCCTGATAGTGAAGTACTGTGCAGGAATCGATAAATTCTCTAATTTTAACCCTTCCATCCGGAAAGGCACTGTTTGTCGGCTATTTGCTTAGCTGCATGAAATTATCGGGAGATTGCGTTGACAGGATTGCTTGGTGACGCTAGCGTGGCGATTCCGCGTGGATGCACACGTTTCAAATTCCCTAATCTGATGGTGGCGAAGATATGACGACGGTTGGCGAAGGCAAATTTCAATACGAAGTAGACCGAGATTGGCTACGACATAAGCCAGCGTTCTGGGAACTTGGTGCCTGTGCGGACGTCGGTGTAGATTCTCAAGACCGTGTGTGGCTGTTCAGTCGCTCGAAGCACCCGGTTACTTGCTGGACTCCCGAAGGGCAGTTCATCGGTTCATGGGGAGATCTCGGACTAGACACGGACGAATTCCGTGTTCCGCACGGACTGTTTATTGATGGTGACGACAATATCTGGCTCGCCGACCACCAGACGCACCAGCTAACGAAGCACAACGAGAACGGCGACGTGCTGATGGAACTGGGCACGCACGGATACGCCGCGATTACCGTGACAACCACTAAGGAACAGGGCTCGCCGTTCAACAATCCAACCGGATTGGCTACTGATTCAAGTGGTCGACTATTTGTCTCCGACGGATACGGTAATCGCCGTGTTCACCGTTTCAGTGCTAAAGGCGATCTTGAACATTCTTGGGGTGAAGCTGGAAAAGGCCCTGGGCAGTTTTCGATTCTCCATAAAGTCGGAGTCGATAAGAACGACAAGGTTTACATCTGCGACCGTGAAAATAACCGCATTCAAATATTCGATACAGACGGCAACTACTTAAACGAGTGGACTGATCTGGTTGGTCCTGGAGATATCTTCTTCGATGACGATGTTGCGTACGTCGTAGAGCAGGGCGGCGGTAACGGCGTGTCGATCTGGACGCTTGATGGCGAACTGATCACACGCTGGCGCGGAAATCCCGATGCGACTCAGGCTGCGCATGGTGGTTGGTACGATTCGAAGCGCAACTTGTACATTGCAGAAATCGGTGACCCCGGCGGCGGCCAACGCGTTACTAAGTTCAGTTTGGTTTAGTGTTTGGGCGCTAGTGTCGATAGTCGTTGGCACGAGTACTCAGCGTACGCTATACCCCGGGGCAGTCGTGTTCGATGCCCGATAGCACTAGATGCGTTGCATTTACGTGAAATCCGTGTCTTTCGTGTACGCTGTCGATGAACTCCTGCACGAGTTCGTCGTTAAGTGGTAGCGTGCGGCCACAACTGGTGCATTGGAGATGGTGGTGATTCGATTGGCTGATCCATTCGAACACGGTGTCCCCCGGACTCAAGCGAGATTCTGCTACTAGACCAACCCCGCCGAGATCACTTAGTACTCGGTATGCAGTCGATTGATCGAATTTCGCCCCTTGAGTGGTAAGCGCTTCGATTACTTCAGCGACCGTCACGTGTCCCTGTGTAGCTCGCAACACATCGATCACCGCAAGGCGTGCTGGAGTGGCTCGGAGACCCGAACCGCGTAGAACGTCCGAAGGTGATTGATTAGGCTGTGGCATTGGTATCGGTTGATTCTCTATGGTTTAAAGATTAATCGCTGAGACTGACATAGTCGCATACGAATCGGATATTAGTTGTCGTTTTCGCCGTTTAGTTTTCAAATGTCTTTGAGTGTGTACATAGCCGCTCCGTCGGAGCGCGTGTGGATGCTGATCGACGATGCGAATCATTGGAGTCAATGGTCCGGCGTCGTGGAGCAAGTATGGAAAGCTCCGGGCTATCTCGATTGGCAGCCCGGGATCAAATTCGGATTTCGCCTTTTGATGGCTCGTAAGAAAGTTCCGTTTAATGTGACGGTAACTCGATATGAGCCGGGCAAGTTGATCCAATGGAGATCGACAAAATTTTCGATCACGGCGGTGCGTTCGATTTCTGTGGAGCCTGATGGAACTGGTTGTCGAGTTGTAGATCAGAAATATTTTTTTAGTTCTGTATTACCAATTCGGCTTGCTTATCCGCGTAGATTGATACGTGTGATGACGGAGCGTTGGCTTGGCGACATAAAGAACTCCGCAGAGATGTTTCCATGAGCCGACAAATGCGAAGTGGTCAGCGGGTGATGATGGTGTTTGCTCATGCTGACGACGAGACACTGCTCGCTGGAGCTTTGATTGCCAAGTTGGTTTCCGATGGTCATGACGTGAAGGTGCTGTGTCTTGCTCCGGGCGACGATGATCGCATCAGGCGTCTACGAAGAGCGTGTGTTGATCTGGGCGTGAGTGCGGTAGAGACGTTACGGTTCTCTGAGAGTCCAATGTGGCCAGACGACGCTGATGAAACCCGGAAACTGCCAACAAAACATCTATCTCCTCAACTATCGCTTGTTCCCATTACCGAACTGGCGTACAAGGTAGCTGGAAGGATTTCGGAGCACGCCCCTGATGTTGTGGTGACGCACTCATCGTATGGCGACTATGGAAATTGCGATCATGCCGCTACGTTTTGTGCAACCAAGTTGGCTACAGAATCAGTCGGCGACGAGGCTATTAGGTTTTATTCGCTTGGTTGGGCTCGCTGGATGGTAGGGGGCAATGCACGTTTGATGCGTCTCAGTGGTAGAAGCATCCGGAGAATGGGACCGGACGGATCATTTGATATGTGGCTGGCTCTTATCCGTTCGAAATCACCGTCTATAACCATCGATGTTTCTGCGGAGTTGGGCGTTCGACGAAAGGCTTCTCGTTGGTATGGAGCTGAAATTGCCAAGGGGCCACTTCCGATGCGATTGCTTGAACGAGTGCCACTGATCTTGCAACGATCATTTCTCGGTAAAGCGAGGTTACGGGTTGAGATGGCGCCAGAGGGATTCGATCACATGGCTGGTCTTTGAATCGGAGATCATCCTAGGACGCTAGTTTTTCTTAAACACAAAAGACCCCGGACTGCAACTAGCCCAAGGTCTCTTATATTGATACTTAGCGTTGGCTAGGCGAGCAATTCTCGAAGCTCAGCAACATGTGCATCGCCACGCAGACGACCTAGAGCTTTTCGCTCGATCTGTCGAATACGTTCTCGTGTCAGGTTCAATTCGCCACCGATCTCTTCAAGAGTTCGTGGGCGACCGTCAAAAAGACCGAATCGTAGTTCGAGAACTCGTCGTTCACGATCCTGAAGATGACTCAGTACACGGTCGACCTGCTCGCGCATTGAAGACTGTGCTGCAACATCGGCTGGGGCTGGTGCGCTGCTGTCCTGAATCAAGTCACCAAGCTCGTTCTCAGCGTCTTCACCGATTGGTGTTTCGAGAGAAACAGGCTCCTGCGACATCTGGAGAATTTCTGATACACGCTCGACCGATAGTTCTACACGCTCTGCGAGTTCTTCAACGGTTGGTTCTCGGTTGAGCTGCTGTCCAAGCTCACGACGTGCTCGCATGATCTTGTTCAGCGTTTCTACAACGTGAACCGGAATGCGAATAGTTCGTGCCTGATCGGCGATTGCTCGAGTAATACCTTGGCGAATCCACCATGTTGCATATGTTGAGAACTTGAATCCCTTGCGGAAGTCGAACTTTTCGATAGCTCGCATTAGCCCGATGTTGCCCTCTTGGATCAAGTCGAGCATCGATAGACCGCGGTTGAGGTGCTTCTTTGCGACAGAAACCACAAGTCGGAGGTTTGCTTCACCTAAGTGGCGTCGAGCCTTTTCGCCTTCTTCTCGTACTCGCATCAGGTGCGAGTTGAGGATAGACGTGAGTGGCTGAACCGCAGCTAAGAACTTCGGGTTTACTGCTTCGGATGGTAGTTCAGTTAGTAGTGGGTCGATTCCGAGGATGTCGACCATATCTGCTGAAAGCAGTCGAGAAAGAACTGAAAGTTCAACAACCAGTTTGTGAGCTTCGTCCGGCTCAATACCCAGAGCATCTGAGAGATAGTTGATCAGTTCGTCTTCGCGCTTACCATCGACTAAAGCACGAAGTTCAGGATCGGCGAGTGCACGTCCCAGTGTTACCGGGGTTGGGAGACCGAGATATTTTGCAACTGCAGATGCTGTGTCGCCGACTGGTCCGAGTTTCGAGATAATATCGGTAATGACCGTGAATGGGTCGGGAGTTCCGACGTCGATGTCGCCTTGGATCTCTTTTTCGATTGCTTCAAGCCGCTGAGCAAGTTCAACTGCTCGTGCAAGCACTACTTCGTCTGCTGCGGTTAGCAGCGCGACTCGACCGATCTCACGAAGGTACATCCTTACGGTGTCTTCTGTAAGTTCTGACTCTTGGACTTCTTGTGCCAGAGCGTTTGTGATGCTTGTTGAAGAATCTGAAGCTCGTGCTGCTTCCCACATATCCAATTCAGATCGGGTTACGGCAGTCGCACCGTTTTCCGTCACCTGGTTAGCTTCGTCTTCAGTGCCTTCCATTCGGTTGAAGGCGGGTGTGTACTCGTCTTCTCCCTCAAGTGCTGCTGAAACGTCGTTGACGCGGGATGTTCGTCGCTTTTGGACCAACGGTTGTTCCTTTCGGGCATTTCGTGCCCGTACCTGGATTTATCAAATATCCGGACAGATATTTGAACTCAGGTCATTCTTAATATGCCTAGCGCGCGGCATTCCCTGCTAATTTCGCAGGAATTACCACTAGCTGAGAATGGTGATAGTCACTCAAGTTTTAGATTCGACCAAAACAATTTGTGCTGCCAGACGAGCAAGTTCAAGAAGCCTTGAACTCGATGTCATTCGTTTACCAAATCAACCGACCTTCTATTCTACGACATTTGGTATGTGTTCTAAAAGGGGGTAGATCGGAATTAGTTACGAATATCGTCGCTCTGTACCCCGATATCTATCGGGAAAAGGGCGATTTAACGTTGTCGCCGCTTCTTTTATTTTTGATCGTAATTTCTAACTAATTCCAATTGATTACGAACTTGCCGGGTGCTCCTGACGAGAACTCTTCATAAGCCCGCACAGCTTCTTCGATTGTCGATCGCGAAGTGATGACTGAGCCCAATGGAACATTCCGATCGGCAGTGAATCGAGCTGCTTCGGCAAGACCGAATGTCGAGAATGTCCATGAGCCCATTAGCGTGAGATGTCGGTGGATGATGTGTGGAGTTGGCTGGTAGGTTACCTCGCCGCCTTCACCGACCAAGCAAGTTCGCCCGAATATCCGCGTTGATTCGACTGCTGCTACTCGGGTGACTGCGAGTCCGGCTGCTTCCAGGCTGGCATCGGCTCCATCGCCGTGAGTTAGTTCTTTGATCTGCTCTGGCGCGTCGTCCTTCGACGCGTCGACAGTCGCCCAAGCACCGGAATCGGCTGACATTTTGAGTCGTTCGGGTGAAACATCGACCGCAATAATCCTTGCTCCCATTTCGGCGCCGAACATAGTAGCAGCAAGGCCGACAGGGCCTTGACCGAATACAGCAAGTACATCTCTGCCAGATACTTCGAGCTTCTTTAAGGCTTGGAACGCTGTACTTGCTCCGCATGCCAAATAGGCTCCGACTTCGTAATCGACTTCGTCGGGAAGCGGTACGCAGGTTGATTGGTGCGCAACCATATAGTCACCGTGGCCTCCGTGCATCGATCCACCGTAGTAGAGCTTCTTCTCGGTGACCTCGCACAGCTGCTGCCAACCGGTTAGACAGTATTCACACTGTCGGCAACCTTCGTAATGATGCTGGATGATGCGATCGCCGACTTTGAGTCCTTTTACGTTTGGCCCAAGTGCTGCAACTTCACCACATGGTTCGTGCCCGGGTCGTATTAGTTGCCCTTCGTGCTCGTTTGGCAACGAGTCGCGGTATCGGGCGAAGTCTGATCCGCACAGTCCGGAAGATCGTAGTTTGATTAAGACTTGCTCGGATCCGGGTTCAACATCTGGAAAATCGATTACCTCTGCAACACTGTTTCCGTGAAATGCAACTCCACGCATGTTCGATTCTCCTGAGTAGGGTGAGAGCTGAAATCCAGCATTTAATTTTGAAAGTTGGCGCAGTGTATATCAGCGAAACCGGGCGGATTGGCTTTGCAGTCCGCTCAATGCGGCAGTAAGCTTGCTCCGCCTGACTTACAAGACATGACGGCGGCGATGCCGCGATTGGGATCTGCAATTATGGTGGACACGTTCAGTTACGAAACTCTTTACTCGGAGAAATCGGTTGATACGCCTCTGAATCCGGGAGTACACGCAAAGTACGATTTTGCAGTTGCATATCCAGCCCCAGAGACACTTCCGCTCGATGGACTGATTCAGTCGCTTCAGTCGGCTGTTGATTCCGACAGCACAAAAGTGCTCGCTGAATTGGCGTACTACCCTCACCAGCTGGGTGCACTTGAACTTCGTGAGTACACGGCTCAAAAGCTCGCTACCGACCGAGGTTTTACCGTAACCCCTGATGAAATCGCCCTTACGAACGGATCTGGTGAGGCTTTGGGTTTGGTTATTCAGGCTCTCACGAACCCCGGCGACGTAGTACTTGCCGAAGAGTTCGTTTATATGGGAACTACCGCACAGCTTCGACGCTTCGGAGCTGACATTCGAGGAATGGCGATGGACGAGGGCGGGATTATTCCTGAAGCTCTCGATACGCAGATAACTGCTTTGGCCGCTGCCGGCGAGAAACCTAAGTACATATACGTAATCCCAGAGCACCAGAACCCAATGGGTTCAACCGTTTCAGCCGAGAGACGTAAGGCGATTCTTGCAATTTGTCACAAGCACGGTCTGCCGATATTGGAAGACGATTGCTACGTCGATCTTCGGTTCAAGGGCGACGTTCAGCCTGCGTTCAGGGCTCTTGATGATTCGGGAATCGTCGTATACGTCGCGTCTTACTCGAAATTGCTTGCACCAGGACTTCGACTTGGTTACTTCACCGCTTCCCCTGAACTGATGCGGCGCGCATTGAGTTTCAAGCTCGGGAGTGGTCCTAACCAGTTCGCTGCGATTGCAATTGAGGGTTATCTGCGAAATAACCTAGAGTCTCACAAAGACAATTTCAATCCGCTGCTTAAGGCGAAGTGCAATTCGATGACCGCTGCTCTTGAGGAGCATTTCGGCTCTTCAGGAGCAACTTGGTCTGCGCCCGAGGGCGGTTGTTACGTTTGGCTCACGATGCCAGAGGGCTCGGATATCGCAAGCATTCGTGATGAAGTGTTCGAGCAGGGTGTCGGTTACGTTGCCGGTACTAACTTTGAAGCGGACGCTTCGGGGCGAATCGGTCACAACTCTGCACGACTTTGTTTCGCATTCGAATCGGTTGAAAAGAACGCCGAGGGAATTGCATTACTGGCTCAGCTGTTCAAGCAGCACGGAGCGATGTAATTTTTCTTGGATTGCACTGAGTTGCAATTCGATTGATAACAAAAAAAAGACCGACTTTAGCGAGTCGGACTTTTTTTGTTGCCTGTAGACTTCAACGAAAATCCCAGGAGTATTACAGACCGTTAACCGAATTTTATTGCCGATAAGCCGGTTCGGAGATAGATTCAGTTAAGACTCATTTTTGATTGGAATAAAAGGAACGCCATTCATGGCATCTGCTGAACTGAACTCGATCGCACTGAAGATGGTTGCTCGCAAAAAGGGCATTCTCGCTGCTGATGAAAGCACCGGGACAATGACCAAACGACT
>JABHBJ010000079.1 GCA_018673955.1 Chloroflexota bacterium | reverse complement strand
ACAAGGTGCTGAGATCCTGAAGAATTTTGTATTCGGAGTTTGCAAGGCTGTAGGCGACTGGACCCCCGCAAACTTCGTATCGGACACAGTCGCTCGGATCAGGGAGCAGGTCGGCGATGGCAAGGTTATTTGTGCATTGTCGGGCGGAGTTGATTCAACGGTCGCCGCAGCTCTCATTCACAAAGCTATCGGCGACCGTCTCACTTGCATATTTGTTGACAATGGACTGATGCGAAAAGGTGAGGCGGATCGAGTTCAAAACGTTTTCGCAGCTCAACTTGGCGTGAACCTGATATTTATCGATGGTACAGAGCGATTCTTGAGCGTTCTAAAAGGCGTTTCCGACCCCGAAGTAAAACGAAAGGCTATCGGCGCAGAATTTATTAAATTATTTGAAGAAGTTGCGAACGATATTGGCGAAGTCGACTATCTCGCGCAAGGCACGGTTTATCCCGACGTGATCGAAAGTATTAGCACTACTTCATCTGCGTCCCACGTGATCAAATCGCACCATAACGTAGGTGGCTTGCCAGAGCATATGGATCTTTCTCTTGTTGAGCCTCTCAGGTATATGTTCAAGGACGAAGTACGAAAGGCCGGTCGAGAACTTGGTCTATCCCCGCAAAGCGTAAATCGTCAACCATTTCCAGGGCCTGGTCTCGCCATTCGAATTATGGGCGATGTCACTTACGAAAAGCTCGAAATCCTTCGTGAAGTCGACTGGATCGTGATCGATGAGATCAAGAACGACGGTCTGTACGACAAGCTATGGCAGTCTTTTGCGGTTCTCACTAACACTAAGACAGTCGGGGTAATGGGCGATCAGCGAACGTACCAGTATGTTGTCGCTATCAGGGCAGTCACTAGCGATGATGCAATGACTGCCGATTGGGCGCGACTCCCGTACGACACTCTTGCTCGAATCTCCAATCGAATCGTCAACGAAGTCGATGAAGTAAACCGAGTAGTGCTCGACATCACAAGCAAACCACCGGGGACAATCGAGTGGGAGTAGTCCGGCTCGTTTGAGTTGGTGAGCTGGATCAAACGCAGCTGATTTCCCGAGTCAGGTTCATACAGAGACCCAAGTTGAGGCACGATTGAAAGTTCTACTAATTGGTTCCGGTGGCCGAGAGCACGCAATGGCGTGGAAATTCGCACAGAGTCCAAAAATCACCGAATTATTGATTGCGCCAGGCAATGCCGGAACCGCTGAAGTCGGCACGAATGTAGACATCGGTGTCGATGACCACGCCGACATCGTCGAATTCGCAAAAAACGAGAAAATCGATCTAGTTGTCGTAGCTCCCGATCAACCGATCGTAGACGGTCTATGCGATCTACTCAGGCAGTCAGGAATCACAACGTTTGGGCCATCGGCTGCTGCCGCCCGAATCGAAGGATCAAAGATCTGGTCCGACGATCTCATGACCAAATACGCCATTCCCACTGCCGAGTCAGTGGCGTTCAGTGATTCTCGGCTAGCGATGGAATACGGTAGGTCGAAACCTACAGGTTCATTGGTTGTTAAGGCCGACGGCCTCGCAGCCGGAAAAGGCGTGATTTTGCCAGAGACCGACGATGATCTCGATTCAGCAATTATCGGAATGCTCGATCATGGAGCGTTCGGTAAGTCGTCCGCAAGCATTCTTCTTGCACAGCGCATGACAGGCCCAGAAGCCAGCGTGTTCGCGTTCGTCGATGGCGAGCACGTCTCTGCCGAGATTGCTACATGCGATTACAAACGAATAGGTGAAGGCGATGTGGGCCTCAACACCGGTGGCATGGGCGCATACGGGCCACCCGAGTTTTGGACCGAAGAACTCGCATATCAAGTTCGAACTGAAATCCTTGAACCCACTGCAAAAGCATTAGTTAACGAGAACAGCTCGTTCTCAGGCGTTTTGTACGCAGGGTTAATGATTACTGATTCCGGCCCCAAGGTGATCGAATTCAACTGTCGATTAGGTGATCCTGAAACTCAGATACTTATGCCGATGCTTGAGTCAGATCTTTTAGAAATTTGCCTATCTATCGGGGAAAATCGACTCGACACACAAACAGTGATGTGGTCCGACAGTCCGCACACGTTCGTTGTTGCGGTTTCAGATGGCTACCCCGGTTCGTACGATACTGGAGTCGAGATTACTGGTGTCAGCGAAGCCGCCGAGCACGGGGTGGTATTCCACGCAGGTACCAAAACAGACGACGACGAAGCCCTTCTCACATCGGGCGGACGTGTTCTCGGTGTAACAGGCTCTGGCGAAACGATCAGCGAGTCACGCAATGCCGCTTACTCTGGGATAGCTATGATTTCATTCGCTGGTATGAAGTTCCGACGAGACATTGCCGAACGTGCAATCCAAGGCGATAAGGATTAAACGTGTCGATCATCAGTGTTGTGTTCGACTTCGATAGCACTCTCGCCACTACCTACGTTGGCGGTGAGATGCTCCGTGGACACACAGGCGGCATGTATGAAGATGAAACAGCCGAAGTGCATCAACGATTTCGATCCGGAATCACGACGTTGCTCGAGTATCAGGAAGAAGGATTCAATGTGATCGATGAATCAATCTCAGAGATGTCGCAGCGTGCTGCAGATTACGCAGTTATCCGACCGCTTGCTCGTGAGGTATGTGAGCAGATTTGGAATTCTGGCGGCACCGTAGCCGTCGCATCTGCCGGACTAGACATTTACATTCGACCTCCGTTGGACAAAGCAGGTCTTGACAAGATTGAGATCCATGCGGGAATGGTTACAGCCGATCCGACAGGACTACCGCCATTTCGGTACGATTATCCTTCGTCGTTTAAAGACACGTGTCAGAGCGGCGGCGCTTTCTGCAAATGTGGAGTCATTAATAGTGTGAGACGTGAAAACGGTGGCGCAGACGCTGAAGTGATTTTCGTCGGTGACGGAACGGTGGATCAATGTGCAGCAACCAACGCCGCTGATACTGTGTTCGCAACTCGAAAACTATTCGACTACTGCAATTACAACGGAATTCCGGCAACGGAGTTTGACGAAGATTTTGAACCTCTTCTCAGCTATGTGTTGAGTAAAATATCCGAAAACGGAGATCGATAGAACAGTGATTCCGCGATATTCACGGCCCGAGATGAATGCCATATGGTCCGAAGACAACGCATTCGATCTCTGGCTGCAGGTAGAAATTGCAGCATCTCAAGCATGGACTGATGAAGGCATCGTGCCTGAAGAAGACATGGTTAAGATTCGTAACGCCAAGTTCGATCGCAGCGCTTACGACCGTTGGTTCGACGAGACCAAACACGACATCGTTTCGTTCACTCGTGCGGTCGGCGAAAGTCTCGGTGAAGAAAAGCGCTGGGTACACCACGGACTAACGTCCAATGACGTAAAAGACACAGCACTCAGCATGCAACTTACGCAGTCGGTTGATTTGCTGGACAGAGGCTTAGTCGAACTACTTAATGCACTCCAGACCCAAGCTATCAAACACAAAAACACCCCATGCATCGGTCGTTCGCACGGTATTCACGCCGAACCGATGAGCTTCGGAATGAAACTCGCCCTCTGGTTCGCCGAAATGAAGCGAAACCGAGAACGACTCGCCGGGGCACGAAAGCGAGTCGCAGTCGGAATGCTTTCCGGACCCGTCGGTACGTTTGCTTCTGTTCCGCCAGTGATCGAAGAATCTGTTTGTGAACAGCTAAACCTCTCCCCTGCTGAAATATCAAATCAGGTGATCCAACGAGATCGACACGCCGAATACGTCCAAGTCCTTTCGTTGATTGCTGCGACGCTCGACAAAATGGCAACTGAAATACGTGGACTCCAACGGACTGAGGTCAGGGAAGTTGAAGAACCGTTTGGTAAACCCGGTTACGTAACCAAGGGATCATCGTCGATGCCTCACAAGCGTAACCCTGAGCTTTCAGAGCGCATATGCGGTCTTGCACGCCTCATCCGAGGTCATTCAGTCACTGCACTCGAAAACGTCGCTCTATGGCATGAACGTGACATTTCACATTCTTCTGCCGAGCGCATGATTCTCCCAGATGCTTCGCTTGGACTCGACTACATCATGAGTTTGATGACTGGCATCATCACCGACATGGTCGTGCATGAAGATCGAATGATGCAGAACCTCGAATCGACGCGAGGCCTCGTCTTCTCTCCACGAGTCATGCTGCTACTCGTCGAGAACGGTGTAGATCGCGACACTGCCTATGATGCAGTTCAAAGCAACTCGATGAAATCATGGGACGAAGAACTCGATTTCCGAGATCTTATAAAGACCGATCCGGCAGTTTCCGCCAATGTATCTGCCGAAGCGCTCGACGATCTATTCGACTACGACTTCTATCTGGGGCACGTAGATCATATCTACAAACGAGTAGGTATAACGGATTCGAAAATTGACTGAATCTGTATTCGAAACCAACTTACCAGGACTTTTGCACCGCGGAAAAGTACGTGACACCTACGATCTGGGCGATCATCGACTGTTGATGGTCGCTTCAGATCGTATATCCGCATTCGACGTTGTGATGAACCAACCGATTCCCGGCAAAGGAATCATCCTCACCCAAATGTCGTCGTTCTGGTTCGACATCATTGGAGATGTGATGCCGAATCACATGATCGCCAACGCAAGTGACGAACAAGCCATGGCTAACGTTGAAAGAACCGGTGCGCTAATAGATCTTTCGCCAGAACTCGCTCGTAGGTCAATGGTGATTAAGAAGGCAGAACGTATCGACATGGAATGCGTTGTTCGGAACTACATCGCAGGCTCAGCTTGGGCCGAATATGAAGAGTCGGGAACGATGAATGGTCAGCCGCTACCCGAAGGTATGAAAGCTGCCGAGCGATTTTCTGAACCAATCTTCACGCCTTCAACCAAGGCTGAATCAGGGCATGATATGCCAATGACTCCGCAGGAAGCGAAAAATCTCGTTGGTGATGAAATGCACCATGTTCTCGAACAGAAAAGCCTGGAGGTTTTCCAAGTTGCTCATGACTACGCAGGCGAACGGGGGATGATTCTTGTCGATACAAAATTCGAGTTCGGATTTGTCGATGGTGAGCTCACGATAATCGATGAGGTTTTAACGCCCGATTCGAGCCGGTACTGGGATGTAAACGATTGGACTTCGGGAAACTTTCCTCCTGCGTTTGACAAGCAGTTTTTGCGGGAGTGGCTGTTAGGTACCGATTGGAATCGTGAACCACCGCCGCCCACACTGCCCGATGAGATTGTTGAGCAAACTCAGGCTCGATATCTTGAATCTTATCGGCGACTCTCGGGCAAGTCACTGGTACTGTAGTTAACTGTTGAAATTACTGACTCACATTTAGTGTGACTAATGGGATCGTATGGCAGACATAAAACGCAAAGCAACTACCCGTCCTGAGAGCCGCCGAGGCATGACCAAGGGACAAATTCGTGAAGAACGTAGAAACCGTAGCAAGTCACGTGCGCGCAGAAAGCATACTTTGCTTATGTTCGGTGGAATCTTATTCGCCATCATATTCATCGCTGCCCTTGTTTTGCCGTCGAACTTCGGATCCCAAAACACCGGCGGAGGCGTTAATTCCGGCGGTTATCTACCTATCGACACTGACGACGGGCGTACGCATATTGAAGGCAACACCCCTCACACAGAAGCCTACTCAGTAGTGCCGGCGACATCGGGTCCTCACTGGGCCGGTGCCACAACACCGCTAGGCATACCTTCTCCTGCGCGTTGGGGTCGGTACGACGCCGTGATTCCGGACGAAATTCTTATTCACAACCTTGAGCATGGCGGAATCGGTCTGCACTACGACTGTGCTGAGGAATGCCCTGAAATTGTCGCAGAACTCGACGATATCATCCCGCAAAACCCTTCGCAGTACATCATGTCCCCTTACCCAGGATTGCCAAGCAAAATTGCGATCACATCGTGGCGCCACCACATCTACCTCGATGAAGTGGATGTGGATGAAATTCGCAAATTTATCGATGAGTATCAAGACCGTGCTCCAGAGCAGGTTTACCAGAACCAGTACTAGATATTCATAACTGAATATTTGAAGTCATACTAGTCAGCAGCGAACGACAGAAAGCCCTGCAACAAAGAATGTTTCTCGCAAAAGTTCACGTATCGCTAAAGCCAACGGTCAATGACCCGCAGGGTCTGACGATCGCACGCGCTCTCGATCGATTGGGCTTCGATTCTGTTGAATCGTTGCGGGCTGGTAAGTATTTCGAAGTAAAGATCGAAGGCAACGACAAGGTTGCAGCGGAATCCGACGTGAAGTCGATGTGTGAGAAACTACTTGCGAACCCTGTTATTGAAACGTTCACCTATGAGCTGGAAGCGATTTAGGCTAAACGAGTTCGCATGGACGTAGCCTTAGTCGGTCAGCGTGCCCTTGGTGCTTGGAATCCCGTCAGGATTGCGTTCGTCAATTCGTGAAGCATCACGTAGTGCCCGTGCAAACGCCTTGAAAGATGATTCGATCACGTGGTGTTCGTTCTTCCCTGCTAGAACTCGAATGTGCAGACAGAAACGGCCTTCAACAGCCATTGCCTCAAAGAAGTGGCGAGCCATATCGGCTGGGAACTCCCCAACGTTGTTATCAGACCCCATGTCAATCACAGCGTAACCGCGACCTGAAAGATCGAGCACTGCCTGCGTCAACGCCTCGTCCAACGGACAAGTTTGATCTGCCATGCGCACGATGCCCTTGCGGTCACCAAGTGCCTGGTCGATTGCTCTACCAAGAACAATCGCTGTGTCCTCGACTGTGTGGTGGGATCCTGTTTCGAGGTCGCCGTTGGCTTCCACTTTTAGATCGATCAAGCCGTGTCGAGCGACTTGACTCAGCATGTGCTTCAAAAAGCCGATAGGTGTATCGACTTCAACTTGGCCAGTTCCATCGATATTGACGGTAACGGCGATTTTGCTTTCGCCTGTCTCGCGAACAATAGCTGCTACGCGAGCTTCTTTTTCTGACATGCCTGTGCCCTTGATCTCACAAATGTACGTCACAAACAAAGAGTTGTTCGAACGCTACTAACGATGCTAACTGCCAGTTAGTGAACTAAGCAACGATTCTAAGTGCGTCGATTAGCCGGTCTGTCTGCTCTGAAGTACCTGCGCTGATGCGCAAGGAATCAACGAGAACGCTTTGGGGGAATCGTCGGACGAAGATTCCATGCTTGGCAAGTGCGACATACGCTTCTTCCGCTGTTCGGTGCTCGAACCGACACAACAGGAAATTTCCTTCGGACGGATAGTAGGAAATTCCGTCAAGGCCATCAATTGCTTCTTCTAGTCGTTTTCGTTGAACTATGAGACTGGCAGCACGCTTCAGCAACTCGTCACGATACTTCAGGGCAGCGAGCACAGCAGCTTCACCCGCTACGTTGATGTTGTACGGCTGCTTGATGTCCATCAGATGGCGGATCAAGGTTTCCGATGCGATCGCGTAACCAACTCGAAGACCTGCAATTCCCGCCCATTTACTAAATGAACGCAGAATTACTAGATTTTCGTACTCTTCAAGCAAATGTGAAAGAGAGATTTGAGCGAACTCGTAGTAGGTCTCGTCTACACAAACCACGATCCCAGTTTCGAGCAGTGACCGAGCATCCGATTCTGTCAGCAGATTCCCAGTTGGATTATTGGGTGAGGCAAGGAAGACGATGCGAGCCTGATCGTCGATCGCTTCGAGCATCGCAGGAATATTGATTTCCCAAGTGCTATTTCGTGGCACTGAAACGATTTCGGCATCAGCCAACCGGGCTGAGAATCCATACATGCCGAACGTCGGCTCACAATCAATCACACTTTGACCACGCTCTACGAACAATCGCATCAGCAAATCGATGATTTCATCGCCACCAGCGCCCGCAATGATCCGTTCAACAGGTTGCCCGGTGTACTCGCCCAACGCTGCCCGCAGTTTTCGTTGTTGCGTGTCTGGGTATAAGTGCAAATCAAGTGTCGTCAGAGCTTCAGACACCTTGTCGTAAGCACCGTAAGGATTCTCGTTAGCATTCAACCGAATAACGTCTTCTGGCTTAATACCGGCATCGCGAGCGAGTTCAGCCGACGGGTCAACACCGTGGTACGTAGCGATCTTGGCCATGTGCGGCCGCATGATATTTTCTAGTTGTGACATTTTTAATAATTCTGAAGTATTGGAGGTTATTCGCCGATGATTTGGCGACGTCGGAATTCCGATGCTGCTGCGTGTCCATGCAACCCTTCGAGTTTGGCAAGAAGTTCAGCGTCTTTAGACAGTTTCAAGAAAGTATCATCATCGAACGTCAAAACGGGCGTGACACGTACGAAGTTTCGTACGGATAATGCTGATGAAAACCTTGCTGTACCCGCAGTTGGCATCACGTGAGATGGCCCGGCAACGTAATCGGCCATTACTTCTGCCGACCATTCGCCAACGAATAAACCGCCTGCACTAGTCACCTTGTCTACAAGATTAGCGGCATCGGCAGTGAGAATGCATAGGTGCTCTGGGGCTGCAGCATTCGCCACAGCAATCGCCTCGATAGTTGTGTCTACTACCACTGCAACGCCACGATTCGTGAACGCTGCCCTCGCAATATTGCCTCTCGGCAATTCTTCGAGTTGACTTTCTATCTCAGCTTCTGTCTGATCAATAATCTCTTCCGACAAGCCGACCAAGATCGGCATGGCAACAGTGTCATGCTCGGCTTGAGCAATAAGGTCGGAGGCCGTAAATCTAGGATCCGCTGATTCGTCAGCTATGACTAGAGTTTCGGTCGGGCCATACAGACCGTCGATGCCTACATCTCCATACACCAACTTCTTCGCTGCCGTAACCCATGCACTCCCCGGTCCACAAATAAGATCTACTGACGGCACAGTTTCTGTTCCGTAAGCCAACGCAGCAATTGCCTGAGCTCCTCCGAGTTTGAAAACACGTGATGCGCCAGCAATTTTTGCTGCAGCTAACACCGCAGGATGAGGCATTGAATCGCCAGAAGCAGGAGTAGCGACGATTATCTTTTCGACACCGGCAACCTTGGCAGGAACGACTGTCATGATTACGGTCGACGCTAACGGCGCAGTACCAGCCGGTACATATGCAGCCACTGAACCGAGTGGAGTCACTCGTTCGCCGAATTGACCAGCACCGTCGCTCCAACTTTTAGGCAGTCCCTTGCTCTGGAATATTTGTACGCGGTCAGCTGCAAGTTCGAGTGCGTTGATAGAGGCAGGGTCGAGACTCTTGAACGCTGCGTTGATTTCAGATTCAGGTACTTCAAACGTCGCAGGCGAAGAGCCATCCAAAGCCGTATTTATGCGAGCAAGACCGACATCACCTTCGTTCCGAACGATGTCAATAACCCGGGATGCAAATTCTATGGGTGAAACTTTGTCGGTGAATAGTCCGCGACCATTTGATAAAACTGCCTCGACGGGCAAATTTCGTTCACGCTTGAAGTAGTCGATTCCTGCAGCTGCGCCGATGACTCGTTTCACAGCTACTCGCCCGATTCTTTAAACGGTTTCAGGTTTTCGACGAGACGATCGTAAGCCTCGCAACCTTCTCGGTAGACGTACTGGACATCATTCGCAGCAATACCGATGCCACCTAATTCACGGAAGTGGCTCACAACACTAGGTAGGTCTGATTTTCGAACCAAAACTTGAACTGTGAACCAGTTACTCTGCTTGCCAGTGTGCACAGCCGAAATCGTTGGACCGTCTAGTCCTCCAAGTTCACGACGACGCATCACCTGTCGCGCAACCTCGTCTTCAGACTCACCTTTAATATCACCTGTTACTCGCTGGTATTTTTGAGCACGCTGGCTTGCTTCGATCTTTTCGAGAATCTGTCGAGCGTGTACGAGTTTCTCCGGGTCGTTTGCCAAAGCGCGACCATTTCCAACGATTACTGATTGTGATTCGATCACGGTACCGTCGACCAAAATCCGGAGGCCGTTCTCACGCAGGGTCGTACCGGTCGCTGTGATATCGGCAATGATGTCGGCATAACCCATCACCGGGGCCGCTTCGAGCCCACCAGATACGTGAATCATCGAAACGTAGTT
>JABHBJ010000075.1 GCA_018673955.1 Chloroflexota bacterium | reverse complement strand
CGATTGATCGGTACTCAGACCACGACTACGATTACTTACGGCACTGGTGAAAAGGACTCAGGCGTTGGCGATCACTAAATCTCAAACACCGATGTTCAAAGACGTGAGCGTTGGGGACGAACTTCCTGAACTCGTGAAACACCCAGATAATCGCCAGTTGGTGATGTACGCAGGTGCTTCGCAAGATTTTGTCGCGATTCACTACGATCTCAACGTCGCAAAAGAAGCAGGGCATCCCAACGTGATTATTCACGGAGCGTTGAAGAGTGCTTGGCTAGGTGAACTCGTCACAGGATGGATCGGATCGGAAGGTCGATTGCTGGAACTCGACGTGTCGTACCGTGCAATCGATTTTCCGGGCGATACTGCCACATGCGTTGGCAAAATCATCGATGCTCGGATAGAAGACGGTGTTGGCCTAGTCGAGATCGAAATTGGACTTCGTAATCCTGAAGGTGCAATTAGCACTCCGGGTAGAGCGTTAGTCTCGCTTCCGACTCGCTCTTAACCCTAGCGCATTGACCTGACTCCGTATTCTCGAAATATAACTAAACTCAGTAAATAGGAACTTGAACATATGAGTGGTGCGCTTGAAGGCAAAGTAGCAATCGTGACCGGGGCAGGTCGCGGAATCGGACGCGGTATCGCCATAGAACTTGCGGCGAACGGTGCGAAGGTTATGGTCAACGACGCTGGTCTTTCAATTTCGGGGGAATCAGAGGGTCTGAGCCCAGCTGATGAAGTCGTAGCTGGCATCAGATCCGCTGGAGGTGAGGCTGTCGCTATTGCTGAGTCGGTTTCGACGTTCTTGGGTGGAGAACGCATCGTTCAAGCTGCTCTAGACTCGTTCGGGCACTTGGATATTGTCGTTACGGCTGCTGGAATTCTTCGCGACCGAATGATCTACAACATGTCGGAGGAAGAATGGGATGCCGTGTACGACGTTCATCTCAAAGGCACATTCAACATTGTGCGACACGCCGCACCGCTGTTTCGAAAACAGCGCGGTGGACGAGTCATCACGTTTACTTCCGAATCGGGACTAGTCGGATTCCCTGGTCAAGCGAACTACGGCGCAGCCAAATCGGGTATTCACGGATTTACCAAAGTAGTCGCAAAAGATCTGGGCAAGTACGGCGTAACCGTCAATTCGATCGCCCCTCGGGCGGAGACTCGCATGGTCGAGTCGATTCCAGAGGCAACAAGAGAAAAACTTGCAGCCAATGGGCTCTTTCCCGGGAAAGGAGAAGCTCGATGGGAGCCCGAAGCTGTTGCGCCGTTTGTAGCGTTCTTGGCTTCCGATTATTCAGCACCGGTCAACGGACAGACGTTCCTTGTGTACGGCGGAAACGTTGTACACATGACACTGCCTCGACGTGTGAAGACGATTTACAACTCTGCGCCGCCCGCGATTTGGGAACCAGATCAGTTGGACGCGCAGGTGGGGCCGAGCTTGCTGGGTCATCCTTCTGTGGAGGGACCAACCGCAAGTAAGAGACTCGAAGGCAAGGTTGCCGTCGTAACGGGCGCTGGACGTGGCATAGGGCGTGGTGTTGCGAAGCTATTGGCGTTGCAAGGGGCTGCAGTGGTCGTTGCCGACGTTGGTGCTTCTCTGGATGGTGATGGCGAGGATACGACGCCAGCAGCAAAAGTCGTTGAGGAAATATCAGAACTTGGCGGGCGTGCTGTTGCTTCGTATCACTCGGTGGCAACGATGGAGGGCGGCGAAAATATCGTTAAGACGGCGATGGAGCAGTTCGGTCGGCTCGATATTGTTGTGACTGCAGCTGGAATCTTGCGAGATCGAATGCTGTTTAATATGAGCGAGCAGGAGTGGGACGACGTAATGGGCGTTCACCTCAAGGGTACGTTCTCGGTCGTTCAACCGGCATCGAAAATTTTCAAAGATCAGGGCAGCGGTCGCATAGTGACGTTTAGTTCGGTTTCAGGTTTGTACGGATATGGCGGTCAAGCAAACTACGGGGCAGCGAAGGACGCTATCGCTGGGTTTACTCGTGTGGTCGCCAAGGATTTGGCGAGGTACGGCGTGACGGCGAACGCTATTTCGCCGGGTGCACAAACTCGAATGACCGATTCGATTCCCGACTCGACGAAAGATATGCGCAAAGGCGAGTTCCTTCCCGCGCCCGAAGGCACGCTGACGGCTGAGCCAGAACAGGTTGCACCGATGATTGCGTGGCTCGCATCAGATCAGGCAGCAGACGTAACAGGCCGAATTTTCCACACTGTTGGAAATCGTGTCAGTTTGATGAATTCACCCGAGCAGGGCAGATCGATCCATAAGGCTGGTCGCTGGACGGTGGAAGAACTTGCGGGCGTGTTCCCTGAGACGATCGGTATGGATCTAGTGAATCCAGCTCCGACTCAGGATTAATTTGAAGTGACTGGGACAATTATTCCGATGTGTTACGGTTGTGGCTCGCACCAATGTCCAGTCCGAGTATTAGTGTATTCGTCTATTTCAAATTGGTAAGTTGGCTCGAATTCTTCCCCGCAGTAAGGGGTTTTCTCCATGGCCGCCGCACAAATGACCGAGGATCAGGCCGTGGCACGTGGACTCAGTGTCGAAGTAGCAGTGGAACTCCGTAAACGTTCGGAGGATGGCTCGATATGGCAGGCTACAGGGCATCAAGATAATAGCCGGTCGTGAGTCGGGAGTTTTACTCGACGCGTTGCATCGGGTCTACGCGCAAGTGAAATTTTGCGTCTTCTCACTTTTGCTGTTCACACTAAGGCAACGATGGACGATCTGCGGAGCATGATCTAGGCCTTTTCTACTTTTTACTGTGGGGTCGGCGAGGCGATTGGTGCTTATGCGTTAGGGGCACAAATAGTTCTCGACCCAGAATACAAAGGGTTCAGAACAGCTAAGTAACCGGCTGATTGCTTGCTATTCGCGAGTGTTCGTGGAAATTCCTGTCGTAACTGCCATTCCGAGTTTGGGTACTTCGATTGTGAGCACGCCGTTGTCGAGCTGTGAGATACCGTTGGTCGGTATGACGTTATAGGGTTGTTCCCAGGTGTTTGCCAGTTTTGGATCATCTCCGGTCATGATCTGAACGGTTCCTTGGCTTGTGATTTGGCGATCTGAGAAGTCGATGGTTACCATGGCGTCCTGATCTACAGAACGGTTGATGAGGAATATCGACATCTCTCCTGACTCTTCATCGAAACTTGCTGAAGCGTCGATGAAGTCGACTTCGACGCGGTCTCCAGCGTCGTAGGTCGGACTGTGAACAGCTGGTGTCAACGAGACCCCGTTGGCATATTTCGAATAAAGGGCAAACGGGTAGTAGATGCTCTGCTTCAACGTTCCGTCCGGTCGGGTAAGTACCGCGGCGATTACGTTTACCAGTTGCGCCAAACATGCCACTTTAACTACATCGGCTCGTCGGATGAACGAGTTCATGTACTGGGCACAGACGAGTGCGTCTTCAAGGTTATAAATCTCCTCGATTAGAGCAGGACCAGTCGACCACTGCCCGTCTTGTGTTACACCGCCACGTGCCTTATACCAAACGTTCCATTCGTCGAACGAAACATAAACATCGTGTGGACTTTTCTTCACGCCTTTTACGTATGCGATCAGTCCTGCGTAATCATCTAGAATCGAGTCAATGACCACCCCTTCGGCTAGAAATTCCGGAGTGTTGTTGGCGGCGTTAGTGGAGTATCTGTGTGCGGAGATAAACTCGATATCGTCCCAGCAGGTTTCCAGAACGGCACGATCCCATTCAAGATAAGTGTCCATGTGTCGACCCGATGATCCAGCTGCGATTAACTCGATAGACGGGTCGAGTCCTCGCATTAGCCGTGCAGCGTTACGTGCTTTTAGCGCGTATTCTTCGGCAGGCATGTGACCTGCTTGCCACGGACCGTCCATCTCGTTGCCGAGGCACCACATTTTTACGGCGTGCGGCTCTGGTGAGCCGTTGTCACGCCGGGCCTGTGCCCATTGTGTGTCGGTATCTAGATTGCAATATTCGACGAGCGCAGCGGCTTCGGCAGGGCCGAGAGTTCCCAAGTTCACCGCCATCATTGGCTCGGTGCCGACGAGCTTACACCACTTCATGAATTCGTCTGTGCCGAACGTGTTGGGTTCGGTGGTTTTCCAAGCGAAATCTGGGAACGGATTTCGATCTGGTCCCACGCCATCACGCCAATCGTAGTTTGAAACGAAATTTCCGCCGGGATAACGGACGAAAGGCATGTTCATCCCCGTCATGTCTTCTGCAACGTCGGTGCGAATGCCTTCGTCGTTGGAGTGACCGTTGTCAGGGTCGTACACACCGCCGTAGATCGACCGGCCAAGGTGTTCGAGAAAGCCTGAGAAGATTCGTGAATCGATCTGCCCGTTATTGAATGATGTGTTGAGGGTGACTCTGGCTTCCAACTGTTACTCCTACGCTGAACTTTTGTTGCGGTGAGTATATTCGCCGTATACGTAACCAGTTAAGAGGTAAACTCTTCGATAATTATGGAAATTTCGATAAATAACCTGACACACAATTTTGAAGTCAACCCGGAGCGTTTGCTTTTGGATGTACTTCGTCAAGAGGCTGGATTGACTGGTGCCAAATACGGTTGTGGCGAAGGTAATTGTGGGGCGTGTACGGTGCTCGTGGACGGTGAGGCGACGAGGTCGTGTATTACGCCGGTTGGTTCGATGGTTGGTCGAAATGTCACTACCGTTGAAGGTTTGACAGCTGGTGGAGAGTTGAGCTCAGTTCAACAAGCTTTCGTTGATGAATCGGCGTTTCAATGTGGGTACTGCACGCCGGGATTTGTGATCTCAACAACTGCGTTGCTATTAAAAAATTCATCACCTTCGACTGGTGATATTAAATCGGCGTTGAATGGGCATATTTGTCGATGCGGCGCCTACGTTAGGATTGTGAAAGCCGTGCAAAAAGCTGCTGGTAATCCTGATCACGGAACTTCGCTATGAACGCATCTGGCGAAGTTGTCCTGCGAATTATTGGTCCTCCGTTTTCAGGGAGTGTTCAGCAAACGGGGGCGATCCCAAAGTCAGCCGTCTTGTTGGAGATAGCTTCCGATGGATCGGTATTCGCTTATTCAGGAAAAGTTGAATACGGGCAAGGAATTCGGAACAGCTTCACGAGAATGATCGCCTCGACGCTCGAAATTGAGGTCGCCGATGTCCACGTTATTTTGGCCGACACTGCCAGAGTTCCCTACGACCGAGGGACGACCGGCAGTGCTTCAACTCGAACTGTTGGGGCTCAACTATTTCGGGCCGCCAATGCCGCCAAAAACGAACTTGCAGAGCGTAAGGATTCAGACGGTTCAGGGGCTGATACTGATGTTGTCGAAATCGAAATATCTGGTGACGAACCAAGCCCCGAGGAGTTTACGAGGCTAACTCCACATATGGGGGCTGTCAGAATCGACGGAGCCGACCGTGTGACGGGTAAAGCCGTATTTGCTTACGATTTTGCATTAGATGGAACGGCTTACGGAAGTCTAATTCGTCCGCCATCTATCGGGGCTAAGTTGGTTCGTATCGACTCTGCTCGCGCTGCTCAGGTTCCGGGATTCATTCAGTTGGTTCAAGCAAATGGGATTATCGGAGTTGTCGGTGAGACGAAAGAGGCTGCGGATCGTGCGGTGTCGTTCGTACGAACAAGGTGGGATGAGACCGGAGACGATGTTTCCGACTGGAGTCTTCCATCGGCACTGAAGGATCTCGGAAGTGATCCTGTGTCGTTGCGAGATGATGGAGATGTTTCTGCTGGGCTTTCGAGCGGTGCACGTTTGATTTCGGGCGTCTACTACGCGCCGTACGTAGCTAATGCTCAGATGGAGCCAAGTGCAGCTACCGCCGAGTGGGGCGAAGACGGATCGCTAACCGTGTGGTGTGCCAATCGTGGCCCGTTCACGGAGCGAGCGTATCTTGCTGAACATCTCGGAATAGATGCGGAAAAGATCAGGGTCATCATCGAAGAGGTTGGTGGATCGTTCGGCACAAAGTCGCAATCGGTCAGTTTCGAAGCAGCGGTCTTGGCTCGTGAGTCAGGGCGCGCTGTGAAAATTTCATACAACCGCCACGAGGAATTTTCGACCAGCACAGTACGTCCTGCTGCATTGATGGAAATCGATGCAGCAGTTGATCAATCGGGCAAGCTCGTTGCCTGGGATTATACCGCCTTTCATGCTGGCGATAATGCGTTTCGAGGCAGGCGTGGGGCAGATTCGCCTTACGACGCACCTGCAACGAGAATACGAGTAGCTGACTCACCGTCTCCGTTGCCTCACGGGTCATACCGGTCGCTCGGTGGAGCCGTGAATCACTTTGGGCGTGAAGTCCACATCGAGACGATGGCGCGGGAATTAGGTATCGATCCACTCAAGTTTCGACTCGATAATCTGAGCCATCCTCGGTATCGGCGAGTTCTTGAAGAAGTCGCACTGATGAGCGATTGGGAGTCTCGTGAATCGAGCGATGGCGTTGGATACGGACTAGCAGTTGGCTTCGATGCAGGGAGCTACGTTGCTCAGGTAGCGAGGGTGGTTGTAGCTAATGGCACGATCGTCGTAGAACGTGTCGATGTTTCGTTCGATTGTGGTCAGGTTTTCAACCCCGATGGCGCGATAAATCAAATCGAAGGCTCAGTTGTAATGGGAATGGGTACGGCTCTGTGGGAAGAAGTTGAGTTCGATGGCGGACGTGTGCTCAACACCGGATTCGGTGGTTACAGAGTACCTCGAATCACCGATGTTCCTGAGATCCAAGTGAAGCTAATCGAAGACCCGTCGAATACTCCAACTGGGGTGGGTGAACCGGGGATCGTACCGATTGCGGCGGCAATAGCGAACGCTGTTGCTGATGCGACTGGTAAGCCGGTTGATCGTTTGCCGCTTCAACCCCAGATTTCGGCATTTAGCTCATAGCCGATACGCCCGCCGTGCTGTGTCACGGAATAGTGATGATTTCTCGCTCGTGGTCAAATCTTTGGCGACTCGCTTGAATGCATTCCAGAGAACCGTGTACGACATCGATTGGTTGTCGACAGGGAAGTTGCTTTCGAACATGCAGCGTTCAACGCCAAGTTGTTCGATGCAGTGGTTGTAGTAGGGTGCCATTACGGTTGCGATGCTTTCAGATGTCGGCGGGGCTGAACGTTCATGCCAGCCGTAT
>JABHBJ010000058.1 GCA_018673955.1 Chloroflexota bacterium | reverse complement strand
GGATCGGCGGCTCGAGCAGGCAGTGCTGCTCCTGCAAACAATACGGTGATAGCGATAAGAGCTATCAGTGAGGGACGACGCATTTCGAACTCCGAAAAGTGGCATGTACTCCGAGAGTCGGAATTTCGTCTCTCGAAGCGACGATTGTGAGTGCATCAACGGTACTCATTACTGACGATTACTGGCAGATTGCACTTAGTACGGATTTTGAGTGATTTTGCAACACACTCGTTTGTAAAGCGCTCTTCGACTCAACTTCTCGCTGCGCGAGCCGTTGACCGTTCAGTTCACCATGCCTACACTCGGGCGTCTAGTTTAGTCAGTAACACTGCTGACTAGCTTTTACTGAATGGAAAAACGATGAAGATCACCGGATATGCAATCACTCTGTACGAATTCCCCCTCAACAGGCGCATGGGCGATGCGAACTCGCCATCTGGGCGTATCCGTGGGGCATCGAACGTCCTTGAGCTATTTACTAATGAAGGCATCACTGGCGTTTCGTTCGGTGGTGGCGGTGCAGGTCCTCAGATCAAATCGATGGTCGAAGGCATGCTGATGGGCGAAGACCCACGTCGCGTAACGGGTCTTTGGAAACGCATGGTCGACCGCGCTTTCAAAGCCGGTCACGATGGTGTGATCAACGACGCAATCGCCGTTCTCGACGTCGCTCTTTGGGACATCAAGGCAAAGGCGAACGGCGAACCATTGTGGAAAACCCTCGGTGGCTCCAATCCGAAGGTGCACGCCTACGCTTCTGGTCTCGACTCTCCCTTATCTGATGATGAGATCGAAGACTGGTACGGCATGATGGCAGCCGATTGGGGATTCAAGGGCGGCAAGCTCAAAGTTGGGCTCGACCAAGACGCCGATCTTCGGCGAATCGGTCGAATGAAGAAAGGCCTCGAACGGGCAACCGATAAGCCACTTCTCTACATCGACGCGAACGAAGTTTGGAATCCCAAAATGGCGATTCGCAAGGTTCGCGAAATGGAAGAGCAGTTCGATATTGCTTGGGTTGAAGAGCCAGCACGACGCTGGGATTTCTTAGGTCTTCGCCGAATATCTGACCAAATCAAGGCTCCGGTATGTGCCGGTGAGAATCTCGATTCTCTAGGCGATTTCCTGCCTTACTTCCACAACCGCTCCGCAGATGTTGTTCAGGTCAGCCACGGTATGACCGGAATCACTTGTGCATTGCAACTCGCCGACGCTGCTTACGGCTTTGAATTACCGATTACGCTTGGTGGTTCACCCGGAAACATGAACGCACAACTTGCACCATGCATTCCTAATTTCTTAACCCTGGAAGCACAGAACGCTGAGCCTGACGATGGCGTGATGACATCCGACATCAAGATCGTGGATGGCTGGGCTATATGCGGTGACCAACCCGGAACTGGTGTGAGCTTCGACCCTGAAGCACTCGCCCAGAAGAAGGTCGAAAAAGTTAGTGCATCCGCAGGACCGTCGCCTTTCGGGCGGCGGCCCGGGTCTGGCCTATGGGACAATCCACCATCTAAGGAAGAAGCTGCAGCAGCATCGACCGGCGTAAATGGAGAACACTTCGTTCCGGCACATGGATCGAAAACCCAGTAGACCGATTTCCACTCCAACAACGAAATTCTCCAAACAGCACAACATACGCAGCAAAAAAACAATGAAAATCACCGGATATAGATTAGAAAAATTAACCCAGCAGCTCGACCGAGCTATTGGCGATTCGAACTTCCCAGCTGGCGACGACCTCATGGAAATGGCTATCCTCTGGATCGACACAGATGAGGGCATCAGCGGAATGGCTCCAGCAGGGAACGACGCCATCGCCAGCCTCTTCCACGTAATCGAAGGAAAGGACCCACGAGGGGTTGTTGGCCTTTGGAAAGACATGGTCGACTGGGTGCACAAAGGAAACAACGAAGGCGCAGTAAATGGCGCAATCGCTGCTATCGATGTCGCACTATGGGACCTCAAAGCCAAATTGGCAGACGAGCCGCTATGGCAAACCCTCGGAGCCCGTGAAGGTCGCACTAAGGCTTACGCGTCCGACATCGGATACAACCTATCTGACGAAGAGTTGCACGCCTTTTATACGAGGATGGCCGATCATGGCGTCGATGGCGGCAAGATCAAAGTCGGTCTCAATATGGACGATGACCTACGGCGAATCGGCATCATGAGAGATGCCTTTCGCAAGGTCAAAGACCGCCCGTACCTAATGATCGACTCCAACGAGTACTGGTCGCCAAAGCAATCAATTCGTTACATCAATCAAATCGAAGAGCATTTCGAAATATTCTGGGCTGAAGAACCAGCACGACGTTGGGATTACGACGGACTACGTCAGGTTTCTCGAAACGTATCGGCCGCTGTCGCATCGGGCGAAAACCTGAACGATATTGGGCAGATGTACCCGCTCATTTCGCAACAAGCCATCGACGTTGCGAACGTAGGAGTCGGCCACTCCGGCATCACTGGTGCTCGCCAAGTTTCAAACATGTGCTACGCCTACGAAATACCCGTATCAATGATGAACTGCCCTGCCAACTTCATGGCTCCGCTGGCAGCGGCACTTCCAAATCACAACATGATGGAAGTTGTAGATCCGGGTCGTGAAGGCGCCTTTGAAAGTTGGGACAATCACATCGAAGATGGCTGGATAATCATGGGCAATAAGCCTGGGCTTGGCATTGAAGTTTCTGAAGAAAAACTCAAAGCCATCCAGGCCGTAGATTTCGGTCGAAAGCCCGGATTCCCCTTTCCTCGCCGCGAAGGTGCTGGACTCTGGATCAAGGACATCGAGCCGGGAGAGGTTAGCTGGAAGTAGTTTTCTGGCTCTAAATTTGTGTTTCCGAAGTTAAGTTAATGAAACGGGTAATAAGTAAGTGACAGATCGACTAAAAGGCAAAGTGTGTTTGATCACCGGTGGTGGTCGTGGTTTGGGCAAAGCGATAGCTCTGGCCTTCGCGAAAGAAGGTGCCAAAGCAGTTGCAATCAGCTACGTTTCGAACAAAAAGTACGCTGAAGACACCTGTAAACAACTGGCTGAATTAGGGACAACTGCCTACATGACTCCAGTCGAAGTAACGAGTCGGGAATCGATTAAAGCGTGGGTAAACCAGATAACTAATACTGAAGGGCATATCGATGTGCTCGTCAACAACGCCGGTATCAACAAGCAGGGTCCGGTCAACACTGTTACAGAAGAAGATTGGGATGAGATCATGGCAGTAAACCTGAAGGGACCGTTCTTGGTTTCTCAGGAAGTTCTGCCAGGCATGGTCGGCTTTGGCGGCGGACGCATCATCAACATTGCTTCCGTAAGCGGATTGTATGGCGGGCCGACAACTGCGCACTACGCTGCTTCTAAGGCCGGTCTCATCTCGCTCACTCAGGTGATTGCACGCTGGGGAGCCGAGCACAACATCATGGTCAACTCGATCTCTCCGGGAATCATCGAAACCGATCTCACACGAGAAGAGTTGGCCTCTGGCGGCGGCGCGGGCGTAGTTGCGCTTACATTGCTAAAACGCCCGGGACAGGTTGAAGACGTTTCGACGATCGCAGTGATGCTCGCAAGCGACGAACAGAACTATATGACGGGGCAAACGATCTCTCCAAACGGTGGTAGCTACTTCACCGATTAGTCGCTTATCACTGGCAACCACTGGCAATCAAAAAGGGCGTACGAACCGGTATGCCCTTTTTAGTGTTTCTTTTCAAGTGAACTGCTATTCCATATCCTGCAGGGGTCCCTGCAGTAGTCATATCTGCCTCCCAGACCGACCCGTGCGATAAATTACGCTGACTCGCCTGAGTTAATTTCTGGTTTACCGCCTATCCGGCAGGTCAAATTCTCCCGGCAATTAGCACACATTTCGTATTTGGGAAGCGGATTTGCCGGACGTCCTATGAAATGAATCAGGCTTTTAGCACTGCACATTTTCTGTAATCACGGTCAATTCGTACTAACTCTACGCTCGCTGCCTAGTGCAGCGGGTTACACTGCCGTCGAAAGCAAAAAAACTGATCTGCCTCAAAGTAAGATCGTTCACGAAACGAAAAGTTAACTCCCCTATGAAAGTAACGAAAATCACAAGCTACTCGGTCCAAGGTGAATCAGGCCGAGGATATTTCATCGTGAAAGTAGATACCGACGCCGGTCACTACGGTCTCGGTGAGATTGGAATGCGGGGCTGGGGAGTAGCGATTGGTCACGCCATCGAGCACCTTTCTGAACTCGTGATTGGTGCAGATCCGTGGGAGACTGAACGCCTATGGCAAGAGATGTTCCGCTCGGGATTCTTCCCCGCCGACACTGTCTACTCATGTGCGATTTCGGCAATCGATATTGCACTATGGGACATCAAGGGCAAATCAGTCGACAAGCCTGTCTACAAGCTTCTTGGCGGCCCGGTGCGAGACAAGGTCGTTTCGTATGCCCATGTGCAAGGAATGGAAATATCAGATGTCGTCGACAGCGCCAAAAACCTGCAAGACGACGGCTGGAAATTCCTACGCTGGCACCAATTGGAGACATCCCCGTTCGACGCGAACGGCCTCGGTGTCTTCGACCCGCTTGCATCCATGCGAAAGACGGTTGAATCGTTCTCCGCTGTCAGAGACGCTGTAGGCTGGGAGACTCAACTCTGTCTCGACATTCACACGCGACTTGAACCAGCTATGTCGGTGCAGCTATCGAGAGATCTCGAAGAGTTCAAACCATTCTTCATCGAAGATCCAGTCCGATCTGAAAACCCAGGCGCTTATCGGAACCTTCGCCGCCAGATCAACCTGCCCATCGCCGCTGGCGAACAGTGGGGATCCAAATGGCCGTTCAGGCAAGTTATCGAAGAAGATCTAATTGACTATGCCAGAATCGATCTTTGCATCGTTGGTGGAATTACCGAAGCGCTGAAAATCACCCACTGGGCGGAAACGCACTACATAGACATCGTTCCTCACAACCCGCTCGGCCCTGTTTCAGCAGCAGCGTGCGTATCTCTCTGCATGGCTTCAAGCAATGTCGGAGCGCAAGAAATGCCGCGCCAACCGGGCACATCTGACAACAAACTATTCCCTCTACAGATCGAATGGGAAGACGGCTATTCGTGGTGCCCCGACGTACCCGGCCTGGGAGTCGACTTTGACGTCGATGCGGCTGAAGGCGCCTATGTAAATCCGACCGGAATGGGGCTGAAACTTCGACGACCCGACGGCGCTAAAACTAACTGGTAACCCGAAAAGCTATTCACTTTAAGCTGGAGATCACTCAACGATGAAAGTCACACAAATTCGCAGTTTCTCGGTTCAGGACGAAGGCGGACGCGCCTACATGATCGTTCGAGTCGACACCGATGCCGGTCATCACGGACTTGGTGAAGTGGGCATACGCAATTGGGGTCGAGCAATCGGAGCTGCTATTGAGCACCTTTCCGAACTCGTGATTGGTGCCGATCCGTGGGAGACCGAGCGTCTCTGGCAGGAAATGTTCCGTTCGGGTTTCTTCCCAGCCGACAAGGTTTACACGTGTGCGATTTCTGCAATCGACATTGCGCTGTGGGACATAAAGGGCAAATCGGTAAACATGCCGACATACAAGCTGATGGGCGGCCCAGTTCGGAACAAGGTGGTGAGCTATCCACACACCCAGGGCAAGACCACCAAAGAGCTGATTGCGAATTCGTTGGCCGCTGTTGAGGCTGGCTGGAAATTTGTTCGTTGGGGTCAGCCCGAAACAGGTGCTGCCGGATTCGAAGCACCGGGTATATCAACTCTTGAGCCAATCGAGTCGATGAAAATAGCGATCGACCAGATGGGTCAACTGCGCGAAGCCGTTGGCCCAGATATCCAGATGACATTTGACGTTCACACGAGGCTCGATACAGCTCACGTTGTTCAGATGTGTAAAGAGATGGAACAGTTCAAACCGTTCTTCATAGAAGACCCTATACGATCTGAAAATCAAGGTAGCTATCGCAACCTACGTCGACAAATTAATTTACCCATCGCAGCGGGCGAACAATGGGCATCAAAATGGCCGTTTCGAGAAGTGATCGAGGAAGACCTGATCGACTACGCTCGAATCGATCTCTGCATCGTCGGAGGGCTGACAGAAGCCCTCAAGATTACGCATTGGGCGGAAACGCACTACATAGACATCGTTCCTCACAACCCACTCGGACCTGTCTCAGCGGCAGCCTGTGTAGCGCTGTGCATGGCTTCAAGCAATGTCGGTGTGCAAGAGATGCCGCGGCGCCCAGGGTCGTACGCTACTGACTTGTTCCCCCAGCAAATCGAATGGGACGACGGCTACTCGTGGTGCCCAGACGCCCCTGGGCTCGGGGTTGAATTCGACATCGACGCGGCAGAAAGCGCAGCTGTCGATCCCCATGGTTGGCCACCTCGACTGCGTCGCAACGACGGAGCTATCACGAACTGGTAGGTAAGGTACCTACCAACAATATAATTCCAAAACTAGACGAAAGCTGAGATAGCACGTGCCGTTTTTATACACACCATCGGTTTACGGATTCGCCGGAGCGTTAATCTTCTGGATTCTCGCTCTGATTTCGTTCAACAATGACGGAGCACTGATCGACACAGCAATGTGGGGTCTATTAGGCGCTGGATACCTGCTAAAGCACCTGCCAAAGTTCATTGTGCTAAGGATGCTAAACATGGTCGCACTCGCGCTACTGGCGATCGGATTAGTGTTGTTCTTAATTGAGCACTTGCCGAAAATCAGCTGATAGTAATCAATCCCAAAACAGTCACCTGAACTCGCCAGATTATCCGGTGTAAAGAACCAGTTGCGAAGCAGCGCCAACAACACCATCCTTTACAGCGCTATCGTCATTCTCTGTGATGAGAAACGACGAGCCAAGCAAAGTAACGGTGCCCAGTATCGCAACGATGAAGCCAGCGATTGAGATAATCGCTACTTCTATCGCAACCGAACAGCGCTACTGCTCGATCTCGTTCGAGAAAAACCTTTGGTACATGACTGCAGATTAGTAGTCACCAATTCGCTCGTGTGTCGAACTTTGCACAAACCGGACTGAGTGTTGTTCTTGCACACCCAAACGCAACTGTCATCACTAGAAAAAACCGCGGTTAGTACCTGGTGATAAGTGGAATTGCAATCAATCGATAGTCGCACCACCATCGATCACAATCTGCGCACCCGTCATGAATGACGCTTCATCTGATGCGAGGAAAAGAGCGCCTGATGCAATTTCTTCGGGCTTACCCATTCGTTTCAGTAACGAGTCTTTACCGAAGTCGAGGTAAGCCTCTTCGGGATCAAGCCCAAGCGATGCAATGTGCCGATCGGTAGCTCGGGTGCGAATAGACCCAGGACACACCGCATTTACACGAATATTGTCCACTGAAAGATCCATCGCTAAACATCGGGTCAACTGCGCGACAGCACCCTTCGAGGCGTTATACGGTATGAATTCAGGCTGCGCGATAAACGATGAAACAGAAGCGATATTCACGATAGCTCCACCGTTCTTCCTACGCATCGATGGCAACGCTTCTCGAACACAGTTCGCATAGCCAATTACGTTCACACCGAATACCTTTGCCCAATCGGCCTCAGTCACATCTTCAACCTTGCCAAACACAAACGCCGCAGCGTTGTTAACTAGTAGATCGACATCGCCATGTGCAGCATTAGCAGCGGCCATAGTCGCTCGAACCGAATCTGAATCTGTTGTGTCAGTTCGACTAAATATTGCCGTTCCGCCCCCCTTACGAATCAGTTCAACAGTTTCTTGCCCTGAGTCTTCCTCAATCTCTGCAACCACTACCTTCGCACCCTCAGCTGCGAACCGAACTGCTATTGCTCGCCCTATCCCGTTACCACTGCCGGTAACAACCGCCGATTTCCCGTCCAATGAATTCGCCAATCCCATACAAAATCTCCTGTAAGTCACGATCAAATTCGCTCTTCAACACTTAATGCGTCAATATACTGTGCGAACGACTTGCAGATGATGAGTAAACTTGGCTCAGAGCAACTTTCTTAATATCTATCACTTAGGTCCTTGGGCTGAACATTGATCAACAATAAATTTTTTGGCCGAAAACGCGCAGAACCGACACGCCCAATTCCCCCCGGACAATATCTTGAAGATGGCTTCCCAGTTCTTTCTGCCGGGCCAACACAACGAGTCGATAAAGCAACGTGGGATTTCTCGATTGAAATCGGCGACGATACCGTCGGAACTTGGACGTGGGATGCTCTGAACGCTCTACCGCAGACCGATCTGCACACCGATCTGCACTGCGTGACGAAATGGTCGAAGCAAGATACCGATTGGCGAGGAGTAACCATCGATGCCTTACTCGCCGATGCCGGAGTTCAACCTCCTGCCGGGTTTATCATGGCAAGTTCAGATGGCGGCTACACAACCAACGTACCTTCTGCTGATGTGATTGATGGCAAAGGGTTACTGGTACACACCTACGATGGTGAACCACTGGAAGCAGAACACGGCGGTCCTGTTCGCCTTCTTATCCCGCACCTTTACTTATGGAAGTCTGCCAAATGGATACGTAGCCTGAAGTTCATGGACAAAGACGAACCCGGTTTTTGGGAACGATACGGCTACCACATGTACGGCGATCCGTGGCGTGAGCAACGCTACACAAACGATTAGCGTTGAGCCTGGCATCGACCATAGAGTGGCAGATAGCAACCGTTCGGTCGATTCATGTCGAATCGCCTCGGGTAAAGCTGTTCACACTTGAACTTCCGGTCATCACACCGTTTCGATCGGGTCAACACTTCGACGTGCGCCTCACAGCCCCTGATGGGTATCAGGCTCAACGAAGTTACTCCGTTAGTTCGTCACCCGAACCAGCCTCAAATCTGACATCCATCGAATTCACCGTTGAGTTGATCACCGACGGTGAAGTATCATCGTACTTCCATGAAGCCGTCGAAGTTGGCGATCAAATCGAGATACGTGGCCCGATTGGAGGACATTTCACATGGAGCCCAATCGCTACTAAGCCGGTCATGATGATCGCGGGAGGCTCTGGTATCGCCCCGATAATGTCGATGATTCGGCAGCGCTCAAATACGGCTGCAATCGAAAAGTCGCCAATGCTACTAATCTTCAGTGCACGCACTGAAGCCGATATCCTCTTCGCAACCGAACTAGAATCTATAGCCGTCAACGACACTGACTTCCATCTACTCGTCGCGCTCACCAGAGCCGAGGAAGTAGCACCGGACAACCGCCCATTCAGGCAGTTCCGACGAATCGACCGCCCAACGATCGAATCCGAATTATCGAACCTCGCAACACACCCTTCGAGCGCTTATATCTGTGGAGGATCAAGTTTTGTCGAAGCTATGGCCAACCATTTGCTCGGCATAGGCATGCCAAATAACTCGATCCGCACCGAGCGTTTTGGCCCTTGATAACCTACCTCTAGTTTTGAATACGCAAAAGAGACTACGGGTTTCTTATACCGATATCCGTTGGGATCCCGATTTGGCGGTAGATTTCGTATTTTGGTCGAAGTCAGACTCAACTAAACGATATCTGCCCGACTAGATCAGCGACAGCGAGTACAGAGATGCCTTTTACGATACGTCTGGTGACCTACTTAGCTTGGGTGATTCAGTAGTCGTCAAGCGAGGCTGTTGCCTGAGTTTCACCGAAATCGCATGAGCAGTTCACGTGGGTATTTTTGCCCCTCGCTATCAGCGAGAAAGAAGATTTTCCTGGAGAATGAAGGTCAGAATCAAAGAAGCACCGAAACTAGTACGGCCTTTTGACAATGATCGACGCGCTTGGTTGAGCAAACTCGCCGACACGGAGCCAGAAGATTGAGACATCTACGACATCGTTTGGACGTCGAGCGCGGAACATCGGGCTCCGAAATCACCGACAAGAGCACTTCAGGGTTGCTACCTTTTTTAGATAAAGATCTCTACTACAGGTTCAAACGAAACATCTGGATCCAATGGGAAGATTGGTCGACTGCAAATCGAATGACCCAGCGATCGCAGATTAGCGCTGGTAGAACCCGGTGCATCCACGTTGAAGTTATGTCCTGCCCAATCATCGAAGAACCGCGGTTGGCAATGCGGAGATTTCACAACGATTGAATGAAAATTCTTCGGATCAAGCCCGTGGCCCAAGAACAGAGATCGATCGAACAAGCTCACAGGTAGCGACGTAAGCACCAATGTGAACACCCCGCTAGTCACGACAGCAGTAATTCCGGAGGACTGAGGAGCTCCCCAAGATTCTAAAATGTAATTACCATCGGAGAGCAGTTTCACCTCTAAGTCGAACTCCAACGGCGTAAATCGAGTATCTAGCGCCCCACCTATCGTTGCGGTGAACTTGCCCCCTACCCCAACAGCAACTGCTTTCTCCACGGCGGCGGGGTCAGTCACTGGTGCCAACACCGTGTGTGGGTAGTTGGTACGAACTAATTCTGCAAGGATCGAGTTTGAATCTCCCGGAGAACCCGACGACGGAGCATCGGCGGCATCTGTAAAAATTATCGGACCCGGCATCGAACTTGCCTTCTCAACAGATCCTTCCAGTGGAATCAAGTTCGACTGCATCTTCTCTCGGTTGGCCCAAAAATCCGCTGTTAGTTCCAGCGCAATTCGTTCGGCTTCAGTCTGATTGTCATCAGTGATGATGAAAGCTTGGGAACAAAGTTCCGGTACGTCTGTGAATGGATTTCCAATCAAAAATCCGCCAGCCAGAATCTTTCCTCCGGTCTCAAGTGACTTGATCTTACGAATCTGATCGCCAAAGCACCCGGTATCGGTTTTTAATTCGTCACCACGGACAATCGCGGGAACTCGCACTCGGGCTGTCACGGGTGTGGCACCTGCCACGATGTTCAGCAGCAACGAAGCGGCTCTCATACCCGTATCGTGAAGATCGACGTGGGGGTATGTGTGATACGAAGTCACGCCATTGCCAAATTCCAGCATCTTCGCAGTCAATATTCCATGCAGATCAAGCGAAAATACAATCGGAATGTCATCGCCGAACAAAACACGAGTTTGCTCAAGTACCCATCCCTCGGGGTCGAGTTCACTCTCCCCGCCCATAGCTCCGTGCAAGGCGAGATATACTGCGTCAACCTCTCCAACGTGCGGTCGAAGCGAATCGATGAACTCAGTCGATAGAGCGCTCCAGCATTTGGCAGACATCGGACCAGCACTTACCGCCTTAGCGGCGAAAGTGGTAACGAATTGAACGTCGACTTCGGAGTCGAATACTTCCATCGCCCCCGCGATAGCAGTAGTAGTGCCTTTATTCACCTTAACTACATCTTCGCCTCGTTGAATTGAAAACAATTCATACTCGGTTGGAACAGGGTTGAAAGAAGATATTTCCTGAGCAATTCCAGCGATAAGAATTCTAGGCAAAAGTACATCTCCCGATTGAACGATTTGAAAACGAATTTAACGAGCTGATTCTACGTCGTAATCCAACGAGTTTGCAGCGAATTCATGACCAACTACTAAAATAGCTCAGCGCCAATCTGGCTTGGGATTCGCTTAGGGAATACGACACAATTGGAAGTTCAGTAATATCGCATTACAACAACATCAATCTCGCTCCAGCGCGCTTTCAGAAAAACGACAACTCCAACAGTGGCCACTACGAATCAATCGATACAAAACGTTCTCAAATCTCGATTTGGCTTCGACGAATTTCTTCCACTCCAAGAAGAAATCGTTTCGAATGTCCTAGCGGGGAATGATTCGCTCGTGCTCATGCCGACTGGTGCAGGTAAGTCGCTCTGCTACCAACTACCAGCAGTGTGCCGAGATGGCTACACACTAGTCATATCGCCCTTGATAGCACTCATGAAAGATCAGGTCGACGCACTACAGGCAAACGGAATTCCTGCAGCGTTCGTCAACAGCACGTTATCCGTGCAGGAGAACGAGCAAATCCTCGTTAATGCAGCGCAGGGCGATCTAAAAATCCTGTACGTCGCTCCCGAACGCATTGCGACAACACGATTCCAACGGTTTCTAACCAATGTGCCCCCTAGCCTGATTGCGATCGACGAAGCTCACTGTATTTCAGAGTGGGGTCACGACTTCCGACCCGACTACAGAAACCTAAAGACCTTGCGTCAACGGTTCGCAGCGATTCCAGTTATCGCCCTAACCGCGACAGCAACTGAAGACGTCAGACGTGACATTGCCGATCAGTTGCAATTGATCGAGTCGAAGTGGTTCGTATCTAGCTTCAATCGGCCAAATCTCAACTATTCAGTTCGACCCAAGCAGCACGCCTTCGAATCACTGCTTGGTTTGGTCAAAAGTCACAACAACGAATCAGCGATCATCTACTGTTTCTCTCGCAAACAGACCGAAGACGTTGCTTACGATCTTTCAGAACGAGGGATTTCAGCGGCGCCCTATCACGCCGGACTCGACAACGATCTTCGCCGAGCCACTCAAGATCGGTTCATCAAAGATGAAGTGTCAGTCATCGTTGCGACAATCGCTTTTGGAATGGGAATCGACAAACCCGACGTTCGACTCGTCGTTCACTATAATCTATCGAAATCGCTCGAAGGCTACTATCAGGAAACTGGCAGAGCGGGTCGAGACGGCTTGCCAAGCGAATGTGTGCTGTTCTACAACTTCGGGGATCGGGTTAAGCAAGATTTCTTTATCAACCAGATCGAAGACCCAACCGAACGTCAGCACGCCTCTGAGAAGCTGTCAGCGATGGTCGAGTACAGCGAACTTCGCAGCTGCCGCCGGCGATACATGCTGAGATACTTTGGCGATCACACAGACGTCACTTACCTGAATGAATCTGGCGATTTAGAGAGCGGCTGTGGGGGCTGCGACGTGTGCCTTGCAGAGAAGGAGGATTTCGATGCGACGGAAATCGCTCAGAAAATCCTCTCAGCTGTCATTCGAACAGGTGAACGTTTTGGTGCGAAGCACGTCTCCGACGTGCTCCGCGGATTACGTGCCAAGCGCATTCGGGACCTTCAACACGATCAACTAACCGTTCACGGTATCGCTTCTGATTTCTCAGACCCTGAACTTCGACAGCTTATTGGGCTACTCGAAGCCGAAGGATTATTGATTATCTCCTCGGCTGAGTTCAGGACACTTGCTGTAACCGAAAAAGGCAAAGATTTCCTCAATGAGCGAGCAAACTTGACACTCGCTCGCATTCCTCTGGAACCTGAATCAAGTCTTGGGCTCAACGACAGTTCAAACAGTGGAGATCTTGATTACGATCAAAATCTCTTCTCAGAGCTGAAATCGCTTCGAAAAGAGATCGCTAACGAACGCGACGTACCTGCCTACGTTATCTTCGGTGATGTGGCACTACGAGAAATGGCGCACTACATGCCCAATTCTCTTGAAACATTCAGTTCGATATCGGGAGTAGGTGCGACCAAACTCGAACAATTCGGTGATCGATTCGTCACTCTGCTGATCGATTATTGCGACGAGAATGATCTATCACCTCGGGTTCGATCCGGATTGCCGCCTAAAAAACGTAAACGATCAAAACGCAATACAAACGCCGACGGACGCCCATCATTAAGCAGAAGTCTCAACGAAACCAAGCGACTGTTCGCCGACGGATACAGCATCGACGAAATCGCCAACGAACGAGGGTTTGCAGCCAAGACAATCGTGGTGCATTTAGAGAAGATCGGTCGAGTTGACCCCGACTTCAATCTCGATTCGCTGCTTCCCACCGAGGATCGCATAACAACTATTGAAGCAGCCCTAAAGTCGAACGACAGCGGATACCTCGCCCCGGTCAAAGAACTACTTGGCGAGAGTTACTCATACGAAGAAATTCGCATGGTCAGGCTTCAAATGGAACGAATTATCAAAGCAGTAGAAAAGTAATCTCAAATCGAATCTGGAACTTCCCCCACATCGACAGAACTCACATCCAATCTATCAGCCGCCTATGCGTACGCCCGAGGGCTTCCCGGGTAAGTACCTCCGGCGTTCAGTGCCAGATTGCCGCCGTCCATCGGAAGTATCGCACCGGTAACGAAACTCGAGGCATCCGACGCTAAGAAAATCGCTGGGCCTTTGATCTCCTCCGGCTCACCAAGTCGTCCCATCGGAATGCCACCAAGGAAAGTATCGATCAGTTCAGGCACTGCGGCCACTCGTTTTCGCAAGCCTTCGTTCCATACTTGGGCAGGCAATATTGTGTTAACTCGCACTCCACGTGATGCCCATTCTGTCGATAGTTCGCGTGTCATCTGTATTCCCGCACTCATCGCCATTCCGTAGGGTGTATGCCCTCTACCCAAAGAATTCCATCCACCGATCGATCCGAAATTAATAATCGAACCTTTGCCCTGTTTGAGCATCCGCCGCCCTGCTTCCTGGCACGACGTAAATCGTCCTAGGACAAGATTCTGCAGTACGTCCTGCAGCGTTTCGACCGCCAACTCTTCGGGTCGTCCCACAGCCCCCTCACCAGCGACGTTCCCGACGATATCTATTCGACCAAACTCGTCATCTATCGTTCGATACATCGACCGGATTTGCTCGACGTCCGACACATTGCATTCGATCGCTAACGCTCGTCGGCCCATAGTTTCGATCTCGGTTGCCGTCACCTTCGCACCGGGCAAGTTGAGATCTGCGAGAACAATATCGGCACCAGCCTCGGCAAACCCGAGCGCCATCTGGCGCCCCATCCCGCTCGCTCCACCCGAAACCATCGCGACTCGTCCAAAAAGATCAAATAATGGATGAGACAAATTACTGTTCCTCATAACTTAAATTACTGAACCGGAGAAAAATCAGCTGCGAGCATAATCATATTCTGCATCGTGATGGGCATAACTCCAGAGTCAGGTGGCCAACCGATTGAAGCAAACTGCTTACGAGCTTCCATCCGGTGCTCAAAGCTTTCGTACGCCCACATATGTGCAAGCTGATTCGCCCCACCGATGTCGGATGACCAAATACCAACAGGCTGTGCCAATTTCATTCGGGCTTCGATTTTGGGAGTCCATGCTTCGTACACCTTAGTAATTGCACCAACTGGATACCGATACATCCGTAGTTCGAAAAGTGGACCAATAGCTCGCTCTCGTTCGAACGATGGCATAAACGGCGCTGGCATGAATATATCGACCTGCTGATTTTCGACGATGCCTTTGTTTGGTGGCGGCCAAATTCCGTCGGCAATTACTTTTGACCGAACGTCGGTGCGTTCGTTCAAATCCTCGTATTCCCAGATGTGCAACACGCGGTTCAGTGGGCCTATCTCGGTGTGGAAGTACCCGACCAACGATGAGTATTCGAGTCTTTTCTCCATCATTGGAGCGGTGTTCTTGTAGTACTGGGCGAGCGAACCGGGTTTGAGGTCATAAGTTCGAAACTCGTGAATCATTTCGGGGATCCTTGTGCGCCAAGCGCGAATTAATGCGAATCGCAGAGTTTGCATATGTGCCGCTGCACATTATCACCAAGACCGACTTACAGAGACAATCTAACTATTCAACTCGGTGAGCAACTGATTCCTAGGAGGATGACATCACCACCGCAAACCAAGAGAGTGCCAAGTAGTCAGAGTTGGATATGATGCAGCCGTTCAACAAATGAGGAGATCTAACAACTTAAATGATTACGGCATACAGCTTCGGAGCGAGCACCGCTGAAGGCTCGAAGGACACCGAGGGTGGTTTCGTAGCCAGGCTCCATCGCTTCCTACGCGACACCGATGGCGGGATTGCTATCAATCACGGCATTGGCGGCGACACGACAGACATGATGATAAGTCGGCTACCCGGCGTGATCGAAGACATGGAGTCGCGTACGAATCCGCTCGCGCTGGTAACCCTCGGTATCAACGATGTCCCACGCTTAGTCGATGAGAAGCCTGAAATAAGAGTTCCGCTAGATCGCCACTCTGGATCGCTAGAGAAAATCCTCGCAGCGACAGCCGAAATCGGCGACGTGATCTATCTCAGTCAGTACCCGGTTGACTATGTAGCCCGCAGTCTTGACCCTGATGTCCCCCGCAGATACGTTTCTCTGGGTAATGAGATCGCTCGTGGCGTTGGTGTAGACGTAATCGATATTTTCCAGATGATTACGCCTGGTATGTTCGATGAGTTCATCTTCGAAGATGGGCTGCACTTCAACAATCAGGGCCATCTATTCATCTGCAATCAAATCATTAAATACCTGAACCGAAGCGACTAGATCCGGCATCGATATCTCTCTCAACGCACTATCATATTTCTCTCGACCCGACTCTAGTAAATTCGATCACTAAAGCCAAACACAGAAATCAGTCAGAATGCACACCCGCCCGAATATCCTTTTCATAATGTCCGACGATCACGCAGCGCACGCCATTTCTGCGTACGGCAGCAAGATCAACAACACCCCAAATATCGACCGATTAGCCAATGAGGGCATTCGACTCGACAGCACCTTTTGCACTAACGCACTATGCACACCAAGTCGAGCGACGATACTCACTGGGCAATACAGTCACATCAACGGTGTAAAAACCCTCGATGACGAGATCGACAGCTCGCGCCCAATCCAATCACAAAAACTGCTACAAGCTTCAGGCTATAAAACGGCAATTATCGGTAAATGGCATCTCGGCAACAACGAGGAAAGCAATCCACAAGGTTTCGACTACTGGAACGTACTACCGGGCCAAGGTGATTACTTCGACCCTAAGTTTTATGAGATGGGCGAAGAGAAGCAGTACCCCGGCTACGTAACCGACATCATCACCGAGAAGGCCACCGACTGGCTCGATTCAACCGATCGAGACGACCCGTTCTGTCTGATGGTTCACCACAAAGCTCCTCACTCTCCGTGGATCGCTGCTCCACGGCACATGAACCTCGGCGTTGAAGGCGAGTTCCCTGAGCCAGAAACGTTGATGGATGACTACGAAACGCGTTCAGAAGCGGTGAAGATGACTTCGATTCGAGTCGAGGACACTAGCGCGAGAAATCTCAAGTTAGATCCACCAGAAGGCATGTCGAAGGATGACAAACGACGTTGGGCATACCAGAGGTACATCACCGACTACACACGCACTATTCAGGCTATCGACGATTCAGTCGGCACTCTTCTGGCCTATCTCGACGAAAATGGACTCGCCGAAAACACATTGGTGATCTATACGTCAGATCAGGGCATGTTCCTCGGCGATCACGGTTGGCACGATAAGCGGTTCATGTACGAACAGTCGCTCCAAATGCCATTCCTCGCCCGCCTTCCTGGCGAAATCGATGCCGGTTCCGTTTCAGACGCAATGCTGCTAAACATCGACTTCGCCCCAACGTTCTACGACTACGCGGGAATCGACTGTCCAGATGAAGTTCAAGGAACCAGCGGTCGTCAAATCCTCGCAGGAACGACACCCGATGGCTGGCGAACCAGCATGTACTACCGCTACTGGATGAGCATGCTCGGTCACCGAGTAGTGCCGAATTACGGTGTGCGAAACGAGCGGTACAAGCTGATTCACTACTATGGAGTTTTACCGGAAGACACTGGTCTCCACGATTTGAAAATCCCCGCCGAATGGGAACTCTATGATCTGCAAATCGACCCCCAAGAGATCAAAAACGTCTATGGAAACCCTACGTACTCCGCCGTGCAATCAGAAATGCTTCAGGAGTTAGACCGACTACAATCCGCGGCCAGCGACGCGTCAAGACACTAATAAAGCTATACTCCGTCACCGCAGCAACCCCACCAGAGAAAGTACCTCATGGTCACGGTATCCCATCGTCCTCTCGATCCCGAAAATCCCGACATCCTGTACGGATCAACAAGCTCGCTATGGGATGCAAGGCACCCGATCGAATGGGGTATCAAGCGCATCGCAGCGCTAGGACTCCAAGGAATCGAGCCATATGCGAAGCAAATCGAAGATCACCGCGCTGACCCACTTGCGCTGAAAAAGAAGTTTGACGAATCGGGTGTAACACTGATCGATGTGTCGAACGGTGCAAAAGGGCAATCAACAAATTTCATCGACCCGAAAGAAACTCCAAAGACGATTGCCGATCACGTGGCATTCGCACGTGATTTCCTTCAGCCAGTCGGCAGTGACATGTTCAAGTGCAACATGGGAGCTCGACCAGAGGGCGGTACATCCGACGATGAACTAAAGAGGATCGCCGACACACTAAACGAAATCGGTCGCCAAACGATCGAGATGGGTGTTCGGCTCGCACCGCACCCTCACATATGGGGTCCGATTGAGCGCGAGCATGAGGTTCGGGCCATGCTCGACCTAACCGACCCAAACTATGTGTGGATGACGCCTGACACTGGTCACCTCAGTCTTGGCGGTATGGACGCTGTCCAGCTCATGAGCGAATATCTCCCCAGAATCGCTGAAGTGCATCTGAAGGACACATTCGGAAAGTACCGAGGGAACACGGCGACTCCTACCCGAGAACAGCACGCCAAAGCCAGTGTTTACCACAACATGGGCGGCGGAGGCGTGGACTTCCCTGCGGTGATGAAACTACTGCGAGATCAACACTACAAAGGCTGGGTCGTGTTCGATATGGACGGCCCACGACAAGGTGACGACGGCTTTGACGCAATTGGAGGAAACCTCGACCTCGCCGTCGATGATTACCTCGCACATAACGTCAACTACCTACGAGTGATCCTCGGAGTAAACCTACCGCCGTTCGACTAGCCTGAACCCAATAGTTTTTTCTCAAACTTCTGGCCCAGATCTGCCTCATATGAAACCTGAAGTCGAAGGAAGATCTTGGCCGAAATATGGTTGACCCTAATGATCTAATTGTCTGTTCAAATACAGAGGTTGATCATTTATTAAAGTCAGCTAGATTTTATGATGAGTTCTGAGTTCGACAAAACCATATGGTTCTATCAGATTACGGTTATCAAATGAGTGGGTGAAGCGTGCCTGATAAACCTATTTGGCAGGTGTGTAAATCACTGATGACGCCTTAGTCATCGCAGCAACCCATTCGTCTCCACTCAACAATGGTGTAGTTTTAGCTGATCTAATCGCACCACCTGCCGCAATTGCAATGGCAATGGCGGCCATTGTTTCTTTGTCATCCGCATCTATGATGACAGCAATGTCGTAATCTCCAAATGAAAAACCGCCACCGACAATTTTCGCTCCGACAGATTTTTCTATCGTCGCTCCAACTTGTGCAAGGCGGTCTACTGGGTTATCGATCTGAGTGGCGAGCGAGTCTGACGTGTAAGTCGCTTGATATAAGAACTGTGTCATTGATCTACCTTCTTTTTGCTTTTAGAGTTTTTCAAACAAATGTATTACCGATGGTCCGTACAGGTTATCTTGAGCACCCATCCTTTGGCACCAAATAATCAAGTACCAAAGTGATACTATTATTAACAGCGTTGCATAAATACATACTCCCTAAAATATATCTTTTGTTATGTATATTCAGCTATTTCAGGTTTAAGGAAATCATGTTCTTCAAGCGTCTATTACCCGCTATAACATTTTCAATCTTGCTTAGTGCTTGTGGTCTTGTAGACACGGAAGCTGCTGGTGAGGCAATTGCCCTTAAAGAGCAGGTGTTACGAATACAGACAGAACAATTAGATCCACTACTCGATCAATTGTCTGATTTTCAATCTGAAATCGAACCGTTGGAACAGGAAATCGATGATTTAGAGCAACAAAGGGATGAATTGGTTGACCAGGGCCGTAATCTTGCGGACGAATTCGAGCGGGAAATGGAAGATAGATTTCAGATGGTCTATCAAGGTGAGGATGAAGCAAGGCGAGTATTTGAGAAAGAAATAGACGACCAATTCGATGCTATCGAGGACGAGTACGATGATCTCGATAAGGAAAGGCGAGACCTAGAGAGAAGTTTTGAAAGCCGTTGGGAAGATGTTGAAGATCAAACGCAATTGATATTCGACGAGGCAGAGGAAGAAATTAATGCCAGACGTGTTGAACTTGAAAACGCCGACATGGAACTTGATCGATCCGGCATGGACTCTACCCCTGAATTGGATGCATTTGAAGAGCAGATGACTCAGTTGCGATCTGCAGAAACCTCCATCACTAATATGCGGATGGAAATCCAGCTGAAACATATGGATATTGAAGAGCGAAGTTTTGATTTGGAAGATCAAATAGATCCGCTTTATGAACAACTAGAAGATCTTCACAGGCAGCAGCAAAGTGTTTGGGATTCCGAATCATCGATAGATTATGGTTGGCTTAGAGACGCAGCTTACGAGAATATTAGAGATCTCCAAGAGGACCTCCAAGATGCTTGGGAAGCAGAAGAAGACGCTAGCGAAGTCGATTGGGTTCAACGGGAGGAAAGGCGTAGAGCAGCTGAGGATCAACATTCAGCAACACTACAGTCCATAAACGAGGAACGATCTGCGGCTTATGTCCAGTCTGACCAAAGTGACATCGGCGCAGCTGCTGAAAAGAACATTTCGTCTCTCTCCGATGACTATGCTAACTCTCGATCAAAATACCTCAACCTCATTGCTGAAGTTGATGCGAAAATCTCTGAAATGGGTGGCGGATCTGACTCTGGCCAAGAAAGTGCTGATGAACTTCGCGCTAAATTAGAATCAACTCGGTTGCAATACCAAGAATCTAATGACCTGCTGGGAACTCTAGATTCAATAATTAGAGGAAGCGAAGAGTCAAACCCTGAATTTGCAACAGCACAACAGGCGAGCACCGATGCAGCCTTGAGTCTTCAGACGGCCGAGGAAACGTTGGCAAACACCCCGGCGGAAATAGAAGGCCCTGCGGATCCTGATAATCCAGGAGCTGACCCTGTGATGATAGTTCATCCAAATTACTTGACAGCTCAAGCTGCTGTTGATGATGCTCAACTGGCAGTAACAGAAGCTGATACAAAACTGTCAGAAACTCCTGAGACTCTAGTAACCGAGGATAAGCCTAATCCGGCTTATGATGCGACTAAGAGCCAAACGGCTAATCTTCAGCAGACAGTTAGGTCACTAGAACAACAAATGTCGAGTGCTCCAGCAGCAGAAGAAGCAGCTGTAAATCCTGATCTGACAGCTGCATTTGCTGAAAAAACTGAATATGAATCGATACTGAAAGATCTCGAAAGTCAATACCAAGTAGATTCTCAAGCGCTCGGCGATAAAGTGAGTGCAGCTGGAGAATCTGTCAATGTTTTGAATGTCGAATCAGACCTTGAAGCAAGAGTTCAACAGGCAGACCAGACACTTCAGAATCAATTAGCTTTAATTGATTCTGAACAACTCGGATCGGGTGAGAAATCCGGAATTATCGGTGAGCTTGAATTCCAGATTAATAATTTAGAAACTCAAGCACGTGAACTGGAAAAAGAAGAACAGTTATACCATCGAACACGTGAGGCGAATGCTAAAGAGATCCGTTCGCAAATACGAACTATCGAAGACGAACAGATTGCTCCGTTGCGAGACGCACAAAAAGAAATTGATAATGAACGTAGGCCGCTTCGCAAGCAACAAATGGTTATCGATCGAGAGCAAATGACCATTCAAACTCAGTGGCAAGCGCTTGAACAACAACGACAACCACTCGAAGAAGCTCGTTGGGAAATGCAAGAAGCTGCATCCCGAGAAGCTGATAAAGAGCGACAAGCTTCATGGCAAGAATTTGAGGCTTGGCAAAGGAATCGCTTTGACGAAGCTGAGAAGCAAGCAAACCAAGCTCGCAAAGATGTCGAAGATGAAATGCGAACGATTCAGCGTGACATGGAAGATCGGATGTACGCGCTAGAAGACAAGCGAGAAGACGTGGAAGACCAGCGAGAAGACGTGGAAGACGCTTTCTATGACGAACGTGAAGCACGTATAACCGAGCTTCAAGGGATGCAAGACAGCCTACGGGAAGAAAAAATGCGCCCATTAGAAATTGCGGCACAAGAAATAGACGATCAGATTGCCGCAAAGTGGGAAGGCCTTGACGTACTTTATGGCGAACAGAGTGGATTGAAAGATCAGATATCGGCGCTTGAAATAACTGTTAGAGATCTCGATCGCCAAGCTGAGTTTGGAGTCCTAAACGTTATTTCAGGTGCACTAACTGCAGCTGAAGAAATAGAGAAGTCCGGTGGAAGTTCCGCAGCATTCGAAAGCCTGCTTCCTGACATTGGACTTCCTCAGATTGGATCTGAAAACTAGTTTCTAAATACAAGGCGGTGCTAAACCGCCGTAACTACCTAACTCCCTTGCGAGTCTGTAACGCTTTTTGTATCAATACTCTAGGTCTTTGACTGCCTAGAACTTTGAATCCTTAGTTCATTACATTTCTATTTGCAGGGGAGTTGGTTTTTAATTTTGAGGCCGTCAGTCGTTTATGCACCCCATTAGGCGAGCTTCGAACTTATCTAAGGGTTCACTTGATTAGAGATGATCATGTTCCGCAGGAATTTCGAAGGGATATTTTCACCGAAAGATGGTCGACTCTAATGACCGAAATGTCAGCTTAAATACAGAGGTTTAAGATTTATTTAGGTCGACTGGATTTTCGGTGAGCGTTGAGTTCTGACTTGACTCTTCTGGCTTATAAAAATTGCAAGCCAAAATCACTTGAACAAAAGCCAAATTGACCTCAGGTGACCAGAAGGATTGACTGTGAAAAATGCCTGGGCTGTGAGATACGCAACAGACGAAGTTCTTGAAACGTCCGTCCAGTTGGGTGTTAAGAACATTATTTTTTATAGTGGTCCGGGTGAAGACGTGCTTCCTGGCACAGATCAACCGCACAACAAAGACCGAAATTCCTATGAGGACTACCTAAGTTTCAAGAAACGAACAGACTCGTATGGATTGGAGTTGGTCGCTTGCGAGAACAGTTTTATTTCAAATCCTAAATTCCATGACATAGCATTCGGAGGTCCTAAGCGTGACCAATTGATCGAATTGTTAGCGGATGAAATTACTGACATGGGCCGAGCGGGAATACCAATTTTCGCGTATCACTGGATGCCTATGGACGTCTGGAGATCACAGAATGCTGTCATTAGAGGCGGAACTAGCGTTACGGCTTGGGACAGTAATTCAACAGGGCAAAAGCGTATTTCGTCGCCTGGAGTCGTTGACATAAATCAGTCCAGTGAGAGGTTGCTCTCTGGATACGATACATCACGAGAAAATATGTGGGAATGTCTTGAATACTGGATTAAGACGATAACGCCGATAGCTGAATCAGCTGACATTCGTCTTGGTATTCATCCTGACGACCCCCCTGTGCCCGATCTAGATGGTGTCCCAAGACTTCTCGGAAGCTTCGATGCATACAAACGCCTCACGTCGATCGTCGACAGTCCGTACAACGGAATTGAGTTCTGCCAAGGGACGTTTTCGGAAATGGAAGATGCTAGAGATGGTGGCATTTACGAGATGATCAAGTACTTTGCAGAACGAAACAAAGTTTTGTACGTCCATTTTCGCAACGTGTCGGACACTGTCCCGAAGTTTCACGAAGAGTTCATAAATACTGGATATGTCGATATGAAGCGTGCGATGGAGACTTATGACGCCGCCGGATACCAGGGCGTTTTCATGGACGATCACTGCCCTGAAATTATTGGTGATACGGCTTTTCCGGGGAACTGGGGCGGGTACCGATCAAGGATCTTTGCTCAGGGTTACATACAGGCGATGCTTGAGGCTGTCACTGGAACGCGACCTGAATAAATACTTTGTTGTACTTCGCTCACTACTCACAACCAAGTAAAGAAGTCTTCAAACCAACTGTGCTCAATGTTAGAACGAGTAATTGGTGGGCCCGGCAGGACTTGAACCTGCGACCAATCGATTATGAGTCGATTGCTCTAACCAACTGAGCTACGGGCCCTCTGTGAGCGGAGAGGCTGTACGATTCTCCAACCTGCACGCTTCGGGGACATTGATTCTCTCACGAGACCCCCCGAAAGCAATACTCCAATTGAATGGTAACTCTAGTCATTTCAAAAACTATTGTGGGAACTAATCGCAATTGATAACCTCACCACCAATAGCATACTTGTTGAGAATCATTCTCATCCATAAGGAACCTCACATGTCGAACGTCAATGAATACAGATCCTTAGACAAGCACTCTCGCTGGCTACTACTGACACTCCTCGTAGGCGCTTTGTCGATGGCAATAGCTTGCGGATCATCTGACTCCGACGGCGCCGAAAACGCAGCAGCACCTGCAGCTGAAGAAGTGGACGAATCTCTCGCAGAAGTCTCACGAATTCTCAGCCCTGACTTGTCACTAACGTTCGACGATTACGTGGCAGGAGGATGGAAGAAATCCAAGCAGTACGACACCGACACCGTCCCGGAAGCAACCGACATTTGGTATGGCTTCTTCAATGCGAAAGACATCGAGGTTCGCTTCTATGATTCGCACGAGATCGCCAAAACTTACGGATTTGATAATGCGTCCGAAGCAATCGACCAAAGTTTCCGCGAAGGCGGTCAGTACGGTTCAAGCAATCGAGGCGCTGGTTCATCGGCGGTCACAAAATACAAGGCGTTCGTTGTGGTCGGGAACACGGTGATGCTGTGTGAACAGTCAGTCGATTCGTGTATCGCCCTCGCTGATATTCTCGGTGGCTAATCTAGCGTGTCATCACACAAACGCTCGCCATTAGCTACTCAGCACCCGAAGCAACACGTACTCTCGCGTTGCTTCGGGTGTATGTTGCACGAGTATGTCTAATAAGGATTAGTGGATACCGAGCGACTGTGAGTGAGTGGCAATAATCGCAGCATGACATTCAAAGCCAGAGCGTTCGTAATTCCCGTTGAGCTGCGCAATCTGCCATCGAGTTTGATTCAGATCAATCCCACATCTGCCCATATCCTACGTTCCATCTCAGGTACAACGTACGAAAAAGGGGCGAACAACGCCAGATCTGCATGAAATCGAGTCGATCAAATCAGTAATGGAGATCCAAGTCGATTCATCGATATAAATGAACAGATAGCATTTTGGAATTAGTCACATAAACAAAGACAAGGCATTTGAGACGGAAAATTCTAACCCGTTTTTGTGATTCGGAACGAATCGAAAAGCACTTCGAAAATACCGATCGGACCGAACATCACCCCAAAAAGCACAGCGAGGCTAACTAATGAAGTAATCAGCAAAGAACGAATCAAGCTAAAACTGTCGCTGTTCGGACCATTGAACTTGAACACCCCGGCTGCAAGCAATACCGAAGCGACACCGGCCCAAATAGCTTGCTTCATACCTGTCATAGCGTAAGTCAAAACGAAGAACGGAGTGCTCCAAATCCACGATGAAAATGCTTCACCAGGGGTGTTATCAGAGAACGTTAATCCAGTTATTTCGAGAAGGAAAAGATTAGCCGGTAGCAATGTACTCACCAATATAGGCATCGTGATCGCAAAGATGATCGCGGTCATCAAATACGGGAGGATGCGCCCTTCCCTACCAGCTACTGAAGTAGCAATCAATCCTGCAATGAACATTGAAACTCCACCACCAATAATTGGAGCGGGTGAAAGTTTCAAAATGTGCGAGAAATTGGGACGCTGAAGCACATACTGCCAATCAGCATCGTCGATTGCTACAACGATGTTGATGTATTGAACGATGAGTGCCATTGCTATTCCGAATGGAACAATCACAATAGCCATACCCATACGTCGACGTCGATCTTCTTCGAATCGATTTTCTTCGATACGATCACGCTCTACATAACTTTGGCGAAATGACGAACCCTTTATAGCATTGCTTTCCATCTAATAAACGATAGCACTTACCAGGGTAAAGTTACTGTCACAATCATTGTGAAATTGGGTGGCTCATTACGTAACTGAAAGTTATAAATCCGGTCTCTGTAATCCAACTATCTGCCGCTAGCCAATGTGCTCATTGCTTCTTCGCTGCTACACTCCGCCGATTCGCAATTTAAACGGCCATCCAAGCTTTACTAAAACCAAGCGCCAATTAAAAACAAAGGCAGCACTCGTTGAAGATCACAGATGTACGACTGGAAATGTTCAAATGGCCACGAGCTATTCCGATCACTAATGGTCTATATACGTACACCCACAATTTGCTAAACATCGTAGTGATCGACACTGACGATCCAGACATCCAGGGCATCGGTCTCGCAGGGGGCATCGAGGCAACGCCTGAAGTAGGTCTAGCGTTTATAGAACATTTCAAAAAGGGTCTGATAGGGGAAGACCCGCTCAATAACGAAGCCCTGTGGCATGCCATGTGGCGACCCAAACTAGTGGGTCGGCGCGGAATTTCAACCCGCATCATAGGCGGCATTGATATCGCCCTCTGGGACATCAAGGGCAAAGTAGCGAATATGCCCGTCTACAAGTTGCTAGGTGGCTTCACCAACAAAGTCGATACCTATATAGCTGGCGGTTATTACGAAGAAGGCAAAGGCCTAAAAGAGCTCGCTAAAGAGATGGAAGAAAATGTCGAACTCGGCGCACGTGCGGTGAAGATCAAGGTCGGCGCTGTATCTATTAACGAAGACATCGAACGAGTACGAATTTGCCGAGAAACTATAGGATCAAATGTCCGCCTAATGGTCGACGCCAACAACGCCTACCGGCACTACCAAGCGATCGAATTCGCCCGAAAAGTCGAACAATATGATCTGTTCTGGTTTGAAGAGCCAGTCGAGCCTGACGACTACATTGGGCAGGCGGAAATTACACGCGCAACTTCTGTGCCCGTCGCCGCTGGTGAGAACGAATACACCAAATATGGATTTAGGGACATGATTAACGCTCGCGCTGTGGATATTCTTCAGCCCGATGCGCTAATTCTCGGTGGAATCACTGAATTCATGAAAGTAGCGGCGCTCGCTCAGGCGAACGACCTCGATGTCTCCCCGCACGGTGCTCAAGAGGTTCACATCCACCTCGTCGCCGCTATTCCGAACGGACTTATCTTGGAGTACTACCGTGAGTCGGTGAACCCGATGCATGGGAAAGTCTGGGAGCACGAACTGACAATCAAGGACGGATACGTTTACGCCCCCGAGCTACCCGGCCTGGGACTGACCCCAAAATGGGACACGCTAGCTGAATACAGGGTTGGATAAGGCGTACAATCTCGCCCGAACGAGAGTTTTCATCTGCGCTCTTTCGCAGACGAACTCACGCATAATCAGGCGAGTCTGCGCAAATACTGGAGAAGTACGAACGAATGCCGAATTTTGATTACGAAGCGCCAACGTCACTAGCGAGTGCGCTTGAACTACTAGCCCGCGCAGGCGAAAACCGCCCTCTTGTCGGAGGCACGGACATCATTGACCAACTGAAGAGCAACCGGCGTCACGCCGATCTCGTTGTCGACCTGAAACGAGTTCCTGAACTTCTTACTCTGAAATCGAATGGATCAGGCTTGCGAATCGGATCGGCCGTGTCGTGTACTGAAATCCATAAGTACACAGCGGAAAAAGGCGGCTTTCCTGCCCTCTCCGAATCTACTGAACTTGTCGGCTCAATTCATATTCAAAACCGTGCAAGCGTGGGCGGCAACGTTTGCAACGCCGCTCCGTCCGCCGACACCATTCCGGCGTTAATCATCCACGAAGCAGTCGCACACACTGCAAGTGCCTCGGGTGGACGTGAAATTCCACTGATCGACTTCTTTGCCGGGCCGGGTCAAACCGTTCTTGAAAAGGGCGAAATTCTAAAAGAGCTCACACTTCCAGCCCCTTCGAAGAACACAGCATCTGCATACTTGCGATTCATTCCTCGAAACGAGATGGATATAGCAGTCGCTGGTGTGGGGTCACTTATCGAGGTCGACCCAACAACTAAAGTAGTCACAAAGGCACGAATCGCTCTTGCGTCTGTAGCTCCGACTCCAGTTCGGGCATACGCAGCCGAAGAGTTCCTCCAAGGCACTGTGATCGATGCCGCAGTGATCGATAAAACTGCCGACCTCGCAGTCGATTCAGCAGTTCCGATCACCGACGTTCGTGGATCTGCCGAATACCGAAAAGAATTGATCCGAGTTCTCACAAAACGAACTCTAAATATCTGCCTGGAGCGACTCGCCTAAATGAGCAAGAAACAGATCAAAACTACCGTGAATGGCGTTGAGCACGAAATTCTCGTCGATTCAACTTGGACACTTCTCGAAACGCTTCGAGATCAGCTGAAGCTGACAGGAACCAAAGAAGGCTGCTCAAACGGCAACTGCGGTGCGTGCACCGTCATGATCGATGGCAAATCTTCTTGTTCCTGCCTCGTTCTCGCACCCGAAATCAACGGTCGGGAAGTAACAACCGTCGAAGGGCTCGCCGATCACGGTCATCTCTCACCAGTTCAGGATGCGTTTGTGGAAAACTCGGGACTACAGTGTGGATTCTGCACACCAGGATTCATGATCGCAACAACCGCCCTCCTCAACGAAAATCCTCACCCTAGCGAAACAGAGATTCGACTCAAGCTGGCAGGAAATCTCTGTCGCTGCACCGGATACGACAAGATCGTTCGTTCAGTTCAAGATGCCGCCGAACGCCTTAGCAAGACCTAGTCGCCGGACTCCACCTAACCCAGTGCGTGCTCGCGCTCACCTGTTGCTAGAGCCGTCTGAATGCTTTCTATTAAACGCTTTGCTGACTCGGCGCTAATCTCGACAGCAACTCGTCGTTCAGGCTTGTCAGGATTCTTCACAAAATCGATCACAAGCGCGTGATCTAACGTAGCGTCGTACGGGTGGTCGTAGTAAACATTTGTCTGGGACAGCTTGAACCAGCCGTCAGGGCCTTTCGCCGATCATTCCATATCTGCTTTTTCGATTATCCAAGTACACATTTGCATTCTCTTTCTAAAATTTGAACCTATTTCGGCTTCAGTGCACCTGATATTGGCTTGCAAGTTAGCAGGCTTGCCGGAATATTTGTAATTCTGTTGATCGATTCCCGCACTCATCACCAGACCAAGGCTAGGAAGCCCAAAGGAGTTCTCAAATGGCGATGACGATTTCTTGTGCTGACATGAGTTACTCCTGCAGGTACGGAGTCACAGGCGAGTAGATGGACCAGATTCTTAGTGGAATCAAACATCACTCGCTGGAGTTTCAGAACTGACTCGAAGAACAACTTGAAAAAAACGACACTGTCGAAGAGTGGAAAGGCACCATACGCTAGGCATCACGTCCTGGCCAAACCCGCACTCCACGTGACGAGAGAGACCGCAATGTCGTACCTCAATAGATTCACAACTTCGCTCCGAAGAATTTGAACACTTCAACCCAAGCTTCCTTAGCCTGCACCGGTCGAAACCCGGGGCGATCAGTCGCGAAGAAACCGTGGCCAGCGCCTTCGTAAAGATGAAACTCATAGTCGACACCGTGCTTCTTTAGCTCAGCTTCTGTAGCGTTCATCTGGTCAGGGCTTGGCGATCCGTCATCTTGACCAAATATGCCAAGGAGCGGAATAGAAATGTTCGGTGTGTAGTCGATTGGCGCAACAGGCTGCCTCTCGGTTAGCTCTTCGAGCTTAGCAATTACGCGGCCTCCCCAGCAATCAACCGCAGCATCGACGGTGTCCATACGTCCAGCTGCAAGGTACGTCTGACGACCTCCTGAACAGAATCTAATCATCCCGGTTTTACCCGAGAAGTAAGGCAATCGACTCAAATACGTGGCTGATCCTTCTGCATCTCCGATAAACCTATCGTCGGGAACTCCGCCCGCTGCACGCGAAATAGTCGCGGCGTCATCGACCTCGACGCTAGGAGCCTTTCGGTAGTGGAGATTCGACATTACAGCGACATAGCCGTGGTGCGCAAAACGACGAGGATTTCTTTCGTTGCTTCGTCTCACCCCGGCATATGGTGAACCACGATTACGCCAGGATACGGCCCTGATCCAAGTGGTCGAGCCATATAAGCCTTAATAAGGTCACCGCCATCGCGCGCATATGTGACCGTCTCAGCGAGCAAACCTTCGTAATTTGGCATTCAGCCCTCCGGCTCGTATTACCTAACGATCTGAGTTGTTCGTTGGCAAAAATAGACAGTACCGCATACTCGACCAAAAGCAGGATTCGTACTTGAATGTGGTAATCTGATTCCAAGATCGAATCAGCGACCTCAGCAAATTTACGTAATAATCTTCAGGGTCGTAATCCGCATCTAATCTGTACACGACCTCAACTAAAAGCCGAGTAACAAATGGAACAGGTATTTCGAGCCGCATCTGATGAAATAACAGCAGGTAACGACATGGTTGTCGCAACTGTGGTCAAAACTTCTGGTTCAACACCTCAGAAGCCGGGCGCAAAACTGCTCGTCCGCGCAGATGGTTCAGGGGTCGGTACTCTCGGTGGCGGTTGTGTTGAAGGTGATATCTGGTTCGCCTCGTCACAGTTACTTTCGAATGGCGGAGTCGCAGAAATGCGCGACTACGAGCTCAATGAAGACCTAGCAGCCGAAGATGGATTGGTCTGCGGCGGCACGATGTACTTCCTGCTCGATCCGCTACGCAAGTCGGATTCCTCAAACGCTGACAAAGATTTCAATGAAGAAGTTATCGCAGCCTATGAAGGCGGAGCACCAGTTGCTGTCGCCAGCCTGATGAAAACACCAGATGGTTCGACACTTACTGTCGGCGCAAAATTGTTGATCCGTGAGAACGGATCTACTTCCGGCTCACTCGGCGATGAGAAACTCGATTCGAACGCCATAAACAACGCTCGTAACCTTATGGCGATGGGCAAGAACGATTACATCACGTCAGAATCGGGAACTGAGTACTTCGTTGAGGCGTACACCACTCCTCCAACGCTCGTTCTAGCTGGTGGCGGACACGTATCGAAGGCGATCTCCAGTATTGCCGCATCGCTCGGTTTTCGCATATTCATCATCGACGACCGCGAAGATTTCTCTAATCCAACCCGATTCCCCGAAGCCGAACAAACAGTCGTTTCTGATTACGGATCGGCGTTCAAAAAGCTACCAATCGGGACAAATTCGTTCATCGTAATCGCCACACGCGGTCACCGGTACGACGCTTCGGCGACGGCTGCAGCAATGAAAACCCCCGCCAGTTATGTAGGCTTGCTCGGCAGCAAGCGCAAGACGATTCTCATTTTCGAAGAGCTATTCTCTGAAGGCTTCACGATGGAAGAAGTCCAAAGCGTACGGTCCCCGATCGGTCTAAACATTTCAGCGAGAACCCCTGAAGAAATCGCACTTTCGATCATGGCCGAAATAGTCGGATTCCGGCTCGGCGGCGATGGCGGAACACTGAAGCTTAACCAACTCCTCATCGATAAAGCTGCCGAAAAAGCAGATAGTCGTCCAGAAAACGCTCCAACTCCAGAAGCAGCTGTAGGCGCCGACTAACGTGCCGAACTACAACGCGGTCGGCATCATTCTTGCAGCTGGTCAATCCAGCCGGATGGGAAGTCCAAAAGGCCTGCTTGAATGGCGGGGGACAACGCTGCTTGAATACCAGATGAACTCGCTACTTCAAGGAGGTTGCGACAAGGTCGTGGTCGTCACAGGTAAGTACGATGCCGAAATGGCTCCGTTGCTTAAAGACCGCCCCGGCATCATCAGGGCATACAACCCAAAATACCTTGAAGGTAAAACAACATCGATTAAAGCTGGGATCTGGGAACTACCCGACGACATACACTCGATCGTTCTACTCGCGGTCGATCAGCCACGTCCTGCCTGGGTGATCGAGAAAGTTCTGAGACTTCACACCGACCTCGGTGCCGACGTCACCTCCCCAGGCTTCGATGGACACGGCGGCCATCCGCTAGTTTTCGACGCACAGTTTCGCGCCGACCTAATGAACATTACAGAAGAGAGCGAGGGTGTTCGTGCGATTTTTCGCAAAACCGACATCCATCACCACAGAGTGAAGTTCGATTCAGCAATTGTCCGACTCGACATCAACACCCCTGAGGCCTACGAAAACGCGCTGGCTTCTTACACTGAACTGGCGAAATCAAAGTTGTAAGCTGTGGTGATCATGTCGTCACCTGAACGTGTCCCGATCCGGCTTCGAGATAAGACAGCCGGTTACATAGCGATCATTATTTTCAGTTTCCCGGTCCTTGGATTTTGGATTTTCGTCCACCTCGGCTCGATCGACCTCATTTGCAGTTGCGTACCGTTCAATATGTTCCCTAACTGGGCGCCGGAATCGAGCATAACCGGCGGAATACTTACTCTCACCCCAATTCTTTTTGCTGATTGGTTCGTCTGGACTAGATGGCACTCCTACAGACAACGAAAGGTATGGTCGGCAAAATACACGGACAAAAATAATCCGTGGTACGCAAAGACCGTCGAGGAACGACCTAAGGGTCCGATGAAAAACAAACACTATGAGCCTTAGCGACATCGTCTCCGATTCACCTAATTCCACTGGACCAAATTCTCTCGACGATGCACGTCAATTCCTTCAGTCAGCTGGGATAGATGGCTGGCTTACAAGAGATTATCGCTACACAAACCCTGTTTTCGAAGCAGCGCTCGGACGGCGTGTTGAGCGACTGACCCGACCCGTATGGCTATGGATCCCGGCGAACGGCGAACCACAGTTGCTGGCACACGAAGTCGATATCGCACACTTCCCTAGCGATTCACCGCCGGTAACCGCATACGGCAATCGACTGCAGATGATCGCTGGACTCAAGGCTGGTCTACATAGTGCAAAGACCGTTGCGATGGAATACTCACCGCTATACGAACTGCCGAGGGTGGGGCGAGTCGATGCTGGGACCATCGATCTGATTCGCTCGTTCGGCGTAGAGGTCGTATCTTCCGGCGATGTGATTCAGTATGCAACAGAACGCTGGACACCCGACCAACTGCAATCTCATTTCTTCGCTGTCGACGCTCTCGACAATATCGTGAAGCAGACGTTCAACTTCGTCGGCGAGAACATTCGCTGGGCACTCACGGAGCACGATATCGCCGAGCACATCCGGGGTCGCTTTGATCGAGCCGGGCTCGAATGGGATCATGGTCCTTCTGTTTCGTTCAACGAACACTCGTCGATTCCACATTACGATCCTCAGCCCGGCGAGTCGGCAGTGATTCGACGCGAAGGCTGGTTGTTGATCGACATGTGGGCGCGCAAAAAATCTTCTTCAGTAAGCGAACGAAATATCTCTGCCGACATCACTTGGACTGCCAAGCTAGGCGAGCCACCCAGTGCAAAACAGCAGGAAGTGTTCAATACCGTCACTGGTGCAAGAGACGCCGCTTTCGAACTTCTAGAAAACCGTGTGCTTGAAGGCGATAACCCGCAAGGTTGGGAGATCGACCGCGCTGCGAGGGATGTGATCGAAAAAGCAGGATATGGCGAATTCTTCGTTCACCGACTCGGTCATTCCCTCGGCTACGAAGTTCACTCAAACGGCGTAAATCTCGACGACTGGGAAACGCACGACACACGCACCGTCATCAACGGCGTTGGTGTAACTATCGAACCGGGTATCTACCTACCCGCGTTCGGAGTGCGCTCGGAAATGGACGTCTATCTCGGCGAAGACGGCCCCGAAATCACAGGCAAACGCCAACTCGAAATCGTGCAGATCGAAACTGGTTAGCTTCCGCGTAGCTCTTCAGCCGCCCGCATCAGACTACCGGACGAAGTAGGAATCTGGCGGGTTGTAGCGAAATCGGTCAATAGTCCCACCATGTAAGCGCTCAACTGCGCATCCCCATCGCTGACCTAAATCACAACTTCGACGCCGACCTCGGCAGCCCTTGCCTTGATCGCTGCGTACTGACCGTTCTCGACCGGCACTCCGTTCACTAGCCGATCGTCCATCGAATCAGCTTCTGGATCACCAGGCACGAGCACTCGATCTACGCCGGGCAAAGTTGGTGTCGCATGAAGCTCTCGAATCATGTCGTCCATCATCGATTTGAATTCATCAACGTCCCTAAAGCAAGCGATATCGATCGCCATAACCCAGCTCATATTCTCGCCACGATCAAGCTGATTACTGAATCCTCCACCCGATAGAACTCCACACAAAATATCGACCATCACAGCGAGTCCGTAGCCCTTGTGCGAGCCTTGTTCCCGCGTATTGCCAAGCGGATTTAGCGCCCAATCGTCGTTTTCTCCGTCGGGTGGTTCAGTGATTTCGCCACCATCCGGCACACTCACACCCCACCCCGCCGGAATTGGCACGCCGATTCGACGTGCCAATCCAACTTTTCCGCTAGCAACAGTCGAAGTCGCCATATCTAAAAAGAAATCTCGCTCCTCACCCGCAGGAGCAGCAAAACCAATTGGGTTAGTTCCCAACATCTTCCTCGCGCCAAGCGCAGGTCGAACCGCTGGTGCGGCAGTGGTCATCGACATACCGATCATGTCGTGCTCAAGAGCCATAGAGGCGTAGTAGGCCACCATCCCAACATGGTGTCCGTCCTTGATGCTCACCATCCCGAGCCCATGCTTCTTAGCCTTCGCAATCGCCATTTCCATTGCCTCATACGCAGAAACAAGTCCAATACCATTCCCACCACTTACAAGAGCAGTCGTTTCAGATTCGCTGATAACGGTGGTCTGCTGAGGAACTGTATACACGCCGTCTTCTGCGTTTTTCGAATAGCCAACGACATTCGAAACCCCGTGGGTGTCGACACCGCGTACGCTCGCTGCGACAAGAACTTTGGCGGCTATTTCAGCATGCCGGTCTGTCGTTCCAACTGCCCGAAAAATCAAAGAAAGCTGAATGTGTAGATCATCTGCTGGCACACGAGTCGAGTTGGAGTGGTTGAGTTTTACTTGATTGGCCATTAAATGAACATCTCTACACCTAGTTGAGCCGCTTTGGCACGCATCTCGTCATACTGACCGTTCTCGACAGGCACGCCGTTCAAAGAACGGTCATCCTCGAAATCCGCCTCTGGATCGCCAGCTACCAGAACACCGGCTGCACCCGGCAACGGAGGAGTGGCGTGAAGCTCTCGAACCATGGCGTCCATCATCGATTTGAAATCGCCGACGTCCCTGAATTTTGCGATATCGATTGCCATGGTCCAGGTCATATTTTCACCACCCGAAAGCTGCGCTCCGAATCCGCCACCGGAAAGCACACCACATAAAATATCGACTACTAGTCCAAGTCCGTAACCTTTATGTGCGCCCTGTTCCCTTGTTCTTCCCAACGGGTTCATCGCCCAGTCTTCTCCCCTATCACCACGAGGTTCGGTTAGCGGCTCACCTTCAGCAGTTACAGCCCAGCCGACCGGCATCTGCACTCCCAGCCGCTTTGCAAGCGCTATCTTGCCGCTAGCAATCGTCGAAGTAGCCATATCGAAAATAAAGTCTCGTTCTTCACCAGCAGGTGCGCCAAACGCTATCGGGTTCGTACCAACTCTCGGTCTCGCACCTAACGCTGGCCGTACGCTCCGGCTGGCGTTAGTCATCGCCATTCCGATCATGTCCTCTGCGACAGCCATCATCGGGTAGTAGCCGACCATCCCAATGTGGTGGCCGTTTCGAATAGTGGTCATCCCGATGCCGACGGATCGAGCCTTGGCAATAGACATTTCCATTCCCTGATGAGCAGCAACGAAACCTAGTCCGTTTCCACAATCTAGAAGTACGGTCGATTCGGTCTCGCTGATGATTTCCACTGTCTGCGGAACTGTGTACTCACCTGATTCAATCGATTTGGCATATCGAACCGTGTTGCCCACTCCGTGCGTTTCAACACCTCGCAAACTCGAAGACACCAAAATTTTTGCCGTGATTTCGGCATGCTCAGTCGGTGTGCCAACGCCCTGCAAAATTGCAGAGACCTGTTTGTGGAGATCGTCCGCAGCAACGCGAATCGAGTTCGATTCATTGAGTTTCAGATAGTCGAGTGCCAAAGATGAATCTTTCGTGATCATGTCAGTCTGTCGCCCTCCGACAGAACTTCCGACGGCGAGTGTACGTGAGTTGCCCATGCATTGGTAAGGATGTCGTACCTAGCTACCCCAACTCAGTTCCGATACCGCGCTCTAACGCCATTTCGTAGAGTCGACCGCATACCGCTAGATCCTCGAACGCAACACCTTGCGATTCGAACAATGTGATGTCGTCGTCTGAATAACGTGCCGTTCGCAATCCTGCCACGATGCGATCTAACCGCACCATCGACTCCCACGAGAATCTCCCGACTTCTACTGCCCGCATTAACTCGCCACACTCGATTTTTGTCTGGTCGATATCATCGCATGCAACTAGATCAGCCTTCACGATGGCTGCCGTGTCTAGTTCTCGCTTCATCCATGAATTATTTCCAGCTGCGTTGATGTGCATTCCCGGCTCGACCATATCTCCGGTTATCACCGGTTCGACCGAGCTAGTCACCGCAATAAGTACATCCATTCCTTCAGCAGCGGTTTCCTTGGAATCGACCGCCACGACATTCACCCCAAGTCGCTCGCTCATGACTGAAGCGAACCTTTCTCGCTTTTCGGTAGTACGAGAAAACACTTTCACATCTTTGATATCCCGAACAGCACAAACAGCTTCGAGCTGTGTCTGCGCCTGATAACCAGACCCGATAATTCCAACCGTAGAAGAGTTCTCACGCGCCATGTACCTAGTTGCAATTCCCGAAGCAGCGCCGGTTCGAACCTGCCCCATTCGACCTGCGCCCAACACAGCGAGAAGCCCTTCACCATTCGTACCAAACAGCATCACCCTGAAATCCCCAGCTGCGTACGATTTGTGCCCTGCCCATCCCTTTTCAGGCCACGTAGCAGCCATGAAGTTGAGGGACATTTTCCCTTCGCCGGTCGAAAGTCTACGACGTGGTTCGTTGCGAACTTCACCTGCCGACCTCGCCTTGAACACTTCATCCAACGCTTCAAGCGCCAGATTCATGTCCAACATTTCGTTCACTTCAGCTTCGGTTATGTACAGTCGTTTCACGGTGTTTGGCATTGTTTGAATATTCCTAATTGGCGTTTTGAACGGATTTCAACTCAGTAAAATCGCCGTTCATTCGACGAGCCTGATCTGGACAGACTGGCGCGGGCAACTAGAATACCGTTCGTCAGGTCGCTTGCGACATTTAAATTAGACTGATCACGATAGCGGGAAGTACCAAGTGCCCAATAGCCAAATCAAAGCTCTGGTATTCGACGTGTTCGGCACGGTCGTCGATTGGCGTAGTTCGATATCTCGACAGGCAGCCGAAATCGGTGCAAAGCACGGAGTCGAAGCCGACTGGAATAAGTTCGCCGATGACTGGCGCGCTGGCTATGGAGCCGGAATGGCAAAAGTGAATTCTGGCGAAGATGAGTGGAAGATCGTCGATCAAATTCACAGAGAACGACTCGATGTGATCCTCGACGAGTACGGGTTTCCAACGATTGACGAAGAAGAGAAAGTCGAATTCAACAAAGCCTGGCACCGACTCGATGGCTGGCCAGATTCGACCGATGGGTTGCTTCGGCTAAAGTCGAAATACATCATCGCGTCACTGTCGAACGGCAACATCGCCCTTCTCACGAATATGGGAAAATACGCCAACCTGCCTTGGGATGCCGTGCTCTCGGCAGAACTCACCGGCAAGTACAAAACACACCCTCGTGCTTACACTAAAACCGCAGAACTACTCGGGCTAGAGTACGACGAAGTAATGCTGGTAGCGGCGCACAATGGTGATTTACGAGGTGCGATAAACGCTGGTCTCAAAGCAGCTTTGGTGACCCGACCCGAGGAATACGGTCATGCGAAACAGCCCGATCTCGAACCTGAACCCGACTTCGACTACTTCGCCAAAGATTTTCACGACCTAGCAAACCAACTAGGCTGCCCATAGAAGCCGAAGGCGCATAACACCGAAACAGAAAGAACGTTCATTTCAGGATTCGAAGAACCACTCTGAAACGAAAAACACGAATCGGACGAATTGACCAATTCAGGCCCAAAAAGCCTCACGCTGAAAGAAGAACAATGAGCTGGAAATTTGAAGATGCGGCGCCGGTAATCGGCTCGATAACAGAAGGAAACGTCTGGAACGGCGAAACTTTGCTCTACTCGAACATCGCCATGAACCGCATCATGTCGCTCGACGTTAACTCCGGACTCGTCGAAGTTTGGCGAGAAGATACCGAAGGGACGAACGGACTCAACTACGACAGTGAAGGTCGCTTGTTCGGTTGCTCAGGCGACGGACGAGCAATCGTTCGATTCGACCCAAACGGACAGACCGTAACAATCGCTGATCGAGTCGACGGTCGACGAATCAACTCGCCAAACGATCTAGCGATCACGCCGTCTGGCTCGATCTACTTCTCCGACCGAGTCGGTGACGTCAGCCCCGACAACGGCATAACTTACTCAGCGATCATCTCAGCCGAACCGCAAGACGACGGCACCTATAAAACCTTTCGTCGCACGTTCGACACCAGCATGCCGAACGGGCTACTCTTCTCGTCCGACTACAAGACGCTCTACGTCGCACAAAGCGACTACGGCGCAAGCGAAGACCGTCACCTGCGGGCTTACCCGGTGAACGATGATGGATCGCTTGGCGAATACGAATTACTTCACGATTTCGGTCCTCACCGCGGCATCGATGGCATGACGCTTTCGAACGCAGGTAACATCGTTGCCTGCACCGGATGGGAGCTATCAGGACCCGGCGGAATGATTACAGTTTTCGATCCCAAGGGTCGAATCATCGAAACTCACCCGACTCCGGCACAACGTCCAACCAACTGCACGTTCGTAGGCGAAGACCTCTACGTATCGTCAATCGAAGGCCACTGCATCGTCGCCCATAACACCGGCATGACAGGCCACCTGCTCTGGCCGAACTAGAGAGCCTCAATTTCAATCCCATCACATGACCACCACAGCCAGCAACTTCTCACGCTGACAAGAAAACAAGAACAAACATGACCGACTGGAAATGGACCAAGATCGCAGATCACGACAGACTGACCGAAGGGCCAGTGTGGGACGGTAAAGGTCTGCTCTACAACGAATGCGCCGCTAGCACTACGTTCCGTTGGGACCCAAAAACCAACGAAAGCACTGTTTGGCGCGAAAACACGGGTGCTGCGAACGGTCAGACTTTTGATCGCCAAGGTCAGCTGTTCGTATGCGAGGGCGACGCTCACCGGGTGACGAAAGTGGACCCCGAAAACCCTAACGCTGAGCCGCTAGTAATCAGCAATGCTTTCAAGGGCGAGACGATGAACTGGCCCAACGATATCGCCGTCGATCAAAAAGGAAGAGTCTATTTCACCGACCCCAACTACACGGGCGGCCCCGGCAATCTCGAACACGAATCGGTGTACATGTCGGAGCACACGTTCGGCGGAAACTGGAACACCATGCGAGTCACGTTCGATACGCTCAAGCCAAACGGCGTGCTGTTCTCTATAGATCAAAAGACGGTATTCGTCGCCGATACTCCCAATCAACCAGAAGACCCCAAACGTCTGCTGGCATACCCAGTGAACGAAGACGGAACTCTAGGCTATAGCCAAGTTCTTCACGATTTCGGTCGTGGACGCAGCATCGACGGCATGACGCTTTCGTCGGCAGGAACAATACTTGCGACGGCAGGATCTTCATCTGGTGGCCCCGGTCCGATGATCTACGAATTTGAGGCTTCGGGTCGAGTCGTTCGTACTCACCCTACGCCTGCAGATAATCCGACTAACTGCACGTTTGGCGGCTCGTCGCTATCAACGCTGTTCGTAACGTTCATGGGTGGCGAGGTCTATCAAGTCGACAACGTCGGGCATACAGGCCAATTAGCGTATCCGCAGCGTAGGTTTTAGAGAGAACTACCCCCTTCCCTCACTATCGAGGGAGAGAGGGGTCATAGCAATTCGCACCGGCTCAATCAGGCCGATTGAGAGTCGATCCGCCTTCAAGCAGAAAACGTGCCACTCGCACCTACTTGCTGAAGCTTGAGTCGTAGGCATCTGCAGCAACGAGTGAATCGTCGAGCAAGTCCTGCGCCTTCATCCATTCAACCAGTGATTCCCAGCGACTATCGTCGAACGAACCAACGGGTGCGCCCTCCGACTTCCAAAGCGGAGCAAGAAGCTCAACACCTTCACGGTCGGTAGGCTCATCGATCTCGGCTTCCGGGTTTAGAGCAAGCATCGTGTCGACCGATCCCTGAGGATCGTCGGCAGCCTGTGAGTAGCCCTTGTTGAACGCTTGAACGAATCGTTCGACCAGTTTTGGATTATTCGCGATGTTGTCTTCCGAAGTTACAAGAACCAGCTCGTAGTAGCTCGGAACACCCCACTCGCTCGGGTATAGCACATTGGTCTCAAAGCCCTCGTTACCCATGATGATCGACTCGTAGGTCCAGTAAACACCAACAATGGCATCTACTTCGCCAGCCATAAGGCCAGTGCTAACATTCCAACCAAGATCGACAATTTCAACATCATCGATAGAAGCTCCATCGGATTCGAGCATAGTTACGAGCATAGCGTCGTTCCAAGGCAGACCCGGTGTACCAATCTTCTTGCCAGCAAGCTGACCTGGAGTCTCGATACCCGATGATGCCAAAGTCATGATCGAGTTGAGTGGCTGTTGAACAATTCCTGCAATAGCAACAACGGGAACACCCTCTTGGCGAGCCTGAAGCAGATCGGGCTGGTAGTAGAAAGCGAAATCGCTCTGTCCTGTAGCAACCAGACCCAATATTGCTGCCGGATCGGCAGGTGGTTCAACCGTAACGTTCAGATTTTCGCCGGCGAAGAACCCTTTGTCGACAGCTTCGTAAACTCCAACGTGGTTGGCGTTCTGGAACCAATCGAGCGTTACAACAACGTCGTCAAGTTTTGGTGCTACGGTTGATGTCACCGATGTTGCCGTTGAAGGAACAGCCGTCGGTTCGGCAGACACGGTAGGCTCTGCTTCACTCGCACATGCGCCGATCGCTATCGACGCAAATATTGCTACAAGTAGCACTAACTTCTTCATGAATCTCCTAGGCGAATAACTCTATTCGCAATTGGTGGGTACTTTCTGAGCATCCACTTTTCTGTTGCGACGACCGCTGCGAACAGCGCCATCGCCAATATCGAAAGTACAACTATTGCGGCGAAAACTCTCGCCGTCTGAAACTGACCACCAGCGATTTTCATCATCCAGCCAAGCCCAGCGCTCGATCCAAACCACTCGCCGATAACCGCTCCAATTACGGAAACGACAGCGGCGACTTTTAGACCAGCGAAGAAGTTTGGTAGAGCCGACGGAATCATCAGTTTGCGAAATATCTGAAACGGCGACGCCCCGAGCGTTCGGAACATGTCGACCATCTCTTGATCTACGGAACGTAGCCCAGCAACCAGACTGATGACGATTGGGAAGAACGTGAACAGAACTATGACAATCACCTTCGAAGTGATGTCAGTTCCGACCCAAATGATCAACAATGGAGCTAGGGTGATGATCGGAATCGTCTGCGAAGTGATGATGAGTGGATAGATCGTTCGCTCTACAGTGCGTGACCAGATAATTCCCGAAGACAATCCGCCAGCAAGCAAAATCGAAATGGTGAATCCGATCACGGTTTCCGCAGCGGTGACTCGAGCGTGACGCATCAAGAATCCGAACGAATCCGCTATTTCTACAGCGATCACGCTCGGCGGTGGAAGCAGCCAATGCTGAACGTCCAAAACGTCGACTAGAACTTCCCAAGCGACGATCAGGCCTATGGTCATAGCGACGGGGGGAAGCCACTCGGACAGAGCCTTTTGTAGGGATCCATAAGTGTTCATCGAACAGACTCCTGATGACTCAGTAGGTGGAGGATATTTGTTCGAATCTTGTTGAATTCGAGCGACATTGAAATATCTTCCGTATCCGTTTTCGCTTCGAAATCCACCTTGATATCGGCAATGATTCGCCCCGGTTCAGGAGCCATAACTAAAATTCGATCCGCCAACAAAATCGCTTCATCAACATCGTGTGTAACCAGCACCACAGCTTTGTCGGCAGTATCGAGAACGTTCAAGAGCCACTGCTGCAAAGATCGACGGGTTATAGCGTCGAGCGCGCCAAACGGTTCATCTAGCAGCAATACGAGGTTATCTGGCAGGACGGCTCTCAGAAGAGCGACACGTTGACGCATTCCTCCCGAAAGCTGCCACGGCATATGATCGAGCACATCAGCGATATCGAATAACTCGGCAAGTCTTTCAACTCGCTCGTTCGATTCGGCTTTACCAACCCCCTTCAGTTCGAGCCCAAGACGGCAGTTTCCTGCGACAGTTCGCCACGGCAACAATAAATCGTTCTGCTGCATGTACGAAACATTGCCAAGGCGCTCAGCCCTCCCGACAAGTCCGTTCGTATTGATTGAACCTTCTTTAGCTTCAAGCACACCCGAAATGAGATTAAGCAGCGTGCTTTTGCCGCAGCCTGAAGGTCCAACGAGTGCAACAAACTCTCCACGATCGACCGAGATACTTACCTCAGCGAGAATCGGAACATTCTCGTAATCGAAACCAATACCTGAAACAGCGAGTAACGCGTCTTCAGACTCAACATTGCTGCTATTCGTAGATATTTGTTGATTTAAGACCCGGCTCATCGATGATTGGTCGCTACCAGTTAGATTGTCCTACTGGGTAATCAACGCTTGGATGAGGCACACGAGCCGTTTTCCTACGCTGGAATTACCCAGATCAGGTTCAAGGGTTGGCAGAATTAACGTCTGCCCTCTCAGCCCGGCTACCCGAGCTCCCCACGTGCTACTGAAATTCAAGACACTAGCGAAGCAATGCCTCGCCTATTGCCAGTTTTACAATAAATTACCGGCATGTCAAATCAGCTAGTCGTAACTCAGGATTATGGGTTTGTGGATTTACCTACCGGCAGCTAGAATGCCCTTAATCCAGTTCGAAAGCACAGTAAGCCACACGGGAATTCGCCGAAGGTTTTGGGAACAAACCCGCTCTCTCCAAAAGAAAACTTTGCCCGAGCAATAAGATGCCCCGACGAGGAGATAAACCTTGGTGCGGCAGCGTTATACGCAGCTTCTAGCGAATTTCCTGATCTTGACGTTATCGCCTACCAAGGACGCATCGCTCAGTTTGGAACGAAAGTCAAGACGTTACTTCCAGCGGACTACACGAACTTCGAATTCGTCAATTCGATGCACGAAGTTCTATTCGGAAAGACCGGATTTACTGGTGATTCGAAAGATTATTTCGATCCTCGTAATAGCCACCTTAACGAGGTTATCGACCGCCTAAAAGGTAATCCAGTAACCCTTTCGATCTTCTACATCGAAGTAGCACGAGTCGCCGGCGAGAAAGTACGCGGCATATCGCTTCGCAAACACTTCGTCGTCGTTGTCGGAACCGGTGAAGACCGCATTTATGTCGATCCGTTCCATGGCGGCGGGTTTCTCTCACGCAAAGAGTGCATAACCAACATTCTCGGCAAAGATAATGTCAAGCATGGCGACTTCGATGATCTCGAACGTAAGTACCTAAAGCCCGCATCTAACCGAGCGATTCTGCGCCGACAACTAAGCAACCTCAAAGTTGCCCATGAAAAGCATAAACAGTACGAACTAGCTCTCTCGGCATCCGAGCGAATCCAGTTAGTCGACCCAGCAAATCTTCGTAACCTCAGCGAACTCGCCCATCTACAGACGAAAGTCGGTAACTTCGGCGATGCCGTAGATTCGCTCACCCTGTTCCTCGAACGGGCCCCTGATGGATCGAACACTGAGCAAGCCGAAAGTGCACTCCGTAAGCTAAAGTCGCTCACAATCCGCGGCAGCGAAGATTCCTCTGAGTAGATAATTGACGGTCCGCCACAAAACCGCTTGGCTAAACCTGACGTATTCTCTATTGGTTACCTGCACGGCTAGACGTATTAGCGCACGGCAAATACATGCATGGTCGGTCGGGTCCTGATTGGACAGATGAACCAATTGAATTACGAGGAATTAGAAGATCTGGAACTGCTTGCGAAGATCAGTGAAAAAGATCGACAGGCTCTCGCTGAGTTGTACGACAGGTACGGCCGGCGGGTATTCGCTCTCGCAGTTCGAATGCTCAACGACCCTGTCGGATCGGAAGAAGTTACACAGGATGTGTTCATGAGCGTGTGGCGGCGTGGAGCCTCTTACACCTCTAAAAAAGGCAAGTTCACTACTTGGTTGTTCTCGATTGCCCACAACCGGACGATAGACGAACTCAGAAAACGAAAGCGCGATCGAAGCAGAGAAAACACCGACATTGACGATCATCTGAACATCCAATCTAGTGATATTTCGCCTGCAGATGCGGCGGTCGCTCAATCGGAGTACCTACAGATCCGTGCAGCAATGGAAAAACTGCCTGTAGAACAAAAACATGTGGTTGATCTCTCATATTTCAAAGGGCTAACCCAAACAGAAATTGCAATGAAAACCGGCCAACCGCTCGGCACGGTCAAAACACGAATGCGGTTGGCATTGAAAAAGTTACGCACGGCACTTAGTGCTGAAATCGGTGCGCAAGCATGACCGAAACTAAAGACAATATGGAATCAAACGAAAATTTGGACCATAGGTTCGAAAATCTCGCAGGCTACGTTCTTGGCGCACTTGACCACGCCGAAGAACGAACAGCCGTAGAAGATCTCATAGAAAACGATCCTGAAGTTCAAGCAGAATTCGAACAACTTGCGGAAGCTGCCCATCTATTGGCGATCGCCGTTCCTCCGGCCGAACCGCCAGCCAGCCTGAAGACTCGGATTATGGAGATAGCTGGTCAAGGTGAACCTACCCGACTACAAGACGTCGTAGCCGAATATATAGCTACGAAAAATATCAGCAGGTCTACTCCCTGGTGGCAACACGCTTTCCAATCTGGATTCGCAGTTTCAGCAGCCGTAGCAGTTCTTGTAGTCGTAGTTGGCGGTACGCTGGGCTACCAGAATAACCAACTGGGCAACGAGATCGAAACCTTGCGAGCCAACCTCGCCACTGAATCGGTAGTAGTTGCGAACCTACAGACTGAACTATCCACCACATTGACCGACGCTGAAACCAGGGTCGCCGAAATGAAATCTGAGATGAAAGTCATGGAAGATGACTTCGGTGCAACCACCGAAATGGTTGTCCACCAAGAAGAGATGGTCTCTGAACTTGCCATCGTAAATAATGCACTGCGACAAGCGCTAAGCGACCAGAGCTGGCTCACCTATGTCGCAATGAAAGAGGACTACCAACTCGAAAGCTGGCTCGCGAGCAACACTCCGCAGGTCACCACCACAGAACCGGCTGCTTCAGGGCTCATCGCAGTTCGAGTAGTAGGCAACGAAGCCGTATTTCAGGTTCATGGTCTTCAACAGCCACAACCCGGATTCGCCTACACACTCTGGCTTATGGGCAACGGCGCCCCACGACCTGTAGCTCAGTTCGAGGTAAGCGGAATCGGATCTGCGACTATCGCATTCTTGCTACCTGCACCACTTCGGTTCTTCTCAAGTGTAATGGTCACTCAAGAACGAGTTAATGGAATCGGAAGCGATCCGACAGGAATTATGGTTCTGTCTGCACAAACCAACTGATCAACCCTGTGAACAGTTCTGGGAATACTTAGAATTCGATGAATTCCTGCGGTGACTGACGCAGCAGACCTAGTGAAAATTGCGAGCCAACATCGATGACTACCGATTCAGATACGAAAATATGGTTGTGCGATCGCTGCGACGCGGAGCTAGTAGATCTTCATTGCAAACTCAGATGTGATAGCTGTGGTTTCATGCGAGATTGCAGCGATCCTTAAGTCACGTTATTTTCACTATCTCGAACTTCATTTAGATGTAATGTGAACATTTGATCCAAAGGCGCAAGTTCGAATATGGCCCAATCTCAAAACCGCTCAAACTTCTCGAAATCATTTGTAGTGTTAGCCGCGCTAATGCTGCTGATCTCGCTTTCGTCCGGATGCACTAAATCAGAACCGACGCCAGTCCCCACCACGTCACAGCAACTCACAGCCGATGAAATCGTTGACCGGTCGAAATCATCAATGGCCAACCTTGGTAGTTTTAGTTTTCAACTAACGCACGAATCAGGTCACACAACGCTTTCCGGCGCCTTGCAACTAACACGCGCCGGCGGGTTCGTCGCAACTAACGGTCTCGACATCGAAGCAGAAGCCAACATCGGCCGAGCGTTTGTCCGCGTCGAAGCCGTCGTGATTGGCGAGCAGACTTGGATGACTAATCCCATCACCGGCGTTTGGTCGGAAATCGCCCCTGAAGATAGCCCGTTCGCATTTCTCGATCCCGTGAATCTCGTCTCCGACATTCTTGGCGACACGCAACAAGCGGCTTATCCAAGTGAAGACCAATCTAGCAATGGCGATACCCAGATATCAGGAAAAATTCCAGCACAATCACTCGCTGCCCTCGTAGGTTCGGTCGATACCGATGCAGTGCCGAGCGTACTGCTCACGATAGATTCATCGTCAAATCTTCTCAAGAAGATCGTAATTTCCGGCGTAGTTCAAGCTGAAGATGAACCCGAGACGATCAGAGTCATAACCCTCTTTAAATTCGACGAACCATCGACCCTAGAACCGCCGATTTAACCTATGTTAACCAGGCTTCGGCAAATTGTTTCTCCCTACAAGCTGCTACTACCGCTCTGCTTTGGCGTCTTCATCGCTGCCGATGATCAAACAGTGGTCGTCACTCTGCTGCCTGACATGCTTGCTGATTTGCGAGTCGGAGTTAGTGAACTCGACCGTGCATCGTGGTCGATCACTGGTTATCTCATCGGTTACACTGCTGCGATGCCGCTTATGGGGCGTCTATCAGACAGAACGGGTTATCGAAAAGCCTTTTTGCTGGCGATGGCGGTTTTCACGCTCGGTTCTGCGCTCGTTGCCATATCTCCCGACATTCCGCGATTGCTCTACGGCGGTGCACCTGAGTACAACTGGCTTATCGGCACCAGAGTTTTCCAGGCAATCGGAGGTGGCGCAGTAATTCCGATTTCTATCGCCGCTGCCGGACAACTCGTCGATGGAAAGCATCGGGCCATCGCTTACGGACTAATCGGTGCAAGTGCGGAAGCTGGAGGTGTCTTCGGACCACTTTGGGGAGGCGGAATCACGACTTGGCTATCGTGGGAATGGGCATTCTGGTTGAACATACCGTTCACTATCATTGCGTCGATCTGGATTATGCGAAATCCACCGGGCAAGCGAAATAAAGTGAAGGTCGATATCCCGACAGCCATGATTTTTGCAGCCGGTCTGGCGACTCTCACGATCGGACTCGTCAGAATCGGCGATCCTGATGCTCTTATGGCTGGATCTTTGGCTGCCACCACGGTCCTAGGCTTTCTGATGGTCGTGATGAACAATCGATCTCGAGATCCATTGTTTCCACCGTCACTATTCAAACTACCGTCGTTCAACTACTCCAACACGACACACTTCCTAATCGGCGCAGTCTTGATTATAGGAATGGTGACTGTTCCGCTAATGGCAGCGTCGGTCTTCGGAAAATCTCCACTTGAAGGCGGACTCCAACTTCTCCGTATGACGCTGGCAATTGGCGTGGGTGCGGTGGTCGGCGGCGTGATGACCCAACGTTGGGGAGCTAGGATTCCTTCGTTATCAGGATTGATCCTGACGACCGCCGGATTCTTGCTTCTATCGAGTTGGACGGTCGATATCGCTGAACCCTCACTAACAATTCACCTGGCAATCACTGGTCTTGGATTTGGTTTGTTGGTCTCCCCCATCGCCGAAACCGCCCTGTTTGGCGTTCAGTCTGATCAGAGTGGGGCTGCATCATCACTACTTAGCATTTCCCGCATGGTCGGTATGACTGCTGGTCTTGCGGCGATGACGGCATTGGGCACTGTTCAATTTCACGAACTGGTCGCCGACGTTCCTGCTTTTTCTCTCGACCCCGAAGTACAGCAGCAGATCATCAATAGTGCAACTGACGCAGGTGTGGCAGTGTTCACCCGCTTCTATCTCTATGGAGCGATTTTATCGGCAGTGGCGTTGGTCCCGGCGTGGTTCATGACCAGAACTAAAGAGTACTAGTCGGTCGATGCCGAAGCCTGTCGCTTCTTCTCGGCGCTTCGTTCTGCTTCGAGCCGCTCAAGATCGTACGAACCGTGATCGACGTAAGTCATCGCACCGGCAAGTGCTTTGTGCCCTGCCTTGTCGCGAATCAGGCTATGCATAATCTGACAGACTCGGCGGTAGTCTGGATGTCCCTGCTGCGCAGTACGAAGCTCCAGCATATGGAATGCCTCACGAACGTTGAACTGCATCGAGTAGCGAAGCTTGAAACCGAACGGCACAACATACTGAGATACGTCAGAACCATGTTCATCAAGCACGCTCTGATGGAAGTCGCTCATACGCCCCATGGCATCGTCCCAGCGCTGAGTCCATCCAACCTCTTCGATCGCAGGAGGAGTCGAATAACCGTGCTTAACTCCCAACCGCTGCCAATCGATAGTCATCATTCGGTGACGCTGCAAATCTCGGAAGCTACCAAAGTCGGATAGAACGTCGAAGCGATAGAACGATCGTTCCATCCCCCGTCCGGGCTTGTGCCTACGATTTTGCCGATCACCCGCGTAAGACCGAAGCACCTCTGCTTTATCAGCAACGCTCATATCGTTGACGATGGCTTGCAGTTGCGTGTCGGGTAGATCTAAATGGGGATATAGAGCAGCCGCTATGATCTTGTTTTCAGCGTCGTGATCCCAATCGACCAAAGTGACTTCGTCGATTCCATCAGGCTCTGTATCGATGCTCGCTGCGATACGCTCCATTGCTTCGTGGTTCTCTTGAAAATAGTCCGACCACACACCGCCACGATCTGGAATATCAACTCGCTTCAAGAATGACGGAATTACTTTACGAAGCTCTTCCAACATCATCCGAGCGTAGTCACGGACTTCTTCGAGTGGGTGACTATTCATTCGAATCAGCATAGATTCGTAAGCCTGCCCCGATCCGAAAATGCCGACGTTAGAAGTAGTCGCAGCAGGCAACAGCCCGCGCGCCGAATCGCACGCCTTGGCGCGAATCGAGGCGGTATAAATTAACCTAGAATCGCCATCCTGACGAGGGAACTGATTTTCAAAGTACGGAGCACAAACGTGAACTAACTTCGAGTATTCATCGAACAACCAATCCATCGTTTTCGTGTACTCGTCAGCGAGAAGCCCGGTCGCAATCTCGGGAGGGGCGGCGTAGCGATATTTACCACCCAGTTTCTGATCGTAATAGATGTACCGAGTCGACTGCTCAAGGTACGCAGCGAGCCGACCCCATTCCAACACTTTCGTCAGAATGTTTGATGCTTGCTCACACGCAATGTGCGCTCCGCCAAGCTGAGCTACCGAGTCATCACCGTACTGCGAGAACACTCGGTCATACAGACCTTCCGCACGATTGAGCGATACCAGTTGTTGGCTATCAGAATCTTCCGAAAGCTCTTCAACCGGCACTTCTGGCTGATCGTAGAACTCATCAAGAAACAGTCGACGCAACGATTTAGGGGAACGACTATAGCGTGCGAATAGTGCGCCTTTTACGACCTCAGGGAGGTTGATAAGAGCAAAAACAGGATCATCGATGTTCGTGAAAAACCGGCTTAGTACCGCTCGTTCCTCAGTGCTAAATGTTTCCCGTACGTACATCGTCCGTGGCCTATCGACTGCCCTGCAATCACGCAGAGAGTTGGATGTTCGTTGTTACATGACCGCCGAATAAGCGAGGATCACATATTGATCATAAGTTCGTGCCTATGCCTACAGCATTAGGCGAGCAGGGTTTTCCAGTGCCTTCTGGAATTCACCCATCAGAATCGCAGCCTCTGCCCCATCACCAACGCGGTGATCTGCCGAGATCGTAGCCTGCATGGTCTTGCCAATAACGATCTGACCGTCTTTGACAATGGGCTTCTCTTTTACAGCCCCAACAGCGATGATCCCGGCATTTGGTGGAACGATGATCGCTGCGAAAGTATCGGTTCCGAACATACCGAGGTTCGATGTTCCGAACGTACCGGAAGTCATCTCGGCTTGAGTCAGCGAACCGCCTTCACCACGAGCCCGATTACCAAGATCACGAACTGCTCGTGAAATCTCGATCAACGACATGTTATGAATGCCAACGACTGCAGGAACAATCAGTCCCTCTTCAAGTGCGATAGCCACACCTAAGTTGATCTCGGAGTGACCAATGAGTTTGTCGCCATCGAACGACGAGTTCCACTTCGGGTGCTTGAGCAAAGCGATTGTCACCGCCCGTAGCACCATGTCGTTTACAGAAACCCGTTCGCCATCGTCTACCAATGCCTCATTGAGCTGCGCTCGGAAGGTCATTGCAGGTCCCATGTTTACTTCGTGCGTCACATAGTAGTGAGGGCTTTCTGTCTTCGACTTGACTGTGACTCGAGCGATCGCCTGTCGCATCGACGACAAAGGCGTGTCCGACCCGTCCATTATCACTGGAGCCCGACCGCCTGAAGCAGCGAACGCGGGTGAAGGAGTGAAATTCTCAACGTCGGTCTTCGTAATTCGCCCTCCAGGTCCGGTTCCTGTAATACTGGAGATATCGAAGCCTTTTTCTTCGGCAAGTTTACGAGCGATAGGAGAAGCTTTGACTCGACCACCCGGCGCGACTGCTACTGGAGCAAGCGCAGGAGTTGGAGCGGCCTGTTGAACAGGTGCTGGAGTAGAAGCAGCACCTGTAGCTTCAACTTTCGGAGCTTCAGCCGCAGGATCCGCTTCAGGAATATCGGGAATATCATCACCGGGGTCACCGATGAAAGCGATAATCGTGCCAACTTGTACGAGCGTTCCTTCAGGAACTACTATCTTGCGAAGGAGACCTTCGGCATATGCTTCCATCTCGACAACAGTCTTGTCAGTCTCGATCTCTGCGATTTTGTCCCCACGGCTAATCGAGTCGCCTTCGGCCTTAAGCCACTTGGCGATGGTGCCCTCGGTCATGTCGGCACCCATTGAGGGCATAGTCACTTCGCTAATCAAATTCGGACTCCTGCAGGAACGATTGCTCGTAAAAATCGTTGGTTTGGTGCGCTCACCATACGGACCTTAAAAGACCCGTTGATAGAGGTTACACAACAATTCGACAAAGATGCTGAAAAATGCCGATCATTCAGCGGTCTCTAGCCATTTTCTGCTATCAGTATTTCTCTCGTTTTTCCGCTTTAGCGCGCTGTCGATTCGTCTTTGCCACCACCTTCATCCTTCGCTGATTATCGGTTTTAGCAGCAGCGTCGCGCTTAGTCTCTTCCAATTGCAGCTCTCGGCCCATACGCATATACGAATCAAACCGAGTTTGTGAGAGCTTGCCACCCTTGATCGCCTCGGCAATTGCACAGCCCGGCTCGCCACCGTGACCGCAGTCACTGAATCGACATTTCCACATATATTCTTCGACATCCGAGAACGTCTTTGCCAACGCATTTTCACTGCCCGACACGAGCCCGATCGTCCGAATACCGGGAGTATCGATTAGCACTCCACCGTTAGGAAGCCGCAACAACTGACGAGTGACCGTAGTATGCCGACCTCGTGTGTCGGATTCACGAATCTCGGCGGTCTCCATCGCTTGCTGACCCATCAGTTGGTTCACGAGAGTCGATTTCCCGACTCCTGAAGCACCGATAAGTACGACAGTCGTTCCGGCTTCAGTGTATTTACGAAGAGACTCTGTGCCGTCGCCAGTTATTCCGCTGGCAGCGAAAACCTCCACACCCGGAGCCGATTCCTTCGCCTGTGCGACAGTTCCTGTCGAGTCTTGCCCCTCTTCGAGCAGGTCGATTTTCGTAATAACCACAACCGGGGTTGCCCCACTACCCCAAACCAGAGCAATCTCTCGTTCGAGTCGACTCGGGTTGAAATACGTCGCCGCCTGAACAACGAACACCGTGTTGATATTTGAAGCGAGGATCTGCTCATCGCCCTGCTCTTTCCCTCGCATAACTCGCTTCCTGCTGAGTAGCGAGATACGTGGAAGAACTAGTTCGATTTCGTCGGGATTCTGATCTTCGCCCAGACGAACTAGAACCCAGTCTCCAACCGTCGGTTGTGCAGGTTCGATTTCAGCCTCGTCTTTATGGGCAATACGGGCGAAAGTACTGACTGCTCGATAGTCGACCGAAGCCGTCTGAACGAACGTAGAGATACCGTCGACTCTAGCGACGCGCCCGGGAACGAGGTCGGAGTCTTTAAGGATAATCGCCGTAAACTGGTCGTTCGCAGCCTCAGTGAGACCGAACTGGATCAGACCCGAGAGGTCGTTATTGGCTAAAGGCGAGTCTGCGGGTGTAGGTGAGGACTTAGAAATGTCTAGATTGTCTTCTTGAGAGAAAGTGTTCAACGTGGGTATTCCTTAAAGCACACAAAGCACTCGGCGGAATCTTCCGGACGTCTGATCATAGATATCTAGATCAGAGAAACGTTCGGCTGACCTGAGTTAGTTTCGGCTTCAAAGCTGGACGCGACCAAGTGGAGATCGTATTCATAAACATTCATTGAAACTTTCCCCCCTGTGTGCCCAGTCACCAAAGTCAGGAACTGGCCTAATCGTAGTAAAAGTAAAAATCAGTCTAACTGAACGGATTTTACAGGGTTACCAAAAATACTTCAGATCAACTCACAAGAATTGTGGTTCGTCTGGAGCAATGACGTCCTCTATAAACAATTAATGGAACCGTCCGGACATAAGAACGATTTACAGTCCGTAGCCTTCAGCGACTGCTGCGAGCACGTCATCTGTATCAGTTAGCACTTCTCGTTCGAGACCACGGTTGTACGGCCAAGGAACATCGACTGAACCGACACGCATGACAGGACCGTCGAGCCATTCAGAAGCGGATTGCTGGAGATCAGCTGTTACCTCTGCCATGACTCCGCCTCTACGACGTGCATTATCGACGACCACAACCCGATTGGTCTTCTGAACCGAAGCAACAATCGCATCCATGTCGATCGGGCTCAGTGATCGCAAATCGATCACCTCAACCGAAACGCCTCGACTCTCAAGAGTATCGGCGGCATCGTTCACAGGGCGCATTCCGTATCCGTACGACACGAGGGTAATATCACTACCCTCACGAGTAACGTCGGATTTTCCGATTTCGATTTCATAGTACTCGTCGGGAACTTCACCTTTAACTCCGTAGAGCAAAGCAGGTTCAGCTACCAATACTGGATTATCATCCTTGATAGCCGATCGCATCAGACCTAGCGCGTCATAAGGCGTCGAAGGACATACGACCTTGATGCCCGGTACTTCAGCGAGCCAAGTCTCGAAGCTCTGTGAGTGTGTCGCTCCCAACTGAACTCCCGCGCCAGTTGGTGCTCTAATGACCATCGGAACGCTAATTTGGCCGCCCGACATGTAACGCAAGTTCGCTGCCATGTTCACGATTTGGTCGAATGCAACAAGCGTGAATGACATCGACATGAACTCGACTATTGGTCGAAGTCCGGCTGCAGCAGCACCAATACCGGCACCCAAAAAGGCCTGTTCGGAAATAGGAGTGTCTTTGATGCGTTTTTCACCAAACTTCTTCAAGAAGCCGTCGGTCACAGCGTAAGCACCACCGTACTCGCCGATGTCCTCACCCATGATGAACACACGCGGGTCGGTTTCGAGTGCTTCTTCAAGACCTCGTTTTAGTGCTTCTCTTAGAACAATTTCTGGCATATGAATTAGGCGAGTACGTCGTCGTGGATTTCGGATAGGTCGGGTTCGGGGCTGTCTTCAGCAAATTTCACTGCAGTTGCGACTGCTTCGCCGACCTCAGCTTTGATTTCGGCGATCTGGTCAGCGGTCGCAAGCCCCATTTCGATCAACTTCGCGGGGAACATAGCGACCGGGTCGCGATCTTCCCATTCCTTGACCTCTTCTTGCCCACGGTACTTCTGACCGTCCGCGAGTGAATGGCCTACGAAGCGGAAAGTCTTTGCCTCGATGAACTGGGGACCCTCTCCGTTTCGAATCCTAGCAACTGCAAGTTCGGTGGCTTCCTTGACTGCGAGAACGTCCATGCCGTCTACTTCGGCTGCTGGAATTCCGTACGTCGCCATACCGGGATAAAAGTCGATTCCACCAGCACGAACTCGTTCAATCGAAGAACCCATTCCGTACATATTATTTTCGAGGAAGAACAGAATCGGCAGCTTCCAAATAGCCGCCAAGTTCATAGTCTCGTGGTACAAACCTTGGTTTGTCGATCCGTCGCCGAAGAAGCAAATAGTCAGTGCGTCGGTATCGTTATATTGCTGTGCAAGCGCAAGACCGGCAGCGAGTGGCAACTGCCCAGCAACAATAGCGTGGCCACCCATGAAGCCTTTTGCGGCGTCAAACAGATGCATCGACCCGCCCTTGCCCTTTGATGTTCCAGTCGCTCGACCGAACAGCTCAGCCATAGAACGGTTCACATCGAGTCCACGTGCCAAAGCATGTCCGTGATCTCGATAGTGGCTAACAACGTAATCATCATCTTGAAGTGCCGAAATTGCTCCGACACCGGTAGCTTCTTGGCCAATATAGAGGTGAAGGAATCCGCGAATCAGACCCTTCGAGTAGTTCTCGCCACATGCCAACTCGAACTCGCGGATGAGATACATCTGCCGATAGAGGTCGAGATTGTCCGCCACGCCATCTACGCCATTGTCACCCATACCTGAGGAACTGCTTTTTTCGTTCTTTATTGGCTTCGCTTTTTTCGAAGTGGATTTTGCACTGTATTTCGTGGAACTTGCCATAAATTATCAGAAGCGAACAAACGTATTATCGACGGTTAACTAACCACACCGATCGTAACGCTGGTGTCAACGGTGGGAAGGTCATTCTACCGTAAAATAACGAAATCTCGACTGTGTCATCGGTTTGTAACCGCCAATTTTGCGGCCTGCAACACATTTACCAACAGCATTGCGATCGTCATCGGTCCAACCCCACCGGGTACTGGAGTAATCGCTGAAGCAACTTCTAACGCTCCCTCGAATTCAACATCACCAGTCAATCGATATCCACGTTTACGAGTCGAGTCCTCAACACGTGATACCCCGACATCAATAACCACTGCACCGGGCTTCACCATGTCGGCAGTAACCGCTCCGGGAAATCCAGCTGCGGCAATCAAAACATCGGCCCTGCGGGTTTCGGCAGCCATGTTTTTGGTTCCGGTGTGGCAAACAGTTACGGTCGAATTGGCACCAATGCCTTTCTGTAGAAGGAGAGCGGTAAGCGGCATACCAACAAGCTTGCTTCGACCAACAATAACGACTTGTGCACCGTTCATGTCGACATTCTCTTGAACGAGCATTCGCTGCACACCTAGAGGAGTTGCAGGTGCGAACCGAGGTTGGCCAAGCATTAGGAGTCCGGCGTTTTCCGGGTGAAGTCCGTCGACATCCTTCATTGGGTCGATAGCATGAATAACAGCGTCTTCATCGAGATGCTTCGGTAAAGGCAGTTGAACGAGAATTCCGTTGACGGCAGGGTCAGTGTTTAGGCGTTTGACAATCCAAATCAACTCTTCTTGAGTGATCGATGAATCTCGGAGAATTGTCTCAGTCGCTATTCCAACCTTCTCACAAGCGCGTTCTTTGCCTTTAACGTATGAAAGAGAAGCAGGATCATCGCCGACTAGCACAACAGTTAAGCCTGGAATCGCTCCATGTTGCTCTTTAAATTCTGTAACTCCGGCAGTGACTTCCTCGTGAACTTTAGCGGCGACTTCTTTGCCGTCAATAATCCGTGCTGTCACTAGTTATTAGCCTCCAGACCGAGTCGAACTCATTAAGTTGTGAAATTGAGGTGTCGAATTTCGTAATTACGTCGATAAATCCTAACCGAGAATTGTCTTAACAAGTATTATTTCGAACATCAATTCAACCTTACTCAACGGTTTCCAACGGAGGCGTTATCCAGATGATCTACACAGGGATCGATCTAATCGAGATTCCCAGAGTCGCGGGCGTGCTAGAACGCTACCCCGAACGATTTCTTGCGAAGGTCTTCACGGATGGCGAACAGCGATACGCCAAAGGTCGTCCACATCAGCTGGCGAGTCGATTCGCCGCCAAAGAGGCGGTAATGAAGTTACTCGGCACAGGCGTTCGCGGCGTGCCGTGGAAGTCGATAGAAGTCACCCGCAAACGAGGTGGCCCGCCAGAAATCATTCTGCATGGCTCGGCGAAAATTCGTGCAGAGAAGATGGGCATCACACGAATCGCCCTCAGCCTTTCTCACTCTCGTGAACTTGCCACAGCTTCAGCAGTAGGAGAAGCCAGAGACGACGCTTGGAAGCCATGAAACTCATAACCGCCGCCCAAATGCGAGCAATCGAGAAGTCGTCTGTTGAAGCAGGTGCATCGCTAGAGCAATTAATGGAGAATGCGGGGTTGGCCGTCGCTGAAGCCGTTCGAGACGAATTCGGCAAACACAGTGAACTGTTCGGCAAGCGAATAGCGATTTTTATAGGCCCCGGCAACAATGGAACCGATGGATTTGTCGCCGGTCGGCATTTGGCGAAGTGGGGTACGAACGTTATTGCAGTTTTGTGTGCGAAGCGAAATTCGCCCGATCCCAAGCAAGATTCCGCACTAGAAGCTGGCGTAACTGTAGTTAATGGAATCGGCGATTCAGACTCCGAAATACTGCATACTCTTCTCGAATCAACCGATCTGATCATCGATGCCATCCTTGGAATCGGCTCGTCACGCGCCATCACCGCGCCGATCTCCACGATTACGTTCGCCGCCATCGAATCTGGCGTGCCAGTTGTCGCACTCGATTTACCAACCGGCCTAAATTCCGATACTGGTGAATTCGATGTCGCAGGACTCCCAGCAGATCGCACCCTGATGCTCGGCTATCCGAAGTTGGGAGCAGCAATCGCTGCCGATCCTTCAGTAACCGGCGAAGTATCGGTTCTCGATATTGGCATTCCTGAAGGTCTCGATTCGCAAGTAAACGCCGAGCTAATTACCGAGCATCTTGCCGCCTCATTTTTACCAGAACGACCGTTGATCGGACACAAGGGCACATTCGGCTCAACGCTCATAATCGCCGGGTCGAAGGACTTTCTCGGAGCAGTGACAATGGCGACCGATGCTGCCACCCGTTCGGGCGTCGGCCTAACGTTCGTTGCCACGCCGGAACCCGCATACCGTCATATCGCCGGAGATATCCGAGAGGCGATGTACCGTTCGTTGCCTGTAAACGCCGACGATATCCTCAATGCGTCCGAAGCTGCGAAGGCGGTTCTCGATCTGGCGGTGAAATCAACTTCCGTCACTATCGGTCCTGGTCTCGGCACTTCTTCCGCAGCTAGAAAATTCGTATCGACCGTTCTCTCTGAGATCGACGATGAAATCCCGTTAGTTCTCGATGCTGATGCCTTGAACATCCTGTCGCTATCACATCTTTGGTGGGAGCGTTTTACCAGTCCTGCCATCCTCACTCCTCATCCCGGCGAGATGGGCCGCCTGATGGGGATAACTCCCACTGAAGTTCAAAACAATCGCCTGCGGAGAGCTCAAGAAGCCGCCAAAAAGTTCAACAAGATAGTTCTACTCAAAGGTGCTTCAACGTTAGTTGCAGCTCCAGACGGTCGCGTTGCTGTCTCGCCATGGATCAACACTGGGCTCGCCAAGGGTGGCAGCGGTGATGTGCTAGCCGGGCTACTCGGAGGGCTCGTCGCCCAACAGCCCGGCCAACTCTTCGAAATGGCTGTTCTATCAGTCTTCGTTCACGGTTACGCAGCTGAATCCGCTCGACAGGATTTGGGCGAAACGGGCATGCGAGCCACCGATGTAATCGAACGCCTCGGGCTGTTTTACCGAGACGCTATCCAACTCGATTTCAACTAACGTCACAGAAAATCATCATCTGTGCGGAATCCGATCTCGTGTAATTAAGCGCACATTTCGATGCCACGCTCTTATACTGGGTATGAGTGACATCCTTACTGACCGTCGATATCGGCAACACTAACATCACGATTGGTGCCTTCACCGATCAAGAACTAACCGCCACCTGGCGATTGGCGACACGCGAAACTCGCACCATCGACGAGCACGCATGGGCGCTCGAAGGCGTACTGCAATCGAAGGGTGTAGAGCCAAGTTCGTTCGATGCTGTAGTCATATGCTCAGTCGTCCCCCCCCTGACAGAAGACTACGTCAATGCCCTCTCATCACTAACCGACGTAACTCCATTGGTTATCGGTCCCGGTGTTCGCACAGGAATTCGAATTCACTACGACCGAACTCAAGATGTCGGAGCGGACAGAATCGTCGATGCAGTAGCAGCACATCAGCTTTACGGCGGACCGATCGTTGTTGTCGACATCGGTACAGCCACGGTATTTGACGCAATTACAGCCGAAGGCGACTACATCGGTGGAGCAATATCTCCCGGTATGGAAATAGCTGCAGACGCCATGTTCCGCAACACTTCTCAGCTACGCCGAGTCGAGCTGATTGCACCAGACCGAGTCATTGGTCGAAGCACCGTCGCTTCAATGCAGTCAGGTTTCGTATACGGATTCGCTGAACTAATTGAGGGAATGCTAGCTCGATTCAAGGTGGAACTGAATCCAGATGCTCCCGAAGATGTCTCAGTAGTAGCTACAGGTGGCTTGGCAAATCTGATGGCAGAGCATACCGAGTCTTTCGACCATGTGAACCCTGAGTTGACCCTTGTGGGGCTTCGACTCGTTCACGAAATGAACAACTCCTAACTGGCTTCAGGTGCCTGATATGTCGCCCGAAATTAACTCAAATCAACCGATCTCGCGATTGCCCCTTGAAGGCAAAAATGTCGTTCTTGGTGTGACAGGTTCGATCGCCGCTTACAAAGCTGCCGACATCGCTAGCAAGCTAGTTCAGGCCGGTGCGACAGTCGACGTGATAATGACGACTGCTGCCACCGAATTTGTCGGAGACTCGACATTCGCAGCACTTACGCATCAACCTGTGACTACAGGTCTTTGGGAAGCTCATTCAGCGCTTAGTATCGATCACGTCGCCCTCGCCTTGAGCGCCGACTGCGTATTGATTGCTCCTACTACAGCGAATACTCTCGCAAAGTTGGCACTTGGCATTACTGACGATCCACTTACAGCTACCGTGCTTGCTACCGATGCACCAGTAATCGTTGCTCCAGCAATGGACGCCGATATGTTCGCAAGCCCGACTACTCGACGAAATGTCAAAAAGCTTGTTGATGACGGTGTAACTATCGCTGGTCCAGCAGAAGGAAGACTCGCTTCCGGACTTGTCGGCAATGGTCGACTCGTCGACACAAACACGCTGGTTGGACTCGTGAGACAGGCGATAGGTCGTAACGGCGACTATGCCGGGCGGCATGTGATCGTTTCCGCTGGTGGCACGAAGCAACCAATCGACCCAGTGCGTTTCATTTCAAATCGGTCAACCGGCAAGATGGGCTACGCTATTGCCGAAGCTGCCCGAGATCGCGGTGCAGAAGTGACGCTCGTCACCGCAGCCGATCTGCCTGAGCCTTCTGGGGTGACCATCGTAAACGTTGCCACTGTCGCCGATATGCGTGATGCTATCCTCCCCATTTCAGCTGAATCTGACCTGCTGATCATGGCTGCTGCAATATCCGATTTCACTCCGTCCGATGTTGCCGACCAGAAGATAAAGAAAAAAGGCGAAGGCACCATATCTCTCAAACTCACGAAGGTCGAAGACTTCATGCCTTTGGCTCAGGGCAAGAACTTGGTCAAAATTGCATTTGCCGCTGAAACCAACGATCTCGAAGCAAACGCTCACGTTAAGGCTGCGCTAAAGGGTGCGGTGTTCGTCGTTGCAAATAATGTGAGCGAGCCGGGAAGTGGATTCGGCACCGACACAAATAAAGTCACGTTTGTCGATCCCGAAGGAAACGTCGATCCACAGCCGCTCATGAGCAAGCTTGATGTCAGCCACGCCATCCTCGACCGCGCACTTCCGCACCTCTCGTAAGACTAGCGATCAGCACTCGCAGGAACGTCGACACGATGACCATTTCCACAATTCCCCACCACTATGCGTCCCAGATAGCTTCTTCTGCCCTTAGAATGTTCACATCATTCCACCTCCATTATTGATAACGGCAATCACTGCCGTCCGACCGAACGCTACTAGAAAACCCTGCAAGAAAATAAGGTGTCCATATGAGGCTGTACTGGAAGCAGAAGAAAAAAGGTTTCGACCTAATCGTCGAGAACGATGAAGGCGATACTTTTTCGGTGGGTGGTGTGCGAGACACAAAACGCGGCATCGAAGCACTAGCTAAAACGACCGGGTACGACCCGGGTAGAGCCATCAAAGGCCTCGGATCTGTAGAGGAAGGCCGTACTTTCGTCGAGCAGTTCGAGTCATGGCGCGAATTCTTCCCCGGTGATGTCCTTTCGATAGAGCCAGACATTCTCCCGCTCGACTAATAACTAACACAACGAACCGAACTCTCCCATGAAAACCATCGACCAGTCGATCTTGGACACGCTCGCAGAATACGATTCAGCCACAGTTCAGAACGCAGGAATCTTAGTCCGAGGCCACATCAACGCCAACGACGACTACACCGATCCGAGCGTTCGGGAATTCATCTCCCCGGGTGCTAAACCTGCAGTTGGTTACGCACTCACTTCGACATGGACTCCCCTTTCGGGCGAACAGAGCGATGGCTACTTACGTACAGACTACTTCGATTCAATTGCGAAGGCGAACGTCCCAGTGATAGTCGTTCAGCAAGACATCGATAAGCCCGCAAACCGTGGCGCTATCATCGGGGACGGAATGGCATTTCAAATGAAAGCGCTCGGTGCAGTAGGCGCTCTCGTCGAAGGCAACGCCCGCGACATTCCCGGTATCGAGCAAGCAGGATTACCACTTTGGGCGACAGGACGGGTGCCCGGGCATGGCCCGTTCAACATGATCGAACACGGAGTTACCGTTACCGTTGCGAGTCTGACAATCAAACCTGGGGACATTCTGGTTTGTGACGCAGATGGTGCAACTCGGGTCACCGTCGATGAAGCTGCCGATGTCGCCAAGATGTGTGCCGAAGTTCGAGCCAAAGAAGGTGCACTCCACAAGTTCTTCTCTGTACCAGATTTCACTCCAGCTATGTGGGAAGAATGGAAATCGAAGAGCTAACGATTCGAAGAACCTATGCCGCTCGCCTAATTCTTCTCTGGTGATTCAGCTGCTTCGATCTGAGCGGTGTATCGCCAATCAGCGGTCGGTGTGCCCTTAGCAAAGCCAATCGACGTCGCCCCACCTGCTGCTGCGACGTCATCGAGCACGAG
>JABHBJ010000072.1 GCA_018673955.1 Chloroflexota bacterium | reverse complement strand
GCCGTGGTGTAACCGTCGATGACGTGATGCTCGCCGTTCGCCAGTCGAACGTTCATGTGACCCGCCCCGAATATGCCAACCATCATCGGTTCGACAACTGTCAGAGCGAAAAGTGAGGCGATGGCGGCATCGATAGCATTGCCGCCGGCCAGCAACATTTCAGACCCAGCAGCTGACCCCAACGGATGATTGGTAACGACCACGCCCCTCGATCCCGAAGCGGGTCGCTTTTCAGTTTGGAAAGTTGTGCCAGCTCGCGATCGCCAGTTCGATATCGTCATTCGATCCTGCCCACTATTCATGCGTTTATCCGCAACACTCGAAAAGCCGAATTCCATGTTCACGAATCCCGGCAGGGAAATTCTATTCTCTGAAATTGCCGACTGGGCGACCGAAATATTGGTCTTCTCGCTTATTGTGACTTTACGTGAACGGGAATAGATTATTTGCCATCGGTTCCACTGTGAGAAATCCACCAGACGCACAGTAAATATTTCAGGCAACCGTTCAGGAGATCACAATGGCACAAATGGGTACTTCAGCAGTTTGGCACGACGCCGACAAAAGCTGGGAGATGCGGGAGCTTCCACTACCTGAGCTTGAACCGGATGCAATTCAAATCCGAGTAAAAGCAACAAGTGTTTGCGGATCGGACCTCCATATTTGGCGTGGTGACGGAATTCCAGAAGGCGCACCACCCCGTGATCCGTTTGTGTTCGGTCACGAAATGATGGGTGAAGTCGCCGCTATGGGCAACAAGATCACTACTGACTCGATGCGTCGACCTCTCAAAGAAGGCGATCGAGTCGCATATTCCTACTTTTTCCCTTGTGCACGTTGCTACAACTGCCTACGAGGTGAATTCGGTGCCTGCAAGTTCCGAACGGGACGCAAGCCTCTCGATGAATGGCCGGTGTGCAACGGCGGATTCGCTCAGTACTACTACCTGCGAAGCCCAAACTATGTATTCAAACTCCCCGACTCGATCAGTAACGCTGCGGCTGCTCCAATCAACTGTGCTCTAGCGCAGGTATACGAAGCGCTGCACTTGGGTGGCATCCGACTTGGAGACAACATCGTTGTTCAAGGCGCTGGCGGACTTGGCGTTAATGCCACAGCAGTCGCAGCCGAACTCGGTGCTTCGAAGGTAATCGTGATCGATAGCCAAAAGCCCCGTCTCGATCTGGCCATGCAGTGTGGAGCCACTCACACGATCGATATGAACGAGTACGACACTCCTGAATCACGAATCGACCGCGTGATGGAACTAACCAACGGTATCGGTGCCGACAAGGTGATCGAAGTAGTTGGTTTCCCAGCAGTTGTCGAAGAAGGGCTGAAGATGGTCCGTATGCGAGGGATTTACCTCGAAGTCGGCCACATTTCGCCTAACTCGTTCGCCACTATCGACGTTTCGACGATGGTTGCCAATCAAGTGCGTTTCTACGGCATCCAGCACTACGATCCGTGGATCATCCCGAACGCTATCGACTTCCTAGAACGAACCGCCGACAAGTACCCACTCACGAGCGTGGTTTCGCACGAATTCCCGCTCGACCAGATCGGCAAGGCGTTCGAAACCGCCGAATGGCTAGGCACCCAAAAAGGCAGCGAAGTAACCCGCGCCGTCATCACGCCATAGCGAATACCGTTCTTCAACAGCGATCATTAGCGATCAAAAGAGAAATCCGATAGCCACGAACTCGAAACCAAACTTCCTCGTAATCATGTCCGACGAGCACGGAGCTCAGTTCTCTTCGACGTATGGCCACCCGATCATCGAAACGCCGAACATGGATCGCCTTGCCGAGCAAGGTGTGACCTTCGAGGCGAACTACTGCAACTCACCTTTGTGCATCCCATCTCGGGCGTCGTTTATGACAGGGCAGTACGTTTCGACCATCGAAGTTTGGGACAACACGAAGCCGATGGCGGTCGACAAGCTCACTTGGCCGTACCTGCTGCGAAACGAGGGCTACGACACCGCCCTGAACGGCAAGATGCACCTCGTTGGCCCCGACCCACTTCATGGATTCGAGAAGCAACTCTCTCGTGATCCACACATCGAGGCACCGCTCGACCACTATCGCTGGTCGGACGGTATCCCAACTGCGGGCGAAGATTGGTACGGCGTTCGTGAGGCCACCCCCGGAGTTAGCCCGATGATCGAAGCTGACGATGCTATGGAAAAGGCAGCCGTCGAATTTCTCTCAGATCCCGCAAGGCAAGATAAGCCGTTCGCTATGTGCGTTGGTTTTATCGCTCCACACTTCCCGTTCATCGTTCCTGAACCGTACTTTTCGAAGTACTACCCGGACAACGTAGATATGCCTGACATACCCGAAGGCCATCTCGATGAACTTCCAGAATCAGCAAATCGACTAAGGCAAATGTTCGGTCTCGACGGGAACTGGACAAACGATGAAATCGCCCGTGCAAGAGCCGCCTACTACGGTCTTTGCACGTACCTCGACGACAAGATCGGTCATCTGATGGAAGTCCTCGGAGAACAAGGTCTCGCGGAGAATACCGTGATTGTTCACACTTCCGATCATGGCGACATGCTGGGAGAACACGGTCTATGGCGAAAAATGTGTTTTTACGAACAGTCGGCGAACGTTCCTCTCCAGATTTCTTGGCCAGGTAAATTCGAAGGCGGTCAACGAATCGGCGAAGCAGTATCGAACGTCGACGCTGTCGCAACGATTCTCGATCTTGCAGGAATCGAACTCGATCAATACGACCTCGATGGGCAATCACTGGCTCCAGCGCTCGAAGGCGACACCTCAACCCTAAACGACGTTGCAATCTCCGAGCACTTCGCTCACGGAACAGACCGTGCTCTTGGAATGGTCAGATCGGGTGATTGGAAGCTTTGTTACGGACACGGCGACCCAGTCGAAATCGAACTCTACAATCTGAAATCCGATCCCAAAGAATTCATAAACCTCGCCGGTAATCCTGAGCACGCAGAAGTTCAGGCTCGCCTACTCCAAATCCTACTCGACCAATGGGGGGACCCTGACGAAATGACAGCAAAGATCATTCGAGATCAGGAAGATCGTGAAATAGTCCGAAACGTAACTGGCGTAGGAACGATTTTCTAACGCTTGGTAACTCACTAATCGCGTGTAACAATTACCCCATGACCCCAAAAATCAGGGAAACTTCAGTCAGTTCGACGATGATCTCAGAGCTTTCTAGCGTCGTTGGCGATTCGTACGTTCTTTGGAAAGCCGAAGACCTACTGGTCTATGAATACGACGGTTCAATCGACAAAGCGTCGCCGCAAGCAGTTGTACTTCCTTCAACCGCAGAGGAAGTCGAAGCAGTCGTGAAAATCGCCAATAAACACGGGGCATACATCGTCGCCCGCGGTGCCGGTACGAGTCTCTCAGGTGGCGCAGTCCCCCTTCGCAATTCAGTAGTAATCGCTCTCACTCGGCTAACGAAGTTGATCGAAGTCGATGCTGAAAACCGAGTCGCTATCGTAGAACCGGGAATGATAAATCTCCATCTATCGCAAAAAGTCAGCCATCTCGGACTTTTCTACGCCCCTGATCCTGCCAGTCAAAAAACCTGCACTATCGGCGGAAACATCGGTGAAAACGCCGGTGGACCTCACTGTCTTGCACTCGGTGTAACAACAAATCACGTGCTCGGACTCGAAGTCGTTCTCGCAGATGGATCGCTAACGTGGTTCGGCGGAACGCAGCGCGAATCTTCTGGGTATGACCTTCGGGGAGCGTTTGTCGGATCGGAAGGCACGCTTGGCAT
>JABHBJ010000081.1 GCA_018673955.1 Chloroflexota bacterium | reverse complement strand
CACCGCCGCCGCGCACACGTTGGGCCCAATCCTCTACCAGTGCCTATTCGACAACGCGCCGATCACGCCGACCGACATTGAACGCACCATCGACGCCTTCCTCGCTGCCTTCGCCACCTGAGCCATGCAGGCGAGGGGCAGCCAGTCGCTGGAACAGCCTCAGCGCTCTCCGAGTACTCAAATGGTTCTCATCCCTACCTTAGCCCCGCGCCACGCCGATTCCTGCATTAACCTGCGACCGTTCGGTTATGAGCTGCCTGCGTTAACAATCGAGGCCCGGTCCTGACCGTCGGAGCTATACGTCCAAGAAATCAGACATGCCGATGTTTGTCCAATGGTGACCTATACTTGATTCCGGTAAGAAGAGTGTCAAAACCCGGTGATTTTGAGAACTTAGGAAAGAATAAAGCCCGCCCTCAGAATCGAGAGGGCAGGGCTTTATTCTTGGTGGAGACTGGGGAGGGAACGCTATTCACTATTTGCAAAGCACGCTGACCGTTAGGATCCCTGGGATGAAAGGGACCGTCTAGAGGTTTGTGCTGGACGGGGAGATGGAGCAGAGTCGAACTCCCCGTCCAGAGTCTCTCAGAATTCCGTGAATCCGATCTGGAAAACGGAATACTTGATCTAATCCATCGGAGATTCAGACGCGTTCGGATAATGATCTGTTCAGAACGAATCTGAATCGGTCTATTGTGTACATGTGTTCAGGATGACGGTGTGGGGTGTTGTGCTTCGACTTGTGCAGGACGACGTGGCATTTTCGGGAATATTGCCGTGCAGCCAGTGCTATCCGAGTCGCCTGCGAGCGATTCTTGCTGTGAACGTAATCAGTCCAAAATCGACGACCGTCAACAGCCCGATGAACAGCGTGGCTTCGAAGAAAAACTGCTGCGGGAACATGATGATCAGATAGTCGTTGTACGGATCGAGCAACCACAGATCGTTCGCAAAACTCAGGAAGTGGAACTGCGTGAATAGCCAACCAAAATCGATGACTGCTGTTCCACCGAAGACGACCAGAAACGCCCCAGTGCCAATTGCCGACCACTTGAGCGATCGTAACAACAGCGGGAACACATCTTGTTTCAGCGTGATGAGACCTACCGCTAGCAAAAATAGCAGTACGACTCCCGACCAGTTTGTGATGGCGAATACGCTTTTCATCAAAGCCTTCACATCGATCATGTGGAGTATTTCGCGCTCTTTGTAAAGCGAAACATCTGCACCTGCATATTCGACCTGTAGATCTAGAAGCTCTTCGTCGTTATTGAAGTAGTACTTGATCTGGTCGGCGCCACGGTTCAGTTGTTCGGTAGGCAATCCGGTTCGATTGGCGATATCGTTTCGCCACCAGCCATAGTCGTATAGCCACTCGCTGTTCGTGATGTAGCTTGTGTTGAACAGAATCAGGAAAAGCGGCAGGACGATAGCAAAAATAGCGGCCCCGACAAGCGGGATTTTGTGCTTTCCGGGTTGGTGAGAACTTGAACGTCGTTCGACGGCATTTTGCTTCGATTTGGATGGCATCACGGTTAGGATACGTGGCATCTATTGAAATGGCGTGCCCGCGGGATACGCAACGCACGAAATACGGAGAATCCATTGAGTTCACTTAGCGATCAGGCGAAAACGGCCGGAGAGGCGTTTGCCGAGCTGGCGGCGACTGTTGAGTTGTTGAGAGACCCCGGAGGGTGTCCTTGGGACGCCGAGCAGACTCACGTTTCGCTTCGACCCAACTTGCTCGAAGAGACGTACGAAACGCTTGAGGCTATCGATTCTGGCGATTCGGGTGGTTTGGCTGAAGAATTGGGCGACATCATGATCCAAATTCTGTTTCACGCCGATATCGCTCGTCGTGAAGACGGATTCGACGCGGCGGCGGTGTGCAACGTGATTCGAGAAAAAATGATCGCCAGGCACCCGCATGTATTTGGTGATGACGAGAAAGTGACCGACTCGGAGCAGGTAGTTGATCGCTGGGAAGCTTTGAAGCGTGCTGAAGCAGGCGGTAAACGTTCGATAGTCGCTTCGCTGCCATCAGCGATGCCTGCCTTGGCGTATTCATCTTCAGTGCAGAAGCGTGTGATGCGTGCGGGATTGCCTTGGCCAGAAAGGCATTCGATGCCGTTGGCTTTTGGGTCGATCGAGGGCGAATCACTCGAAGATGGTGAAGAACGAGCCGGAGAGTACCTGATGGCGGTCGCTCGACAAGTGAATGCTGCTGGAATCGACGCCGAAACGGCTTTGAGGAAGGCGACGGTTGGGTTGCGGGATCACGTATTGCGGGCGGAGGAAGTAGCGGGTGATGAAGTGCTAGCTGAGATGCCTGATATCGAACGAGCGAGGATTTGGGACAGGACTGAGTAGTCTTGGTGGGCACCTTAATCGTGTGTCCCGAGCGGCAGCCGAGGGATTTGGCGGGGCTAGGGCTTGTGTATGGCACGTTTGGGTGAGTGTGGAGGGAACGATAGCTGGTTGAATCGTGTTCTCCGAAAGTCCGAGGCGATTGAACGTTGTTGGCTGCTGAGAGCGGTTTCACCTCGTCCGCCCCAGGCCCCTCCGCTTCGGTCGGGACGCGGGAGGATAAGGCTACTTTTCGATCGTTACTGTGCCCAGCTGCCCATCGTTGCCGACTCGTCCGACTACCTCACTGTAAAGTGTTTCATTAGCAACTAAACTCTTTACAAGTGCGTTGGCTCGTTCTTCTGGAACTGAAATTAGCATGCCGCCTGATGTTTGGGCATCGGCTAAAACCATGAATTCGAACTCAGAAATTCCCTCGCCATAGAGAACTCTGCCTTCGAGAGCTTCCATGTTTCGGCGGGTTCCGCCTGAGGTCGATCCGGCGTGTGCGAGATCAATTGCACCCGGCAGGAACGGAATTGCCGACCAATTCAAAGTTGCCGAAGTGCCACTTGCCTTCATCATTTGAGCCAAGTGACCCAGCAGCCCGAATCCGGTCACGTCAGTAGCAGCGTTTACGCCGACTTCTTGCATCGCAACGGCAGCACCCTTGTTTAAGGTCGCCATCGACTTCACAGCGGCGGCAATCGCATTATCAGGCGCAGTCCCAAACTTGCCAGCGGTCGTTATAAATCCAGATCCAATTGCTTTGGTAAGAATCAGTACATCGCCCGGCTGAGCGTTTGCGTTCGTGATCTGCTCGCCCGGTGTGACAATACCGACTGCCGCGAGTCCGTATTTAGGCTCTTTATCGTCGACGGTGTGACCTCCAATAATCAAAATCCCGGCTTCTTCAGCTTTCGCCTGTCCGCCTTCGAGAATTTTGGCGATTACGTCAGGGCCTAGATTGCGAGGGAACGCCGCTATGTTCAACGCTGTGATCGGAGTTCCGCCAACTGCGTAGATGTCACTAAGAGCATTTGCTGCAGCGATTTGGCCGTAGTCGAACGGGTCATCGACGATAGGCGCAAAGAAGTCGTTTGTGAGTACGAGAGCGACGCGATCGTCTATCCGGTAGATGGCAGCGTCATCTCCGGTTTCGGTTCCGACCAGCACGTTTGAATCGGTGATGGTGGGGGTTGGCAGCTTGCCCAAAACCTGGGCAAGTTCACTCGCGCTGAGCTTTCCAGCTCAACCGGCGCAGCTTGCCAGTTCGGTTAGTCGTACAGGCTTTTCAGTCATAGTCGTTGAATCCTGCCATATAAGAGAGGATAAATACACATCAAGCGCATGCATATGTTGCACATCGAGTGGCAGTATTTGATTAGTCGAATTGCTGTACAGCGATCTATAGTTCATTCCTTGTCGAATTGATCCTGCCAATTCAAATTGACGGCTGTATTTGCGGGAACGACAATTGGGTACTTGAATTTCAATTGCAATCGCGGGCTTACGCTTCGCGGCTGCCTCGTTTAGCATCACAACATGCGGCCGCAAACAATGAGCCGTCAGATCAGAAAACCGTAATGTCCAGAATTCCAGAAACCGAAATACTTCCGATAACAGCCGATCTTAGCGACAGCGGTCGACTAGCCATTGGCGGTTGTGATGTACGTGATCTCGTAGAGCAGTACGGCAGTCCGCTGTACATCTACGACGAGGCGACGCTTCGTGATGTTTGCCGAGATTTCGTTGGAAGTTTCACTGCGGAATATCCAAAGACGCACATCGAATACTCCTCGAAAGCGTTTGCGAACCCTGCGGTTTCGAAAATTATTGAAGAAGAGGGTCTCGACATGGACGTCGTGACCGGCGGTGAACTCGCCGTTGCGATTGCTGCCGACTTCCCTGCAGATCGAATGAACTTCCACGGTAACAACAAGGGGCGTGAAGAGCTCTTTGAAGCTCTACGCTACCGCATTGGGCTGATCACGCTCGACTCGTTCGCTGAGATCGAATTGCTGAACGAAGTCGCTGGCGAACTTGGTGTGAAGCAGCAGGTAATGCTTCGGCTTTCGCCGAGTATAGACCCGCACACTCACATGCTCACTTCGACGGGAATTTTAGATTCGAAATTCGGATTTTCAATCGAAACAGGCGATGCTGAGATTGCTGTTAAACAGGCGTTAGAGCAAGACAATCTCGACGTTGTCGGTGTTCATTTCCATCTTGGATCTCCAATTTTCGAACTGGAACCGTATTCAGAGGCGATCGACTACGTGTTGAAGTTCTCTGCTGATATGCGCGACAAATACGGACTCGACCTGAAGCGGTTTAGTCCTGGCGGAGGATTTGCTATTGGATATGTATCCGACACGCTTCCTCCTGCGATGAGTGACTACGCCAAAGAGATTGCAGTAGCCATTCGAAAAGGCTGTGACACGTACGGACTAGATGAACCGATAGTTTCTGTCGAACCTGGCCGTGCGATCGTGGGTCGTGCCGGGGTTGCTGTGTACACCGTTGGCGGAATCAAGACCATCCCGAACGTTCGAACATATGTCAGTGTCGACGGCGGAATGGGCGACAATATTCGCCCTGCGCTGTACGACTCTGAGTACGCCGTCGTGCCGGTGGATCGTCCGAACGCTAATCGAAACCAGACCGTCACCGTCGCAGGCAAATTCTGCGAATCTGGCGACGTACTTGCCCGGGATGTTGCCCTTCCAGAAGTCGAAACAGGCGAGCTATTGGCTCTTCCCGCATCAGGTGCTTACTGCCTGATGATGGCGAGCAACTACAATATGCAGACGCGACCTGCAGTCGTGATGGTGAATGGTGGCGAAGCACGGCTAATTCGCCGGCGTGAAACCTACTCAGACCTACTCGCATCGAGTCTCGATCTTGACTGATCTCGTTTCACCCGAAGTCACACGTCCCCCCATTGTTGGGTGGACCACGTTTGGGCACCCGGGTGCGACGCGGCTTTTATCGAAGTCGTCCGAGAGTGGTCGCTTGGCTCATGCATATTTGATAACGGGTCCCGACAAAGTTGGCAAACGTACTTTAGCGATCGATATCGCCTGTATGGTCAATAGCGAGGCGGTGGTCGATATGTTCGGTACTGCCGACAGCATAGATCTTTCCACTTCTCACCAATCAGAACGAATTCGAAAAGGAATTCATTCCGACGTTCGAGTAATCGACGTTAATACCGAGTTGGAAAAAGACTCCAAAGGGTCTAGCTCTGGTGGTGACGCTGAAGAGAGCGGCAAACGAGGGCGCCAGAATATATCGATCAATCACATACGTGAATTGATTCGTGATTCAGCAACGAAGCCGTTCGAGGGCCTGAGCAAGGTTTTCATCATCGATGACGCTCAGCGGATGACTATCGAAGCAGCAAATACGCTTCTCAAGACGCTCGAAGAACCTGCCGACGACACCTTGATCATTCTTACGTCGCCAACCGAGGAGGCGTTGCCTGAAACGGTCGTTTCAAGATGCCAACGAATAGATTTGCGACCGGTTGACCCAGAGGTGATCGAAGCTGAGCTAATCGAAAGATTCGAAGCTGAAGAATCGCAAGCTCGCTCACTGTCACGGCTCGCACGTGGCTGCCCCGGCTGGGCAATCGGTGCTCTAAATGATTCGACGATTGTCGACGGTCATAATCAGGCTGTTCTGCGGTTTGCTGAGATCGTTACAGGCAATATCGAAGAACGATTCAGGTACGCACGTCAGATCGGTGGACAGTTCTGGCGAGATCGTGACGCTGTATTGGAAGAGATGCGGCGCTGGCTTGAATGGTGGCGCGACGTAGCGATGATGCGTCACAAGCTGAACGATCATGTGACCAACACGGAATGGGCGGAATTGCTTTCTGAAATTGCGGGTGAGCTGAAAGAGTCTCAGATATCTGCAGCTGTTACTTCGATTCAGGATGCGACGATCGCTTTAGAAGCAAATGCCGTTCCACAGCTAACTCTCGAAGTGCTCATGCTCGATATTCCGTGGGCTGATCCGGCGAAAGTCCCATCGCTCACCTTCGACGATAGTGACGATTCCGAAGAGTAGCTAGTCGGCCAGCGCTGCTGCAGTCGAAAGCTCACCGTTTGAAGGATTCGATTCGGGAACCATCCACGGTACGAACGGTAGCCATGTTTTCCTGAGCGATTCGAGTTTCAAGAACGAATACGGGTTAGGCCGGGGTTCATAGGGTTTGTTTCGCAGCCTCATACCCGCCTCTTGGGGCGTTCGAGCTGCTTTCCGGTGGTTACACGCCTTGCAGGCGCTAACAACGTTCTCCCATGTGAACTCTCCGCCTTTGCAGCGAGGGTTAACGTGGTCGATAGTCATATCGCGCGGTTTGGCACCACAGTACTGACAAGAGTTGTTGTCACGAGAGAAAATTTCGTTGCGTGACATCTTTCGTCGTTGAAGAGGCCGCCTGACCATGTAAATCAGTCGTATCACGTCAGGTCGGTCGAAAATATCGGTGACGGTGTGAACGTATTCGCCGGTATCTTGAACTGATTCAGCCTTGCCTTTACCCACAAGTTTCACTGCCCTGCGAATATCGCAGATGTTGAGCGGCTGATAGTTCTGATTGAGCACCAATACTGGCGCCCGAGTGCTTTCGCTCATGTGGTTTTCCGTTTTCGACCCTCGATTTAGATGGGCCAATTTGTGAGTGAGCTTACTTGATGATTATTTAACGTCTACTTAGTTGATTCTGGTTTCAAAGGTGAACAGGCGGAAGCTATTCTTGTTCGTCTATCGCCTGTTCAAGTAATTCTAGTGATTCACCAAATTCGGCTGGTGCGAAAGCGGTGACAATAGATCGTATATCAATAAGCGATGGAACGATTGTTGACTCGAGTAGTAAGTCTCGTCCCTTGTCTTGGCCGAGGTTCTTTGCGAATGCGATTGTATTTCCAGTGATCTTGTCGGTGATGCCTTCGGTGCCGTCGGTCATGATATCGCCAACGCCGATTTCGGTTGCTTCTACGTCCTCAACGAACGAGTAGCGAGCGACAACGGTCATTATTCCACCCGCAATCAGTACACCCGCGACGAGTCCAATGACTATGCCACCGAGACTGTCCGTCCGGCCCATAAACGTAACTTTTAGGGCTTTTTTGATCATCGAGGCGACGATGCGGCTGGCGATGAAGGCACCGACGAATATGATTACGTATCCGATAGCTGTGGAAACAGCCTGGCTTTCGACTCCATCCCAGATGAGCGACAGAACTTGGCCGGCGAACAATCCACTAAGGAGCATACCGACGTAGATCGCTGCTGCGTTCAGTACCGCCGAGACTAATCCAGTTTTGTATCCCCAGAACGCGGTAGCCGCAAAAGCAACAATCAGAATCCAATCTAGAACGTTCATTTCTTCAAATTTCCATGGTCGTTGGGTGAGTTTTTGTACTGAATTGCACGATGGTATCGGTGAAGCGCTACGCCAATATCGCTAACGCTTTTATGTCAGATGAACCAGATTTTATCAGTAGACGGTTAGGCTACTTAGAGTGGAACGTCTGCGGATGTGGTCAAATATAGGTAATGTCGAGTGGAATTTTGAACGGAGAACGTTTGTCTAATAAAGGCTATGCCCGCCCGCCGATAGCAATTGATGGACCTGCCGTTTCTGGAAAATCATCTGTTGGGAGATCGCTTGCAAGTCATATTGGGTATCGTTTCTTGGATACCGGGCTTATGTACCGTGCTGCAACTTGGAATGCCATAAAAAATGGCGTCAATGTGAACGACCCAATAGCCGTTGCAGAAGCTTGCGAGCGTATGGATTTTGCTGTTTCTGATGGCGAAATAGGCGACAATCAGATCGTTGTGAATGGTGAAAATATAACTAATCACCTGCACGCACCTGTGGTCGATGATGCTGTTTCGTCGGTGGCTTCCGTTGGGAGAGTCAGGGAAATCATGGTTGCCGAGCAACGCCGATTGGCTAACGGCGGCGCTATCGTGATGGTTGGTAGAGACATCGGAACAGTCGTCATTCCTGAAGCGCCACTCAAGATTTATCTAACTGCTACGGTTCGAACTCGCGCAAATCGCCGACATCGGGATTTCATTGCAGAAGGCATAAATATTGAGTTTGAGGATATTCTTCGTTCAATGGAGCAGCGAGATCTCATAGATTCTTCTCGAGAGAATTCACCGTTGAGACCCGCTGACGACGCTCGTATCGTTGATACCGACGAACTAACGTTTGGTGAAGTTGTGAATCATCTCGTCGAACTTGCTAAGGATATTTTCTAATGGCCCAGTGGCTGTTCCCTGCTTTAAACGTTGGGTTCAAAACCACTCTTAAACTGTTCTCAGATTACAAAATCGAGGGGCAGGAAAACATTCCCAAATCTGGGCCACTTCTCGTTGCTTCGAATCACATTTCAAATCTTGATCCAGCCATCGTTGCGGCTGCTCTTCCGCGCCCGCCGGTCTTCATGGCGAAAAAAGAGCTGTTTAAGTACGGTATCGGTTCGATTTTCATGAAGGGTTATGGAGCGTTTCCTGTAGATCGACACCGAGCAGATGTTCGGGCGCTCAACTGGATAACTCGGATGTTGTTAAGTGAACACCGAATATCGATCGTGTTTCCAGAGGGAACTCGAAACAAAAAAGGCATACTAATGAAAGGCCGACCTGGTCTTGCACACATTGCTATGTCGACTGGCGTTCCGATCATCCCAGTTGCCCTTACGGGATCGGAAAATTTGCAGAATCCGATCAAGGTATTCAAGCCAACGGCAACGTTGAGATTGAAGATTGGAGTGCCATTTGTCGCATCGGGAGCTGAGGGAAGTGCAGCTAGAAGAAAAGCGGCGGCTGTCACTACCGAAACTATGGTTCGAATCGCCCGTATGCTTCCCGAAGATAAACGGGGCGAATACGCTGACAAATGCGGCATTGAATTGAAAGATACGGCCGATTTCACTTGGTCGGCCAGTGAGGTACTCGTATAAGTGTGTGGAATATTTGCATATGCCGGAACTGAAAACGCAGCTCCGCTGCTAATCGATGGGCTTCGGGCGGTCGAGTACCGCGGGTACGATTCAGCGGGAATATCGGTGATCGATTCATCAGGAGCGATCAAGACGATCAAACGAGGCGATCATAAGGCGTCGCTCGAAAACCTATCGTCTGAAGTTTCAGGTGGAGAGCTTGCCGGAGTAGTTGGCATTGGTCACACCAGATGGGCGACTCACGGCCTAGTCAATCAACAAAACTCGCACCCACACGAATCAATTAGCGGAGTGGTTTCGATTGCACACAACGGGATCATCGAAAATTTTATTGAACTTAAAGATGAATTGGTTGATACCGGTGTACAGTTCAAGTCAGAAACCGATTCGGAAGTACTGGCTCACTTAGTTGGGCATAGTGTTGCTTCAGGTACAAGCTTGCGAGAGGCAGTGATTGGTGCGTCGAGTCGCATCAAAGGCAATACCGCTGTTGTTGCCGTTTCTACTGCCGAACCCGACATTGTAGTCGGGCTTCGGATCGGTAACGCTGGCGGAATCGTAGTTGGTAAAAACGATCATGCTGCAGTGATGGCATCCGACACGATCGCCCTGCTGCCATATACGTCGGAAGTTATTTACCTGGAACCCGGTGAGGTAGTGGAGATTCGCAAGGACGGCGTTCAGCTATTCGATCTGGAAGGCAGTTCGATATCTCGCGATGCGGTTGTTACCGTGCAGAACTTTGAGGCTGCGCAAAAAGGCAATCATCCTCACTTCATGTCGAAGGAAATCGCCGAGGAGCCCGACGCTGTTCAAGCTGCGATGCGGGGTAGGGCGGATTTTGCGAACGGAACTATTTCTCTTCCTGAAATTTCGCTTACTCTGGACCAGATTCGGTCGATTGATCGAGTGATTCTGACTGGTATGGGCACGTCGATGCACACCGGTATGTTCGGTGCATCTGTAATCGAGTCGATTGCTCGTATTCCATCGGTTTGTGAGAACTCATCTGAACTCAGATACAGAAATCCAGTTCTCAATTCGAAGACCCTAGTAATCGCTATGACTCAGTCGGGCGAAACCGCCGATACTCTGGCGGCGATCGAATATGCTCGCCAAGCGGGTGCGCTTCAAGGCGTGATTCTCGAAATGGAAGGATCACAGGCGACTCGAGTCGCTGATTTCACTTTGGGAGTGAAGGCTGGCCAGGAAATTTGCGTTGCATCGACCAAAACGATGATCGCCAGCATGATGACTCTGTTGGAACTTGCGGTATTTCTGGGACAGGCACGTGGTGTTATCGATGCCAATAGAGTGAAAGAAATCGTAAGCCAGATGGCGGAACTACCATCTCTCATTTCTACTGCGCTCGATCTCAATGACGAAATTACCGCGTTGGCTGATCGTCTTTGTAAGTATGAAGACCTGCTTTATTTGGGACGGGGAGCGCAGCTTCCAATGGCTCTTGAAGGCGCTCTAAAGATGAAAGAGATCGCCTACATCCATGCTGAAGGTAACCCTGCGGGTGAAATGAAGCACGGAATGAATGCTTTATTGGGCCCAGGTATGGCAACTATCGTCTGTGCTCCTCAAAATGATCTGTACCCGAAGATGCTCTCGAACATCAGCGAAGTAAAAGCGCGTGGCGGCGAAGTCATCGCCATAGTCAGCGAAAACGACGAAACGATAGAACGTGTCGCCGATCACGTGATTCGAGTGCCCGAATGTCCGGAGCTACTCCAGCCGTTCGTCACGCTGATCCCCCTTCAGATACTCGCTTATCGAACAGCGCTGGCGCTTGATCGGGACCCCGATAAGCCACGTAACCTCGCCAAGACCGTCACAGTCGAATAACTCTTTATTCCCGGCTGACCCTAATCGGTGTGAATGAGGCGTAAGATCGTCGGTCAATTGGGAAGCAGGTTGTTTTGTTTATCTGTCTCCACTACTCGAATCGATCTTATTTAGCGTGGCAACAACACCAGAACAACAGGCTCCGGCAGGATTCAGGGCGAAATTCGCCGAAAAGTCCGGAGCACTCAGCAACGCGAAATACCGCCGATACTGGCTGGGTTCACTTGCTTCTGTAGGCGCAATTCAGATCGTCACCATGGCGCAGGGTTGGCTCATAGTCGACAAGCTCGGTGGCTCAACGACTGATATTGGAATTCTCGGTGGTGCCACCGCGGTACCGACCATTTTGGTAAGCCTTTTTGGTGGGGTGTTCGCTGATCGGGTTGATCGTCGTAAATTGATCATGGTTGTCTCGATTGCATCGACGGCCCTGCTTCTTTTGTTGGCAATTCTTGATGCGACAAACGTGATACTAATTTGGCACGTTGTGTTGATCGCAGCAGTTCAAGGTCTTGTTATGGGCTTTGACGGGCCCGTTCGTAGTTCCTACTTCCCGCTACTCATTGAACGAAAACATATGTCGAGCGCAGTGATGCTCGGAACGGTCATGTGGCAGTTCAGTCGGCTGGTGACTCCGATCATCGGTGGAATCCTGATCACGGTTGGTGGAACTCAAACGGTCTTTTTCGTTGGAGTGCTCGGTTGGGCGAGCATGTTGCTTGTGATGATTTCACTAAGGGTCAGCTCGCCTCCGGTCGTTAAGAGCCGTAACGTGCTTGGCGACATTGTCGAAGGGGTAAAATTCATTCTCTCAAGGCGTGATTTTGTACTGCTGATAGGTCTGACGTATTCGACACACTTCTTCGGAATGCAGTACTTGCAGTTGATGCCATTCTTTGCAAAGCGATTTGAACGGGAAGCTGACGGATTTGGAATCATGCTGTCTGTGCTCGGATTGGGCGCGTTAGCGGGCACGTTCACTGTAGGAAAAGTACGAGCTAGTTCCCGGGTCGGATATTTCATGTTGGGAGGCACGCTCACCTTTACTGCAGCAGTAGTTGCCTTTGCGTTCGCTCCATCGTTCTACGTTGCGTTGTCATGTTTGTTTGTAGGTGGGTTGGCAAACACTATATTTTTCGTAATAGCGATGACCGCCTTACAACTTCGTGTGCCTGAACAGATGCGGGGACGGGTCATGGGCATCTACACGATCACCTTCAGTTTCATCCCCCTTGGCGGAGTTATGGGAGGCTACGTAGCGTCGGTTTACGACGAGCGCATTGCAGTCGCAATTGGCGCCGCTATTTTGGCTTCGATATTCATCGCAATTGGAATTTCCCAGCCGATAATACGAAACCTTAACGGCAGCAATTTGGAAGACGCGTGAGCAACGCTGATTCTGGCAGTGAATTGGTACCAGCCGACGACCAGACCGAGTCGTCGGCTGGTACCCAAGTAGAACGTCGCGTTAGCGCGTTATCGTTCAAGCCCTTTCGTATCTATTTTGGTGGCACCGTACTTGCGATGAATGCCCTCAGGCTCGGAGCGGTGGCTCAAGGCCTATTGATGTGGGAGTTAACCGGATCACCGCTTAGCCTCGGTGGGGTCGCTGCTGCAACGGCGATACCAATGATGCTTGTGAACATCTTTGGCGGCGTGTTCGCCGATCGATACGAGGCGAAATTCCTGCTCGGTGGATCGGCGTTCATCGGTGCTTTGCTGTTTGTGCTGCTTGGGGTGTTGGACTTCACAAATACGGTTCAGCCATGGCATATATTCTCGATAGCTGTATTCGCCGGGTTTGTATCGGGTGCCGATCAACCTTCGCGTCAGGCGTATTTTCCATCATTGGTGCCAAAATCGGCTATGAAAAGTGCTGTGACGATCAATGGATCGCTCATGGCCTCGGCTTCGGTGGTTGCACCTACTGTGGGTGGGTTGCTGATGGCAGAATTTGGTACACCGTTTGGTTTCTTCATCGCTGCACTGGGTTGGTTCGCCATGTTCGCGGCAACCGTGGTGCTGCCTCGACGTGGAACATCGATCGTTCAGCGGAGCGTGATTCGTGATCTTGGCACCGGAATTAACTACATCAGAAGTCACCGAGTTCTGTTGGTGCTATTGATCCTCGCTTTCTCGAACATGCTGATGGTTTTTGGCTGGATCGGAATGTTGCCGGCATACGTCGAGCTATTTGGCGACGGAAAACGAGAAGTCGGCTTCATGTTTTCGTCGGGAGGCATAGGAGCGTTGAGCGGAATAATCGTCGCCGGTCGATTGTCCCCCGGTCGTCGTCTAGGTTGGATCATCCTTGCAGGAGCAGCGTCGTTTTCATTGATCATGTTGATAGTTTCAAACTCGCCCTCGTTGGCACTTGCTATGCCGCTGGCAGCAGCGGCTCACTTTGGGAACGGCTTGTTCAATATTTCTTCAATAGTGGCGGTTCAGCTACGTGTTCCCGAAGACATTCGTGGCCGAGTTATGGGGGTGTTTGCTATCTCACAGAGCGTCGGAATACTTGGCGGGCTATGGACAGGTAGCCTGGCGACTGTGCTGGGTCTTCGAGCAGGAATGATGGTAGGCCCGACGATAATGTTGGTGATGATTTCTGTAATTTTTCTTACTCAACGAAAAGTCAGAAATTTGCACGAAGATCCTGCGCAGGATAGGTGACCGAAATAGCAAGCGCATATAGTCTTTAAAATGATGAAACCGATCTCTAAAAATATGAAACCCAACTTACGATCAGTGCGTGAGCGACTCGAAAAGCGTGAAGAGCTTTTGTCGCCATTCGCATCTCGTTCTGTTAATTCAGTACGAGCAATAACTGAAGAACCTTCCGATACTCGGACAGAGTTTCAGCGCGATCGCGATCGAGTGGTGCATACGAACTCGTTTCGTCGGCTCAAGCACAAGAGTCAAGTGTTCGTCGCTCCTCAGGGCGACCATTTCACTACCCGGCTGACTCACGTAATAGAAGTGGCGCAAGTGGGGCGGTCGATAGCTCGTGGGCTCAATCTGAACGAAGATCTAGTCGAAGCCATAGGTCTTGGCCACGATCTAGGGCACACGCCGTTCGGACATATCGGTGAGAGCGTGCTCAACCAGATGATTTCCGGCGGATTTCATCATAGTCTCCACTCAGTGCGACTCATCACGCTGCTCGAAAAAGATGGCAAAGGCCTGAATCTGACTGAGCATGTGATCGATGGCATACGCAACCACTCGAAGCCAGAAGGCAAGTTCCTTTCGAAAGATGCAGTGGTAAATCTATCTTTAGAGGCTCAGATCGTTCGAATTTCAGACGCACTCGCTTATCTCGCACACGACATTCTCGATGCGCTTCGTTCGGACTACATCAAGATCGAAGATCTTCCGACTGAGGCAGTAGGCGCACTTGGCGTTCGGCATTCGCAGCGGATTGACGCCGTGATCAGAGACGTCGTTGAATCGTCGTGGGACTGCACCGGGGAGATTGAAATTGAGGACTGCAATCAGCCGTGGATCAGGATGTCGCCCGAACTCGGGAAGATCATCACCGATCTTCGTGTGTTCATGTTCGACAAATTCTACCATCCGATCAGCGCCTCGGTTGAAGGCGCGAAGGCAGCGGCTATCGTTGGAGTGTTGTTCGAGCACTACAATAGCAAGCCTGAGTTGATCCCGGCATGGCTGAGAGAGCTCTCAGGATCGACAGAACGGGCTGCAGCGGACCTCGTGTGCGGGATGACCGACAACTACGCCCTGATGATGGCAGAACAAATCAAGCCTGGGTTGAGTGATGGTGTGTTTCAGGGTCGAATTTAAAAATCACAACAATTTACCCCCCGGTTTCGCTCCGTTGGGAAAATCCTGCCCGTATACTCAGCCGACAGTTGTGCCTATCCGCATCCGTGTGAAATCGAACTCTAGGTATGGGATGTGACATCCCTTGTATGTGTTCATGATCGCATATTCTAGGATGCGTTGAGTGTCAAAGATATGGCGTTAGTCGACGAGGTAAAAAGCCGGTCCGATATTGTTCAAGTCATTTCAGATTATGTGGACTTGGATACTTCATCGCGCCAGCCAAAAGCTCTTTGCCCGTTCCACTCTGAACGCTCACCTTCGTTTGTAATCTACCCTGAATCTGGCAGTTGGCGTTGCTTTGGTTCTTGCGCAGATGGTGGAGACGTTATCTCTTTCATGATGAAGAAGGAGAACTTGTCGTTTGTAGAAGCGCTTGAGAATCTGGCGAATCGTGCTGGAATCAAGGTTGAAGAGCGCAACAACGAGCCGCGCAAGAAGCCGGTCACCGGTCTTATTCAAGCTAATGAGATTGCCTCTGAGTACTTCCTTTCAAGGTTGAAGGCTCCAATTGGCGTAGAAACCCTTGAGTACCTGAAAGATCGAGGAATCGATATCGAAACTGCCGTTCGTCGCGGATTGGGATTGGCTCCAAGCGGAATGGAGACTCTTTCAGGCCATCTGCGAACTAGGAACGTTCAGGCACGCACAGCTCGCGACGCTGGTTTGATCACTCGCAAAGATGACGGTTCTTGGCGAGACATGTTCACTGGGCGTTTGACGATAGAAATTCGAGACGCACGAGATCGGATCATTGGCTACGGTGCTCGAACACTCGATGGTTCAGAGCCAAAATATCTAAACACCCCGCAAACCGATGCGTTCGACAAGTCTTCAATTATGTACGGGCTGAACTGGGCTGCAGAGTCGATTAGAGATTCGAACGAAGCAGTCGTTGTCGAAGGGTATATGGACGTCATCACCGCTCATGAGCATGGCTTCACTAACGTAGTCGCCTCGATGGGAACGGCAGTAACCGCCCAGCAACTTGACTCTTTGTCTCGTCATGCAACTTCAGGTGGTCCCGGAACAGTTATTCTGTGTCTTGACTCTGACGCTGCGGGCGAAGCCGCGACGATGCGGGCGCTGGAAAGCGTGACCGCCGAACTGAATAGCGGTCGTCGAAAAGGTCTCGAGGTTAAAGTTGCTCGTCCTGATGGCGGAAAAGACCCTGATGAAGCGATTCGATCAGATCCGGACAGCTGGCGTGCTTCATTGACCGCTGCAGAGCCGTTACTCGACTATCTTATCGTTGCAAAGTCAAAGCTTCATAACCTTGAATCTGGTCAAGGTATCGCCGATTTTGCAAACAGTGTTGCTCCGCTCATTTACAACATAACGAACGACTACGATCAAGATCGTTACTGGTCGACAATTTCAAAACTTGCAGGCGTTACCGAACAACGGCTGAAGTCGATCGTCGACAAACCTCGGTCAACCTCGCGCAAAGGCTCTAGGAGCGGGTTGGTCGGGTTCGGGAACAACACACGACGAAATGCTTCGTTCAAGCGGGAGAGTAGTTCGCAATTTATGGATTCGGGACGAATTTCGTCGGATCAAGTTTCGGAAGTGCTCAACACTACTGGTGGCGACGCGCTAGAGGAACATTTACTTGCGCTCGTGTTGCAATTAGATGATTTGAGAGAGCATGCAATTGCGATGCCGCCGGAGTTTTTGCACCAATCGGATAATCGCGCTTTGTTTACGGCGTGGCAATCCTCGGCTAAACTCGGCGGAATTTCACCCGAACTTGGTGAAGATTTAACGGAAAAGGCACATCGACTTGCTGAGCATGAACTTCCTCCCTCGGATCAGGCTCGCCATGTTGAGGAGGTCACACAGTGCGTGATGCGCTTGAGGGAACGGCACTCTAGAAAGATCAAGGTGCTAGAAAAAGAGCGGCTAGAGGAATACAAAGAACTGGATAGCGAGGAAGCTGAGGAGCTATTAAGGCAATCGCTCCTACCGAACGAGAATCTACGCAAAGCAATGACAGGGCGGGCATAACCATGGCACGAACCACCCAGCCAACCGATAATGAAGACCAACTCCAAGATCTCGTGAATTCTGGTGAATTATTTCTATCGAATAGCGATAAGAACATCGATGGAGATCAATCTGACGACGACGATACCGGCGATCGCGCCGCTCCCGTTGTGCTCCGGTCATCCGCGGTAGCCTCTAACGTTGCAGAACTGGAAACTTGGGGATCGAAGCAGTCGGAGGGATTTGCGGCTCTTACTTTGAATCAAACCGTTGAAGATTCTGAAATATCAGATGACCCTGTACGTATGTACCTGCGTGAGATTGGCCGAGTCGGACTTCTTACTGCACAAGACGAAAGATTCCTTGCTCGCGGCATGGAAGTTTCGCAGAGGCTTTCGGATGTTCAGGCAGAAATAGCAGCTCAGACTGGTAGATTGCCCACTGCAGCCGATACAACTCGGGAACTGCTTAGCCGATTAGGATCGCAGTACGAGGTCGCTTCTGCGATTGCTGGATTCATAGGTCTTCCCAAGAACGTGACACTTGGGACGATTCTCGGTATTCCCGAGCTCCGAGAGCTGATCGACGGTCCGCACAATGATGATTTATTAGCGTTCCTTTCCGATGCGTTTAACTGCGAGCTTGAACCGGCTCAAAAAATGGTCAAAAACCTTTCGATCGACTCTACTCTGATCGCGCATGAAACTCTCGATGCGCTTGATGGCGACCCTTGTTTGGACAAGTTGAGCCAAGAGGTGAAGACAAAGGCGTACAGGGAGCAGTTAGTTGTTTATGAATTCCTGCTTGGCGCTCATTTCTCACGCATCGAAAACCAGGCAGAGCGTTCAGAACGTCATCTGACGGAAGCTAATCTGAGGCTAGTGGTGTCGGTCGCTAAAAAGTACATCGGGCGAGGTATGTCGCTTCTGGATCTAATTCAGGAAGGCAACATCGGCCTGATTCGTGCCGTAGAAAAATTCGATTACCGAAAAGGCTACAAGTTCAGCACGTACGCTACCTGGTGGATCAGGCAGGCGATTACGCGTTCAATTGCCGATCAGGCTCGGACGATTCGTGTTCCGGTACACATGGTCGAAACGATAAACAAGCTGCTTCGTGTGAGTCGACGTCTTGTTCAGGAGTTCGGCCGAGAGCCGACTTCTGAAGAGATCGGTCGCGAGATGGATATGCCGGCAGATCGAGTACGAGAGATCCTAAAAATATCTCAAGAGCCGATTTCTCTCGAAACTCCGATCGGTGAAGAAGAAAACTCTTCGCTTGGGGATTTCATTCCAGACAACAATGCACAGGCGCCTGTCGATGCTGCTTCGTACCAGTTGCTGAAAGAGCAAGTGGACGATGTGCTCGATTCGATCAGCCAGCGTGAACGCCGGGTGCTTCAGCTCAGATTCGGTCTCGAAGACGGGCGAAGCCGTACGTTGGAAGAGGTTGGGCGAGAGTTCGGTGTGACTCGTGAACGAATCCGCCAGATCGAAGCGAAGGCTCTTCGAAAACTGCGTCACCCAACACGGTCTAAAAAGCTGCGCGATTTCCTCGAATAGGCAATTCCATATTGGATCGGTGCTTTACTGCACCCCCGTTAGCAGATATCTGAAGACTGGGGGGTACGAAATTGTAGAAGTTCGTACCTCCTAATGATCTAAGAGATTCATTCACTACGCCTTGCTGGATACTACAAAATATGCAGGCCGACTACATTGAAACCTATTAGTTATTAATGAAATACTTAACATATTTGCAGTCCGGTTCAGTTCAATGCTAGGATGAAATAGTCGATCTTGTAGGTTTTTGTCTGGAAATCATGCGGCCGGCGTAGTTTGGTTAGCAAAAATATTCCTATGACAATTGCTGAAAACATAGCCCAAATTAAAGACATCGTCGTGGTCGTCTTTTTGCTGTTCTCGTTCGTGGTCGTGGGGTATGTGACTTTCACCTTAGTGCGTTTGCGCAGCCGAATGAATCGCTTCATGGATCGTATGGAAAACGTTGCAGATGGATTTGAAGAGACATTTGGCAGGGTAGCTGTGGCTCGACAGGCGGTTCATGACGCTGCAGCGGTTCTCAAGCCCGTTGCGCAAGGACTAGGACTTGTGAATGTTTTCCAAGGTGTCGGGCGCCTTTTTGGTGTTGGTGGCAGCTCCAAAGCTAAAGACACTGATGAAAACGGCAAATAACACAGCGGATTGAATTTCGTAATGATAGAAGTCAATCCAGGCTCGTATTCGAAATAATTACTGCTCAAGAGGTAAGCAATGGCTGATAGAGACAATGGCGGCGGAGGAGGTTTCCTCCTCGGATTGCTAATGGGTGGAGTCGGCGGTTTTGTGGCTGGGATGATTCTCGCTCCAAAATCAGGCGAGGAAACCCGGGCATTCATTCTCGATCAGAGTCGCGAGTGGCGTGATAAGGCTGACGAGCTTACTTCAGAGACTCGACAACGTATGGCGGCTGCTGCGACCGAGGGCAGACGTGCGGCTTCGCAGATACGTGATGACGACGTCTTCGATGATCTGGATCTGAACGACGAAAAACTCTAGGCGGCATCCGAGGACGATCTCATTCTCGGAATTGATCAGCGTTCGCCCTTGACGAGAACCGAGCTACTTAACCGACAGTCCGGTTGCTCTCGGATAAGATCCGAAAACCTTGAACGTCGACGTGTGCTTCCTTAGTTCATTGATCGCTTCTTGGACATGCTTCTCGTCGATCTGACCTTCGAAATCGAGAAGGAAGATGTAGTTTCCCATCCCTTTGCCGGTTGGGCGTGACTCGATTTTTAGCAGGTTGATACCGCGATCAGCGAACGGACTAAGCGCTCCGTAGACCAGCCCGGGTGCGTCCGCATGATCAAAATCGAATGCGATAGAGGTTTTGTCGCTTCTTGGATTCACACTACTATTTGAGCTCAAAACGGCGAACCGTGTGACGTTGTTTTGGCGATCTTGTATCCCCTGTTTAAGTATTGAGAGTCCGGCGAGTTCGGCAGACCGACGAGGGCCGATTGCTGCGGTGCGATCATCAGATTCTTTGAGATCGATTACGGCGAGAGCTGTGCTTGTCGTTGCTATCTGTTCGGCGAGCTTGAGTTCGTTAGATAAATACTCACGACACTGCGTAAGTGCTTCTTGTTTTGATTTTACGACTCGTATGTCGCTGAGTTGAACGCCCAGTCGAGTAATGAGGCAGTGGTCGATCGGTAGAAGAATCTCGCCGATGATGTGCGCATTTTTCGATGTAATCAGATAGTCGACGACTTCAATGACTGTGCCACCAAGCGAATTTTCGATGGGAACTACAGCTTCGTCCACTTTCCCGTCTTCAAGAGCGCTAGTGACAAGTCCAAGAGAAGCGAACGGAATTCGTTCGTCGTCGGGAGCATAGAAATAGCATGCTTCGTCGGTGTAAGTACCTTCGGGTCCGAGAAATGCGACTGTTTTCGACATGCTTACCTTAGTTCTGTGAGAAGTTTCCACAGCTCTGTAGTTGAGTTGGCAGGAGAGAGAGCGATGATTTCATCTTCAGATTCGATTATTGCATCTGAATCGGGTTGCTTCGATAGCCCTGCTGAGGTAATCATCAGAACGATTTTGGTTCCGTACGGAAGTCTGAGTTCCGATAGCGTGTGACCGACTGCAGTTCCCGCTGACGGAAGCTTGATCGCGACAAGTTCCTGAGATCGATCGGCGAGTGGCATCAGTCGGATCAGTGGGTGCCCCGGAAGTGCTGTCGCAAGGTTCGCCAAAACAAGATCGGTTGCGCTGACTACGAGATCCACCCCGGAACGATCAAATAATTCTGCATTTTCTGGGGAGTGCGCAATCGCTATCGTGCGAGCAACGTCAAAATTAGTTCGGGCTAATTGGCACGCTGCAAGATTGTCGGCATCAGAGCCGGTCGTAGCTATGATTGCTCCTGCTCGAGACGCTCCGGCGTCTTGCAACGCTCTTAGCGATGTCGCTTCGCCAATGGTTGCAATCATTCCGAGTTCACGTTTTAGAGATGCGACGACGTCGGGATCGTTGTCGAGAACGAAGACTTCATGTCCTTCGTTGACGAGTGATGATGCGAGTGGTGCTCCCACTTTTCCACCCCCGACTATTACGAGATACATAGTGGCTACGCTTCCTCTGTCAGAACGCTGACGAGTCTGTCACTGGCGAGAGTGGCTTTGTTGATGGTGCTTATGCCGAGCGAGTCATAGAGAATCCGAGCACCTTCGTCGCTGACGATGGCCATGACCTTTTCGACGCGAAAGATCGTCTTTGCGCGTTGTGCGGCGAGTCCGTTCAGGGAATCATTGCCGGTCGCGGCTATAAAAACATTGGCACTGGCAATACCGGCTTCGAGCATCGCTGCTCCGGTAGAGCCGTCATCGTGAATCACTGTGATGGCTCCCGAATCGATTCGGCCGCTCGGCAGCATCGAAACTGCTTTTGGGTTCTTTTCGATGACGGTAATTCTGTGCCCGAGATCGCTTAGTTTGCGAACGAGCGATGAGCCGAGATTACCGGCTCCAATGATTATTACGTTCATATCTACAGGTACGAATCCTGACTCACCTGAGTCTTGCCTACTAAATTGCCAATTAGGTGTTGGTTATATCAGCCTTTTACACTCGACCGTTTCTGGATATTCGAGATACTCGACGTGCCGCGTTGCTATGTTCTCGCCACAAAAGTACATCACACGGGGCGTGTTCGAGTATGTACGGAATGTCGTTGCCGATCGAAAAAGAGCCGTAATCGGTTGGATATGACGTTCCGATCACGATTGCGTCTGCATCTCGAACAACCGCTTCGTGCACTACGGCAGGGCCGATGTCACGGGCTTGCAGCAGTTGAGAATCGATAGCGCTGCGTGGGAGCCTGGCTAATCGTTCAGAACGATGAAGAACTTGCTCGCCTCTTGCGATCTGATCTTCAATTTCGGCATCAAGTGGTAATGATCGCTCAACTTTGATGACGTATATGACGTACAAGTGGCCGCGATCGTCTCGCACAATATCAGTTGCCCGAGAAACGGTGTTGATATCGGATGGGTCGTCGGTGACGACTGCTATTACTCGATTGAAAGGCATATTTTGTCTATGTACCTTTTCTCAGTTTCTGCGCTTAATCAGTTCTTCTATCGGGGTAATCGTGTGCTTTGCGTCTAATTCGTAATTCGGCTTACGTATTCGTCACGGCCAGCAACAACAAGCACATCTCCTGCACGTAGCCGTTCTTCTGAATCGGGGCTGAGAGTGATGTCGTCGCCTCGTTTCAGAGCAACAATTGCGATGCCGTATTTGTCGCGAGCGCTTGCGAATCCGGCTTCATCGAGAGTCATATTCATGAAACGGTCGGGAACCTGAAGGCGGCTCACTCCGAAAGCGTCTGCCAGCTCCATGTATTCCTCAACGTCTGGATTAAAGAGGCTGTGAGCTAGGCGTGAACCCATTTCTTCCTCAGCGTGAATAACCCGATGACAGCCAAGTCGTCCAAGAGTGTTTCCGTGAAGAGCGCTGTGGGCACGTGCGACGATGAACGGTAGGTTCATAGTCTGGAACAGAACGGTCACCATAATGCTGGCTTCGATGTTCGCACCAATTCCTACGATTCCGATATCGAAGTTGTGTACGCCGAGTTCACGGAGCACAGCTTCCTGCGTGGCATCACCGGCAACTGGGTACGTCACCTCGCCCATGAGCGTTTGGACGCGTTCTTCGTCGATGTCGATTGCCATAACGTCGTGGCCCAGTTGGTATAGGGTGCGAGCGACGTTACCGCCGAATCGACCTACCCCAACTACTACGACCTGCTGCTTAGTTTTCATAAGTTTCCGAGGATCGGCTTTTCACAGTTATTAAGAACTGGTGCAGTTCAAATACACGTAACCGTTATCCGGTAACGGCCAGTTGCGAGCACTCTAATATTCTACCTGTAGCTACATTAGCTAATCATGCTAATAACGCGTTTAGGGAGTTCAATTGGGCTTTTCATATGTAGATTCAAGTCGAGCGAATCTCATATTGCAACACGAGAGACCTTACCTCAAAAGGTGGATGCCGATGGCGAAATTTCCCCGAACTCTAATTTACGACTCTTGCAAACATCCCAAGTGTTCGACACAGTTAGTATGCGTTTAATCGACTATATTCATCGTTATTTTCTAAAAGGTTTTCTTGGAACCCTCAATTGTAAAATCCCTAAATTTGCAAGGAATGCTTGAAAAAAGTGACCGATTTTTGACTGCTGTCGAAATCGAGACTTCACGCGGCCTTCTAATGGCAGAAGCATCTAGAAAGACTGCCGAGCTTGCGAAGTCGTTATCGGAGTTCGACCGAGTCGACTTTGTGGCACTGACTGATAATCCTGGCGGCAACCCGCACATTCGGCCTGAAGTACTTGGCCAGGATCTCTTGTTCCGTGGACGAGACGTTGTTATCAACATGTCGTGTAAGGATCACAACCGTAACGGCGCAGAGAGCCGCTTGTGGGCTCTGGGTAGTCAGGGATTTTCGAATGTGTTGGCGCTATCTGGTGACTATCCGATCGGAGGATTTAAAGGTCAAGCCCAACCGGTTTTCGATATCGACTCTGTGGGTTTGTTGGAGCTTATGTCGCAGATGAACGATGGGCTACCTAACCAAATGTGGGGGTCGGTCGGCCGTGAAGATCGTTTGGAAAAAACGAACTTTTTCTCAGGCTGCGCAGTAAGTCCGTTCAAAAAACTTGAAGGAGAGTTGATGACTCAGTACTTCAAATTGGCGCTCAAGGTTCGAACAGGAGCTAAGTTTGCGATTACGCAAATTGGTTACGACTCTCGAAAAGCATCGGAGTTGTATCAGTACATCACCTCGAACAACATCAACGTGCCGCTCATCGGTTCGGTATTCATTCTGACTGCACCTGCTGGGCGTTTCTTCAATAATTGGGGAATCCCCGGCGTCTGGGTTTCGGATGAATTGCGTGATATTGCAAACAAGCAGGCGAAATCGAAAGATCGCGGTCGTGCGTTCTTTTCGGAACTTGCTGCTAAGCAGATAGCGGTTCTAAGAGGAATCGGCTATCGAGGTGCGTACATATCGGGACGCCCTCAACTGAAACGTATTCAAGGGATTCTCGATATGGTGGATTCGTTCGGAGAGAACGACTGGAAAGATTTCGCCAAAGAGATTAATTTCAAACAATCAGATGAGTTCTACTACTACGAGCAAGGCGACAACGGTGGGCTCAGTTCGAACGAGGTCAGTAAGTCGTATTTAGCTTCGAAGACAAGGAATGCTCGAACGAAGTCGAAATTTACGGTTCCGATGCAGTATCGCATTGGAAAATTTGTGCATGATCGAGTCTTCACTGAAGGAACTGTGGGCTTCAAGGCAGGAAAAGCCGTTTATAGCCAGCTAGAGAAAAGTAAGAAGCTTGTGAGCGTTGCCCATGTCGTTGAGCAAGCATCAAAAGTTCCCGCCTATAGCTGTCGAGACTGTGGTGATTGCTCGCTTCCCGACATCGCCTATTTATGTCCTGAATCACAGTGCGTGAAAAGCCAACGAAATGGTCCCTGTGGCGGAACAAAGGCTGGCAAGTGTGAAATTCTCGACAAAGAGTGTATTTGGATTCGTGCGTATGATCGGCTAAAACCGTTTGGTGATGAAACCAGAATGCTCGACCGTCCGGTCGTGTTTCGAGATGCGTCACTTCAGAATACTTCAGCGTGGGCGAATACGTTTTTATCCCGCGTCCATCGTGATAAGCAAAGCCCCGTTGATAACGACGGCAAGGGATAATCGATGGTTGTTTATACGACTGGATGTGTTCGGAAAATCCAGCTAAGAGATCTCAACTCCAGCGTCCATAGAAGTGAATAAAAATGCCTAAAGTCATCGATAGTCCAGATCAATTCACAGTAATCGGTGAAAATATTCATGCCACTCGTGTTGTGAAGCGAGGTGGTGTGCGTGGCCACGTATTTGAAGATGGCAAGGAGGCGATCAAATACAAGCTCTATGGCGAGCGGAAGTTCGTGCATATTCCCGAACACTTCACTATCACGCAGCCGTACGAACAGGGCACTCTAAAACACTTTCAGATAGCGATGTGGATGGGCGCCAACGGCGATGCCGATCAGGCGGCTTCGGGCAAGGCATACATTAAATACGAAATCGATAGACAGACGCGAACTGGATCGCACTATCTCGATCTGAACGTCGATGAATCGTCTTATCGACTACACGAGCAGAAAGCCACGATGGAATGGCTGGTCAAGTTCGTCGAGTCGGAATCCACCGTTCCTCCCAGCGTCGATTCATCGAACCCAGAGATTATCGAAGTTGGCCTAGCGGCTTACGGTGGTGGGCAAGGGCGCCCGATGCTCAATTCGATCGCACTAGAACGCCCTGAGGCTATCGATATGGCTTTGAAGTACAACGCTCGAGCCGTCGTAATGGCTTCGAACGAAGTGGGAATGCCAGCCGATGCGAACGAGCGACTCGAAAATGTTGGGCGGATAGTCGAGATGGCACTGTCGAAGGGTATGGAGAAAGCCGATATTTTCGTCGATCCTTTGTACTTCCCTATCGCGGTTGATTCTAACTACGGCAAGCACGCGTTCGAGGCTATCGAAGGTATTCGTGCTGAATTTGGAGACGATATTCACATTGCCGGCGGCATGAGCAACGTTTCATTTGGCATTCCTAAGCGTCGACTCATCAACGACGTGTTTCTTAATTTGGCGATTAAAGCTGGTGTCGACTCGGGAATTATCGATCCTATGACTACTTCCGCAGAGCGTTCAATGAACGTCGATTTGGATTCAGGACCTGCCCAGTTGGCATTGGATCTGCTCCAAGGAAACGACGATTTCGCAATGAACTACATCACTGCATTCCGTGCTGGCGAACTGGACTAGAGTTTTTAGTCACTCTCATCATTGTATGACTCGGCTCAAATCGCAATCTACCTTCCCTCGTTTCCTCCCAAATAAGGGAAGGACCCAGAGGTGCAACTGCGTCTCTCATATTCCTCTGCTGGCTCTCAGGACAGGTCCTTCATCGTCTAATTCCGTCTAGATAGTCGATTGCAGGAAGAGTGCGCACGTAGGCACAATGGTTCCCCTGATGTTTAGTGCGCTCATAGCAATAATTAAATTCATTGCAAGCAACTTCAACGAGTTCCTTGCGAAAAATGGCCCGTATATGTCGGCCGCCATCGCGTACTACGCGTTTTTCTCGCTGTTCCCCCTGACCCTCGCACTTATCGCAGTTTTCTCGCTGTTCCTCGGGATTGAAGGATTTGAAGAGGATCTTATTGCTGGTCTTCAAGAGCAAATCCCGGTTCTTGCAGAGACCGGTGATGCCGACGATAGCTTCCTTGAAAATTTCTTCGAGGGCATTAAGGGTGGTAGAACTGCTGGCGGTGTGGTGGCTATCATCGGGTTGTTCTGGGTATCGCAGCAGGTGTTTAGTGCAGTGCGCAAAAGCATCAATGTCATCTGGGGTATCAATAAAACTCGTCCATTCTTGATGGAACGTTTGATGGACATAGCGTTGATGTTCGGGGCGGCAACGTTGCTGTTCGCATCAGTGTTGATCACTACCGCTATTACGTTCATTCAGGAGCTGTCGGCGATATGGCTTCCTGATGCGCCGATTAGCGACCCGGCTTTATGGCAGAGATCGGCAGTGTTTATCCCGCTGATTCTTTCATTCACTGTGTTCTTGACCCTCTATTGGTGGCTACCGAATACGAAACTTCGATTTAAAGAGGTTTGGCCGACCGCTCTTGCCGGTGCGGCCGCTTTTGAGATTTCTAAAGCGATATTCGTCTTCTATCTGCGGAACATGGGCGGCGTTACAAACAACATTTACGGTGGTTTGAGCGCGATTATCGTGTTGATGATTTTCGTTTACGTATCGGCGATTATTTTGCTGGTGGGTGCGATGCTTACGTCCCGCTACGCGTACTACCTGGCTGAAACTGAGCAAAAAAAGAGAAACCTCTCACTATCACGAAGTTTGGAACGGATACGCGGAACCGCGTCGCTACCTGGCATGGCGAATCCAGTTCCAGCTGGGGCTCAAGAGCGATACGACGACAACGATCCTAGTGTTCGACGAAATACGGGCTCTGTGATGCGTAGTCAAGTAGATCCGTCTGACAGCGAATAACACTAAGACTCAGTCGCTAGATGAGAAAATTTTCGATTCGGGCATGACTCTGATTGATCGAATCGCAGGATGAAAGTAATTCGTGCCCTCAGTGGGCCATATTACGCTTCCGCAGACTAAAGCCACACATAATCCGAACGGTTCAGCATTTTTAGAAAATCAGATTCACGCCACAAACTGCGGCGAGGAGGACGTTCGTTTACGCTCTATGGCGAATCGGTCGTGGGCATGCCATATCATCGTATCCCACGGTTGTTTAGATGCTTGTTTGTTTTGGTGAGTCCGTGTGCGGTGGGTTGCGCGTTCGAGTCGAAGCGGAGGAATCTGATGTGGTGTGGTGAAAACTCGCTTGGCAGAACGTCGTGGTCGATTCGCGAGCAATTGCGTCTAATCAGTTCGACGATCTTCGCTTCTGAGCAAAAGCATGCCACCATCTCCCCTTCACACAAGATCTCTTGGCTCCCGCTCGGGGAACGTGATCCGTCAGCTAAACAAACTCAGCGACAATTTTGCCTTTTACGTGACGACCTTCTAGTTGAGCCAGGCCCTCAGGAATTTGTTCCATCGTGATCGACTGTTCGATCATTGGATCGATCTTTTTGTCGGCTACTAAGGCGATCATTTCTGTCGCCATGTTTGCCAGATCGAACTGAGCGGCTCGGTTGGTCGATGAGTGAGCACCACCGTAGGCGATGTTGTGGATCGTCTTTGCGCCAGCGAACGTGGTGTCAGTGATCGTTGGCATTCCGGCAACGCACGCGAGTCCACCTCTGAACTTCAGCACCTCAATGCCTTCGTTGGCGGTGTTTACATCGACCGCTCCGAGAACTCGATCTACTCCACGGTCGTTCGTGATCGACATGATCGTGTTCACAACGTGTTCGGTGTTGTAATCGATAACGTGGTCGGCACCGAGCGACTTCACGAATTCGTGATTTCGGCCGGAGGCGGTAGTGATGATCGTAGCGCCTATTTGCTTGCATATTTGAACCGCAAAGCCGCCTACGCCACCAGCCCCGCCCTGCATCCAGACCGTGTGTTCAGGTTGGACGCCGAGTCGACGTACTACCGCTTCGTATGCCGTGAGACCAGCGCAAGGAATCGCCGCGGCTTCGGCAAACGACACGTTGTCGGGGATTTTCGCCGTTGTGTGGCCCGTAGTGATTGCGTACTCCGCGTATCCGCCGGGTTTACTGAGATCACCGTGGTAGAAAACACGGTCGCCTGTTCGCCACTGGACAACGTCGGAACCGATCGCATCGACCGTTCCTGCAACGTCGAGTCCGAGCACGTGCGGGTACGCCCAGTTGTCGTTTCCACGTCCAGCCAACTTGTAGTCGACAGGGTTGAGGCTTGCCGCGTGAACTTTTACACGTATTTCGTTAGGGCCGGGCTCAGGCGTTGGAATTTCGCCGATGCTCAGGCTTGAGACGGGGCCGGGTTTGGAGAGTAGTAGTGCTTTCATGGTTTAAACCTTCCGTCGTTTAGGCCTTTTCTAGATTCGCTGTTACTTTTGAGCCGTCGTCGAGTTCGATGGAGTCGCTGGCGGCAACGCCTTGGGCATCATCGCTTAGAACTGCGCCTAGATCGAGATTTTCTGCGAGAGTCTCTTCTGCGATGTAGTCAGCGTGGGGCATCAAAGCTCCGGTCACATCGTCTGGGCACGAAATCCACAGGTTGATTCGGTCTGAGATTTCGAGACCCGACGTTTTGCGTAAGTTCTGAACTAACCGAACTACTTCGCGGGCAGTTCCTTCCGCCTTGAGTTCTTCCGAAACCTCGGTCAAAATCGCACCGGCGTATCCGGCATCTGTCGCAACTGCGTAGTTGTCGAGTGCTACTCGTTCGATGAGAACTTCATCGGGTTCGAGTTCGAATCCTTCAAGCGAAATCTTTTCTCCAGCTTCCGAGGCACGAGCAATTTCGTTGGCATCGGCGTCCTGGATTGCGTTTCTAATTGCACCGACCTGCTTGCCGTACTTGGGTCCAAGAATTCGTAGGTTTGGCTTAATTTCGAACCCTAATAACCCGCCCATTTCTGCAGCGTCTCGAACTGATTTAACGTTGAGTTCTTCTTTGAGAACGTTTTCGATCTTGACGAGAGCGAAGTGCTCCCAATCGTGTCGAACTTCTGCGACGAACTCGGCGAGCGGTTGTCGAACTTTCAGGCGTGATTGCGCACGTGCTGAACGACCAAGTGATGCCAGGCGAATAGCGAGACGGGTTTGGTTCATCACGTCTTCATCGATGAGCGATGTGTTGGCTTTTGGCCAGGAGGTTAGATGAACCGAATCCGGGGCGTCTACCACTCGATCGGCAACGATGTTGCGATACATCATGTCGGCAATGAACGGCGTCATCGGTGCAATCAAGCGCGAAAGCGTTGCCAGGCACGTGTAGAGCGTCGAGTAGGCGGCGTTCTTGTCGATGTCGCCTTCTGTTTTCCAGAAGCGTCGGCGTGACCGACGGACGTACCAGTTCGACAGGTCTTCAACGAACTGCTCAACGGCTTCGGCAGCATATGGAAGCTGCCAGTTTTCGAGATTGTCGGTCATCTTCGCGATGAGCTGGTTCAGTTCAGAAAGAATCCACCGATCAAGCTCCGAAAAGCCTTCGTAGTTCGACAACCGCCAATTTTCGTGGACGTTTTTCTCGTCATCGGGAGTAAATCCAAACGATGAAGGGATCGTGCAGTCATCCGGGGTCCAATTATCCAGATTGGCGTAGGTCGTGAAGAAGGAATAGATGTTCCAGAGCGGGATTACAAACTGGCGTCGAACCTCATCTCCGGTCTTGTAGCCGAAGTTGAGATTTGAAGCTGGATTGTGACGGCTATATGTCCAGCGCATCACGTCGACACCCATCTTGTCGGCTGCCTCTTCGAACCAGATGGCGTTGCCCTTCGATTTGTGCATTTCCTCGCCGTTTTCGTCACGCATAAGCGCATAGGCGAATACGTTTCTGGCGGGCAGTGAGTCTTCTAGGACCGCTGCCATGACTATGAGCGAATAGAACCAGTTTCGGAACTGACCTGGGAAGCTTTCTGAGATCCAGTCGGCAGGGAACCATTCTTTCCAGTACTCGGGATCGGACTTGTATCCGATGGTCGAGAACGGAACGATTCCGGCGTCGAGCCATGCGTTTCCAACATCGGCGATGCGTTCGACTGTTTCGCCACAGTCGGAACAGGCGATCTTGACGCCATCGACCCAGGGTCGATGAGGCGATGCTCCACTGGCTTCAAATTCGTCCCAGCCTTTAACGGCGCGTTCTTTGAGCTCTTCTTGTGAACCCATCACATCGAAGTTTCCGCAGTCGCACGCGTAGATCGGCAAAGCGAGACCGTAATACCGCTTCTTCGAAATCATCCAGTCCTGCATATTTTTGAGCCAGTCGAGCTCACGTGCCTTGCCGAACTCTGGATACCAGTTCATTTCTTTCGTCGCTTTTTCCATCTTGGGTCGAATTTCGTCCATGTTGATGAACCATTCGTCGACCAATCGGAACACCAATTCCGTCGAGCAGCGCCAGCAGACTGGGTAACGGTGGGTGTACTTGTTTACGCGAACCAAAAGCCCTTTTTCTTTGAGTGAGTCGAAGACCATGTCTTTCACATCGGCGGCTGATTTACCGGTGAAATCTCCAAAGCCTTCTTTGTAGATACCATTCTGATCCAGAGGTGCGATCGGAGTGAGGCCGTGCTCTTTGCCGAGCTTGAAGTCTTCGGCACCAGCGCCGGGAGCCGTGTGAACGATCCCAGTTCCTTCGTCTTCGCCAACCTCGTCCCACGCAAGTACGCGGTGTTGCTCGATCGTTTCCACCTGAGCCGGAAGTTCATCGAACGGTCCTTGATATTTGAGACCGACAAGTTCAGAACCCTTAACTTCGCCGATTACTTTGGCATCTTCAGTGAGGACATGGTCTTTCTTTAGCGTTTCGATGAGCGACTTCGAGAAGTAGATGATCGAGCCGCGGTCTTCGACCTTGGCGTAGGTATATTCAGGATTAACGGCGGCAGCTACGTTGGCTGCGAGTGTCCACGGAGTAGTAGTCCAAACGAGAAGGTTCTCGCCTTCGTGACCTTCGCCTATGAGAGGGAATTTCAAATATGGGCTGTCGTGGGTGATGTCCTGATAGCCCTCGGTGACGATCTCGTGCTGCGAAAGTCCGGTTCCGCAGCGCGGGCACCAAGGCATAACGTCTCGACCCTTGTAGATCCAGCCTTTGTCTGCGCAGGTCTTTAGGAAGTGCCAGATGGTGTAATTATTTTCGGATGACTTCGTGTGGTAGGAATTGTCCCAATCCATGAAGTAGCCGAGCCGTTTGGACTGCTCGGAAATACGTGCGGCGAAGCGATCGACTCGCTTACGGCATTCTTCGACGAATTTGCCTACCCCGAACGCTTCGATATCGCGTTTTGACTTGAAGCCCATCTCTTTTTCGACTTCAACTTCGATCCAAAGGCCCTGTCCGTCGAATCCGTTCTGGAAACGTTGTTTGTAGCCCTGCATATTGCGGAACTTGAGGAATAGGTCTTTGTACGTTCGGCCCCACGCGTGGTGAACGCCCATGGCGTTGTTGGCGGTGATCGGACCGTCGATGAATGAGAATTTCTTCTCTTTATCGTCGTTCAGCGCTCGGTAACGAGCGGGGATGTCGTTGTCTTCCCACCATTTGAGGATTTCTTCCTCTTTGGCTACGAAGTCGACTTTTGGATCTACCGAATCGAAGTGGCTCGCCACGTTTATTTTCCAATCGCAGTGCGTGAATCAGGGGCACTATGTCTACCTGTTTCTTTCGAATGTTGATCGAAAGGGGGCGATTGAACTTCGAGTTAAAAAGAAAATCCGCCCCATAAGAAAAAAATTCAGGGACGGGCGTTTTGAAATAAAACGGTACCGCGGTACCACCCTGGTTTCTTGCTTCGCAGCTTTGTTGGCTGGTTCGCAAGACACTCAGTTGAGCCGATGTAACGTTCGGCAGGGACGGTTCGGCCTATTTGCCGGTTTTACTTCGGCTTTCGGTGAACAGTTCGGGAGTGATGATCGATTCTGGTCCCATGCTCGCTTCCACCGTACCGAGCTCGCTCGAAAGGGGTGCACGGAATCGATCGTATCTCCGTCGTTACCTGTAACTGCGTTAAGTATATGTGCTGGCGGATTCCGGCGCAGTAGTCGTTTTTTGTGAGGGAGCATACGTGCCACTCACTCACTCACGAGCCTAGCCTAATTCGTGGTTGGCTAGCTGTTCGTAGTGAGTGTTTTCTTGCTCATCTAGGTAGGTGCGATATAGAGCGATTGCTGTTACCTGAACGACTTTTCCGCTCGACTTCAGCGGAGCGTGTTGCCACGATGCACCAACGTCTTGTGCGAACCGACCACGAATACCGGGACGTGTTCGGCCAATAGTGACGTGCGCCGCGAATTTTCGGTCGTCGCGTTCGAGACCAAGTCCGACCATTCGGCCCTCGACTCTGCCCTGAAGCTGTTCTAGTCGTCGTAGTTCGCCATCGAATCCGACCCAGCAGATACGTGGGTCTCGGAATGACGGGAAACAGCCGGTTCGGCCGATCTTCATCTGGAAGCGTCCGGTCGATTCTGCGGACTGTTCAAGAGCTGCTTTGATATCTGGAATCTGCTCGATAGGCACGTCGCCCAAGAACTTGAGCGTCAAATGCATCGCTTCTTCGTCGATCCAACGAACGCGCTCGTACTCTCGTGGAATGAAACTTTTTGGTAGATCGGCCAGTTCACGTTTCACAGCGCGAGGAATTTCGATGGCGATAAACAGTCGCTGCGTGTTTTCCGGAACTTCAGGGAAGCCGAACTTTTCTTCACCGTCGTCATCTTCCATGCCGGAGGCTACATAGAGCTTTGGTTCTGCCGGAACATAGTTCGCCTCGGACTGGCGAGTGAATGTAAGAGACGATCCACCCCGACCTCGGCCGCCGTGGTACGGCTCTTCACCGCGATGACGATCCCGTTCAGGGACTACTGATGGCACGAAGCCATCGGTTGGTTCTTGATCTGACTCTTGGTCGTCGGATTCTGAAGATTCATCGACTGCTTCGGATGCCTCGGCAGTCTCAGCACCGTCTACCGTAGACTCATCGATCTTCTCAGGCTCGACAACTGCTTCAGGTGATTCAGTGATTTCGCTGGCCTTGGTCGCTTCTTCAGGTTCAGCCGATTCTTCAGCTTTCGCCTCAGCTTTGGGTTCGGGAGAAGGAGTGGTTTCTCCGCCGATCCAAGGGTCTTTGTCGTTCGATTTCGTCACACGTGCGTCCTAAACGGCCATCGTTTCAATTCAGTCTCTATTACATCAACGATACATTCGAATCAGTTCTGCGGGTGAACTAAGTGTTAAGCGATGCTAACCGAAAGGATTTCGCTGCGAATTCTCGATCTCAAGAAAGACCATCGCTATAATTCGACCGTAACTCAAATAATGTGGGCGTATTCGAACTGAATGTACCCAGCAAACTCGTCCGCGATGGAGAACACTCTTGGCACTACTGCTCAACCGATCTGACGTACAAAAGCTACTTCCAATGTCAAAGGCTATCGACGTAGTCGAGGCGGCGTTCGGTGAGCTTTCGGCTGGGACGGCTGAAATGCCGGATCGCACGGTGATGATCGACCCCGCAGTTGGTGGTTGGATCGCTTACATGCCGGCGTACTTGAAATCGGGTGGAGCACTTGGAATCAAAGCAGTAACGGTCTACAAAGAGAACCCAACCAAGTTCGGATTACCGACGACTATCGGCACGATTTTAGTTCAGGACAACAAAACCGGTGTGGTAGTTGCTGCTATGGATGGCGGGCTGCTTACTGGCGTTCGAACTGGTGCGAGCGGTGGTGTTGCGACGAAGCATCTTGCTCGCAAAAACTCGAAGGTTGCCGGTGTGCTCGGAACGGGCGTTATGGCTCGAAGTCAGGTTCTTGCGTTGGCAGAATCGGCGAATCTCGACACGATTCTCGTCTACTCCCGAAGCGACGATGCCGCCAAGCAGGCGTTTGCTGAAGAGTTTGCTTCTACGACTGGAATTGAGGTTCGAGTGGCAGATAGTGCCGAGGGATTGGTTCGTGAATCCGACATCGTCACGCTGATTACTAGTGCGGTTGAGCCGGTGGTAGATGGATCATGGTGGAAGCCGGGTACCCACATCAATGCGATTGGATCGCACGCTGCTGGGGTTCGTGAACTCGATTCAGCGACTGTAGTGAAGTCGAAGATCATTTGCGATCAGGTTCAGGCTTGCTTGAACGAGGCTGGCGATATTCAGATTCCGATCGAAGAGGGTGTGCTGTCGGCCGACGACATTCACGGTTCTATCGGTGAAGTCATAAATGGCACGCTGCCGGGTCGTGAGAATGACGAAGAGATCACTCTGTTCAAGAGCGTCGGACTCGCAGTGCAGGATATTTCATGTGCAGCACTTGTCTACGAGCAGGCTGCCGCTCAACGCGTAGGCCTAGAGTTCGACTTCGGCGGGTAGCGAGCTACTTCTTCTACCGGGTGTCGGGGTTGGTGTGGTGCTGCGCCGGCATGTTTGCCTTGTGTGCCGTCCTTCGAGAGCCTCAGGATGACATTGTTTGAGGTAACTGGCTTGAACAAAGTGAATCTGCAGCCACCGTTTATAGCATGCGATTTTTAGTGTCATCCTGAGACTCTCGAAGGACGACAGTTAAGGGCGAAATCGCCAGCTAAACGATTACTCGTTCTAGTAGGGCGTCGATGTCTCGTTGGGTGTGTTTGTCCGGTTTGGCAGCGGGTTCTCGAACGGCGGCAGATTCGATCAGTCCTCGTTTTTTCAGGATCTGTTTGTGGAATCCGATGGCGAGTTCGGGGGCTTGGCTGACTAGGTGGCAAAGCGGAGCGATTCGGAGATTGAATAGTTCCATTGCGCCTTCGATGTCGCCGGCATTATGGAGCTTGAATATTTCGATGAATTCTGCTGGTGTGGAGCTGAACGGCATTGTGCCGGTGCTTCCACGTGATAGCTCTTCCATCAGGTAGGTCGCTCCGCCGCCGCCGAGGACATTGATCTTGCCTTGAACCGCATCGACTGTTGCTGCTATTCGGGCTGGCGTCGGAGGAGTTTCCATTTTGCAGGCGACCATGCCTTCGAGCTCGTCCGATAGATCGGCGACCATCTGCGGTGAAATTTGAGCGAATTGCACATCTTGAAGGGCTATCGAAACGTTTACGGTGTTTGTGACGCTTCGGAAATACTGGCGTACGGCTTCTGGGTTGGATGAGCCAATTCCCGAACCCGGTGGTGTGAGCATTACAGCATCGACGCCGAGTTCTTCAGCTCGCTTGCTGTAGAAAATTGCAAGATCGGTTCCAAGTGAACCTGTGTTCATAACGACTGGGACCCTGCCGTTGGTTTGATCGACAACGGTCTTGAGCAGTTGATCTCGTTCAACTTCGTTGAAAAGTTGAACTTCGCTTGCGAGAGCGATTCCGATTCCGTCGGCTCCGGCATCGATGTTGTATTCGACCACCGCACTAAGGCCCTCGGTGTCGATACCGCCGTCCTTATCGAACGGTGTTTGAAGGATTGGTATGACGCCGTTTATCTTTTTGTAGGTCAAATTAATCTCTGCTGCCGATGGTGTTTGAGATGGAAGCCTACCGGATGTTGCTGGTTCGATGTGTGAGTTACCGGTACTGCTAAGCGTCAGTCATTTCTGTGGCTGTTAGCTGATCGCCTCTAAGGTTTCGTAGCTCCGATTGAGTTATGTAGGCGATAACCATGATTACCATCAATATTCCCGCCGAGAACGTCAGCGCCCATCGCTCGTCGTAGATCTCTGCGATATTGCCGCCAAGAAGTCCTCCCAAAGGCATTAGTGCGAACGAGATTGTGTATATGCCCATGACTCGACCCCGGTAGTTCGATGGCAGTCGCATTTGAATCGCTGTCATGGATATCACCAAAAATACCGAGTGCACGACTCCCGCACCATAGATTGCTATAAGAGCAATTCCGTAGCTTGGGGCGAAGGCGAATCCGGTCACAAAGAATGTGAAAACAAACGCTCCACCGATCATGGACTTTCCTGCGTGATTGCTGCGCTGCAATTTGGGGGCAATAATCGTTCCGGATATCGCACCGGCAGAAAGTACGACAAAAATTATGCCTAATCCGTCGGCTTCAAGTCCGTGTCGAACTGCGAACAAGGGCATGAGCAGTAGGTACTGCATGCCGAAAAACATCTTGGCAAAACTGAGAAGGATGAGCGCAGATAAAAATCGACTTCTGGCGATGAATTTCACACCGTCGGTCAAATCCTGAAGAACCCTTCGTTGAACCTCAGGTTTTTTATACGGTACACGTAGGCTAATGATGACAGCCAGCATGGCTATCCAGCCCAAGGCGCCGGCGAAGAAGACCGATTCGGTGCCCATGTATCGGATAGCGAGACCGCCAATCGATGGCGAGATGATTCGACTAATGTGCCAGGTGACGGAACTCAACGCCACAGCGCTCATCAGATTCTTACGACTCACCAACAGCGGGAAGAACGATGCTTTCACGGGGCCATCTAATCCAGAGAAGAATCCCTGGACAGCCGCAATGACGATCAGATGCCATACTTCAGCGATACCGCTTGTGACTAGCAACGCCAGAATTGTCATCAGCGTTGCGTTCACCGCCGACGTTACGATCATGATGTACCGGCGATCCATACGATCGGCGATAACGCCTCCGAATATATTCACAATTATCGAAGGTATTGCGATTGCCGCGCCTAGTAATCCAAGAGTGCTCGCTGATTCTCCAAAATCGGCAATGATCAGCCAACCAATCCCGAGTTGCACGACTTGAACGGCACCCGATGAAACGAACGTGCCGATCCAATAGCGGCGGTACTTTGGCTCGCTTAGCGCACCAGCTCGGGCGGCGAAGCGTTTTTTGGTTGGAGAGGTCGTGGCAGTAGTCGTTTTTGGGAGAAGTGTAGGAACGTTCGTGCGAGAGTATGTGCCTGACCCAGCTTCAATTCAGCATTTGTGATGGGTAAGGTTTGGCAATTGATTTGCTACTGCGTCTAGGCCGTTAGTATTTCGGGACCCATTGGGCCGAGCCAGATCGAGTGTTCTTTCCAGCCGACGTGATGCCCCGTTACTTCGATAAGCGGGGGGTACTCGCGCATTGCGCCCTGCTTGATTAGCTCTTTTAGGGTTCGCTCGAAAGGCTTTTTGGGAAGATCGTTGAAGTAGCGACGTGCGATCGGCAGTCCTCGCCAGCTTTCGATTTCAGTAAACGCTTCGGCATCGATTTTGTTCGATGGCTTTGGTGGTCGTTCAAGCATGAACACTTCTGCTTTGCCATCGTCTTTGATGTACCCGCGCCCAGATGTAGCGAAAGGTTCGATAGCGAATATAGACCCGGCTTCGAGAGATCCTTCCAAACCGATTCTTGCGTTCGGTATTTGTGGTTGATCGTGCAGCGTGTACTTGCCGAGTCCGTGTCCGGTTAAGTTCATGACCGGTTTGAATCCAGCTTTAGTGATGACTTCTTCAACTCGCTCGCCGATGTCTTCGACTTCGACGTTTGGTAGGCACATAGCGATTGCAGCGTCCAGAGCATTGGAAGCGGCACCGATCATGCTCTTCCAGCGTTGGTCTTCTGAGAGATCGGCTGAAACTCCGGTATCGACGATAAGCCCATCGATGTGGGCTCCTACATCGATTTTCACCAAGTCGTTTTCTTCAAAACGCGAGTTGTCAGTTGGTGATGAGCAATAGTGCGCGGCGATCTTGTTTCGGCTGGTCTGAGACGGAAACGGAGGCAAAGCTCCCGCCTCACGGATCATCGTTTCCATGCCTTCTTGGAGATCGCGTAATAGATAGCCCGGTTTGATCGTTTCAGCTGCCCAATTTCGAGCGTTGGAAGCGATTTTTCCGGCTTCACGGAGCGTTTCTAGTTCGGCTGAAGTCGGAATCATACGGTCAGAACTAAGCGCATGAAGGGTCGTCTAGATTCCAACGATTGAACGAAGGTTGTTCACCTCTTGCGAGTGAATCGCGGGTGTCTTTCCACATTTCGTACCACGTGCCTGGATCATGTAGCTCGGAGCCTGGATTAGATTCGCTGCGTGCTACAAATCCCGGGAACACGTCCCGCCCAGTCGCTTCACCAGTTGGCTGGTATCTCAGATCGAAACTCCAGCGAATGCTGTCGCTAATGTTCGGGAGTGATGCGTGAACCGTGCGCTTCGTGAGCAGCAGTACATCCCCTTTCTTCACAGGAACTGGCATCGAATCGCCGACGTTGAAGAGATTCTCAGGAATTTGCAGACCCGGTCGATCCTTATATCCAGGGCAGTGCGTCAATAACTCGCCGCGGTGAGAACCCGGAACTACTGTTAGGCAGCCGTTCTCCACACCTGCGTCCATGAGAGGAAACCAGACTGTCAGGAGATTAGTTTTGTCGGCTGCTTCGTTAATGACTCCAGCGTCCTGGTGCCACGGACTAACGCCAAACATAACGTTGCCGTTTTCATCGCGGGGAGATACTGATTCAGGGATTTTGATTCGAACGTGCTGAACGGGGTTCGAGTAGACCTCGCCGCCAACGACTGATTCCGCAACGTCGATTACACCGGGTGCAGTAAGAGCATTGAAAACTGCCGGACCTGCCCAAAACGGAGTGTCGGATAGAACGCCGTTCTGGGGGAGCGAGAAATCGAAATACTGGTTATGAACTTCGTTCGATTCAACGTAGATTTTCGTTACGCGGTCGCCAAATTCTAGTTCAGAGTAGGTCGATGTGATTTTGCCTTCAGCGAATAGTTTTTCCGCCAGCGAATCGAGAACCCCTGCGTATTCGTCTATTACAGGGTCGATAGTGGCTTCCGGGTCGAACACGTTTTCAACGCGTACGAATCCGTACTCTTCGAAATGTTCTTTTTGTTCAGCTGTGAGAGCCGGCATTTCTGAAATCCCCTCATCGCACTAATTCGTTAGTTTAGTGTGCGATGCGTCTGTTGGGGCGGAATGTTACACCGCGTTAGACGGTGTTTCGTTGGGATTTCGGTAAGTTTGGTTTGAATCGGTTGGGGAGTGGGCTGCGCGTAACGTGACCCTTCAACAGGGCTCAGGATGATGCATGCGGGATGTTGGCGGTGTCAGAATGACAGGCCGGGCGGGCTTTAGCGGCTTTTTGGGGCGAATGTTAGCGAACCGGCTTCGATGCCGAGTCCTTGAGCGGATTCGACTGCTTTGCGTAAGCCTGAGAGTGAGATTTTGAGTATCTTGATCATGATGTTAGTTTCGTTTTAGATATGTGTTTGATGGCAGGGTGACTGTTTTATTTGGAGCAACAAAAAACCCCTGTTTTTCGACAGGGGTTCTAAATTCTCTACGTTGCGACTTGGATTACTTCAACAAGTGCAACACGCAAAACTAGCAACCCCTGTGGGCGTACAGGTACAAGCCTGCTGCGAGTTCGTAGTTGTGGTACGGAGTGCGTTGTTCATATCTAAATTCAATATACGCCCTAATTTGAGTGCTAGGCAAATTCAGGCATAGGTAATTCGTTAAGTCGCGCTAGGTGGAGCCACCAGTTATGAGTTCAATCTTAGCGTTTGTCGGTGTTATATGCGCATTCTCAATAGCTTGGCAGTGTTCGCACCCTGAACCATCTGAGTTTGATCTGTTGGCAGTCCAGATTTTGCAAACTCATCGAGCGCACGCTTCTGGCTGACGAGCGGATAATCGCTGGCGAAGAGGATTTTTTCGGCTCCAACAGAGCGAGCGGCAACATCGAATACTTCGGGTCGATAAAGAAACGGAAATGCCGCCGAGTCGAAATAGACGTTCTTGAGAGCCGACTTCACCTCGGGCATTAATCCGTAAAACGGCAATCCGCCCCCGAAATGGCTGAATATGAACGTGTTGTTCGGAAACGCGATCACAAGAGCCATCAGAAGCTCGGGAGTAACGCTGCCTTTACCCGGATACCCGTGCCCAACAGGTTCCGACGCATGCATGAGGATCGGCATTTTCAAATTCTTTCCAGTGTCGAACACTGGCGCGAGTGCGGCGAGATCAGCATCAAGGATGCCCTGTGTGTTCGGGTGAAGCTCTCCGATGCCTTTGGCTCCGGCGGCGTGGCATCTTTTTACTTCTTCTACTGCGTCTTCGCCCCAGAGCGGGTTCACGCTGCAAAAAGCGACGAGTCTGTCAGGATGTGATCGGGCCGCTTCGAGGTTGTAATCATTCGAGGCACGAGCGACTTCGGGGTCGGTCCATCCGAATCCCGCACACACAGAAACGTCGATCCCTGCTTCGTCCATCGATGTGATTAGATCGTTGTATCCGGCGAATTTCGCCTTTGGATCGACGAACAAAGATCGGAACGTGCTGTCAGATCTAGAGAGTCGTTCACGGTTAACGGCGAACGACTCTGGAAGCACGTGGGTGCAGGAATCGATAATTGGGTTTGGGTTGAGTTGGGTCAAATCTGGATAGAGTGCGAGTTATGGGGTGGTTTCGACCAAAGATACACTGTCTTTGTAATCGAAACGTTTGGTCATTAAGTCGGATTCCGTTACGCTTTTGATCTAAAAAGTCACGAATGTGCTGAACGTCGATTAATTCGGCAGCGAAAACAAGAGGGTAAAAGTTACTTATGGTCTCGATGATCAGAGACGAAGGGCGGGTTCTAACTCAGCCCGACATTCCGCATGCTGAGGCCAAGATGGGCAAAGTAGCGGTTATATACACATCACCTGAAACGGTGATTGAAGATTACGCACGCCTCCTCGATCTGGCAGATTACCAAACCGCTCTCATCCCAGATATCGACACCTTCCTCAAGGTGAACATTTCCTGGCAGCACTACTATCCCGCCTGCTCAACGGCTCCTTGGCAGATTGATGGCGTTACTCAAAAACTTCGAGCCGATGGTTTCGACCAACTCACTGCTGCCCACAACGGTACGGTTGTGGTTAACCCGGCTGAGGGTCGTGAGAAGAATAAGCACAAGCTGGTTGAAGATCGACTTGGACTTGATCACATCACTCTCGACGTTCCACCAGTGAAGTGGGTTCCGTACAAGCCGACTGCCAAAATGCTGGTTCTTGACGATGTCTACAAAGACGGTCTGTACATTCCTGAGGTGTTCCCGGGAACGAACATTGTCCAGCTCCCAACCGTTAAAACTCACGTGTTCACGACGATGACGGGTGCGATGAAGAACGCTTTTGGCGGATTGTTACATCGTTACCGCCACTGGACTCACTCGGTAATTCACGAAACTCTGGTTGATCTATTGCAGATTCAAAAAGAGATTCACTCTGGCCTTTTCGCTGTTATGGACGGAACATTTGCTGGTGATGGTCCGGGTCCTCGTGCGATGCGAATTCACAATAAGAACGTGATTCTTGCTTCTGCCGACCAAGTAGCTATCGATGCTGTTGCTGCGAAGATGATGGGACTCGACCCCATGTCGATACCGATGATTCGTATCGCCCACGAAATTGGGCTCGGTGTCGGTAAACCTTCGGAAATCGAAGTTGTTGGTGACGATATTGCGGATGTGAACTGGAATTTCAATGGCAATGAAAGCACGCTCGCTTCTCGTGGCCAAAAATTGATCTATCACGGTCCGCTAAAGCCGCTTGAAGGCGCTTTGCTTCGTTCGCCAATCGCCCCATGGGCGTACTGGGCGTCGAACGTTTACCACAATAAATTCTGGCTCCCGATGGTTGGCCGAAAGCGCGTAAACGAAGCGCTTCAATCCGACTGGGGGCAGTTGTTCGAGAACTATAAATAGTTCCGATGGTACGGTTTCTTGATAATGTCGGCTCGATTGGCAATTTGGCAGTTGGATTCGCGCCATGACTGAATGTTTCGCAATATTGGAAAAATAGAACATGCGCTTAGGCTTCAACTTCGTAAACGGGAATAACCCTGGCGACACGCCACTCGACAGGCTGCTCACTTTTTCAGCCCAGTACGGTGCGACAGATATCGTGCTCCAGTCGTATACCGGCATGGGTGTTGGGGAAAATTGGGCCGTGGTCCGAGGCGAATCAAAATGGGAACTTGACGACCTCGTAGCGGTGAGGAAGCGTGTCGAATCACACGGGCTTCATTTGGAAGCGCTCGAAAACGTTCCAACTGCTTTTTACGATCACATCATGCTCGGTGGTCCGAAGCGTGACGAACAGATCGAAAACATGATCTACACCGTGCGGAATATCGCACGAGCTGGCATTCCGATTTTCGGATACAACTGGATGCCTTCCGGCGTGTGGCGTAACGCGGAAAACTCCGCTAACCGCGCAGGCACAACAGTTACCGCCTACGACCATTCGCAGCACGCCGATCACGCTCTCACTCACGGCCGTGAGTACACCAAAGAAGAGATGTGGGCGAATCTCGAATACTGGATTAAGATAATCACTCCGGTCGCTGAAGAAGAGGGAATTCGTATTGGCATTCACCCTGCCGATCCTCCGGTCGATTCGGTTGGTGGTGTTCCTCGTTTGCTCAATAGTTTCGGTGCGTACAAGCGACTTACTGAGATCGTTGATTCACCATCGAACGCAATCGAATTCTGCCAAGGAACGTTCTCTGAAATGGACGATGCTGAGGGAGATGGCATTTACGACATGATTCGCTACTTCGGTGAGCGTAAGAAGATTCTCTATGTTCACTTCAGGAACGTATCGAACGCTGGCGAACCGTTTGTAGAAGAGTTCATCAACACTGGTCACGTCGATATGATCCGCGCTTTGAAGATCTATAAAGAAGTCGGTTTCGAAGGCGTGCTGGTCAACGATCACGTCCCGGTTACAGCTGGCGACACCCAGTGGGGTCATCAGGGTCGGGCGTACGCCAACGGCTACATACAGGCTCTATTGGACGTGTTCGACGATTAGTCACGGCCACACGCAATACTGAATGGTTGTTATTGGTAGCCGCCAACTTATTTGTTGGCACTAAAATAGCTCCATTATGTTTGTTGCTAATCTAAATAACCTCACTGTCCAGTACGGCAGTCAAAAAGTCCTTAAGGGCGTTACTTTTGAGATTGGTTCAGAAGACCAACTAGGACTGATAGCTCCGAACGGATTTGGCAAGACCACGATCCTCAAGATTCTTCTTAAGGATTTGTACGATCAATGGACGGCGAACGCTTAGGGATCTTAGCGGTGTTGGGCACACGCCATTGTTCGTATTAGACTGAATCGCTTAGCAGGTTGGGTGGCTGATTGCGACGTCGTTCCTCCTCATAATGACAGAGAGAGGATTCCTGGCTGTAATTACGACCCAGCAGACGATGGTGGGCTCTCGGAGTGGCCTTCATGGAGGGTGTTGTCGTTGTGGGTGAAAACTCCGAGATCACGGCCTTGGTGAACGTGAACTACGAGGTCTTCTCGTTCGATTCCCACGGCGTCTGTTAGATCTTCATCGACCATCGACATGAGCTCTTGGATCGTGTCCTGAGTTTGCGATTCAGAAACGATCATCGTGCCGTGAACCATTCCTGGCACGAAATGCAGATCGAGTCGACCTACCGGCTTTCCATCTTCAAGAATCGTGTAGCACTCGCCCGTCGGTGTGCGTACTTCTCGTTCAAAATAAAACTGTGCCATGGATTATTGCCTGTCGTTACTCACGTACCTGACCTTGCCCGCGGACCTTCCACTTGTAGGTGGTAATCTCTTTGAGTCCCATAGGACCACGAGCATGGAGTTTGTTGGTTGATATGGCAACTTCGGCACCGAGTCCAAACTGTGCACCGTCGTTGAAGTAAGTCGAGGTGTTGGCGAAAACTGCACCTGAATCGACTTCGTTCAGGAATTTTTCGATTGCTTCGGTATTTTCAGAAATTATTGCTTCGGAATGCTTCGAACCGTACTCAGCGATGTGATACATAGCGTCGTCGATTGAATCGACGATCTTCACCGATGCGATTAGTCCCAAAAACTCGGTTCCGAAATCGTCAGACTTCGCAGGTACGACTTTGGCACCACCTGGAAGCGCATCGAGAACGCTCATCGCACGTCCGTCGGCACGAAGCTCAACGTCGTGGACTCCGAACTCGGTTGCGAGGTTTGGCAGAAACTCTCGTGCGACGCTCTGATGGATCAACACGGTGTCCATCGCATTGCAGACAGTTGGTCGTTTGGTTTTGGCGTTTACGACGATTTTCAAGGCATGTTCGAGATTAGCACCGGCATCGATATACGTGTGGCAAACTCCAACTCCGCCGGTGATGGCCGACATCTTGGCGTTTTCGCCGACGAACTTGACCAATTCAGCGCTTCCGCGCGGAATCATCAGGTCGATCACATCGTCCATTTCGAGCATCTCTTTTACGAGAGCTCTATCGGTGGTTTCTACGAACTGAACGACGTCACTTGGAATACCCGCACTTTCGATCGCGTTTTTGACGATTCCGGCCAGAACGGTATTGGTTAGGATGCATTCTTTACCGCCGCGTAGAACTACAGCGTTGCCTGATTTAAGACACAGCGTTGCGATATCGATTGTGACGTTAGGACGGCTTTCGTAGATGACACCGATTACTCCGAGCGGTACACGAACTCGTTCTAGGTGAAGTCCGTTCGGCATATCTCGTTGTTCGAGAATTTCACCGATTGGATCTTCGAGTGCAGCGATATTTCGTGCGGCGTCTGCCATGTCTTTCACACGAGCATTTGTCAGCGTCATGCGATCCATCATGTGGAAATCGAGGCCGTCACGCTTGGCAGCTTCGAGATCTTGCTCGTTCGCTCGCAAGATCGACATACGATTAGCTTCTATAGCTTCCGCTATGGCAATGAGCGCTGCGTTTTTTACTTCAGTCGATATGCCAGCAAGCTTGCGCGAAGCAGTGTTGGCGGCCTTAGCCTGATCGTGAAGTGTTGTTGAAGTGAGTGTCATCGTGCTTATTATGAGTAGGAGATTCGATTAGATCGTTACGGCAGTGCCAGGTTGTTGCGGTGAATTACTTCAGCACCGTAGTAGTGACCCAATAAGTCGGGCAATACGTTTGATTTTTCACCTTTTATTCGTTCAACGTCAGTCGATGGGTATGAAGCGATCCCCCATCCGATGGTCGTTCCATCGATTTCCGTAACTTCAATGATATCGCCTCTCTCGAAAGGACCTGAAACCGAGACGATTCCAATTGGTAGAAGACTGTATCCATTGTTCTTCAATGCATTGGATGCGCCAGTGTCGACTGCTACGCTTCCTCGGTGTTCAGTACGACCGGTGAGAATCCAGCGTTTGCGACTTTCACGTCGCGATACGTTGGAGACGAACCGGGTACCGATTTCATCGCCATTGCAGATCGATTCGATCACGCCATCAATTCTTCCCGAGGCAATGACCATAGGGATTCCCGAGTCGGTAGATAGCCGCGCAGCGTCGAGCTTGCTTGCCATTCCGCCACTGCCCTGAAGATCGTGTGGGCCGCGAGCGGATTTTTCTATCGATTCGTCGATTATGTCCACTTGAGAGATTAATTCAGAGTTCGGATCGATGTGTGGGTCGGTCTTGTGTAGGCCGTCCATGTCGCCAAGAAGAATCAGTAGATCGGCATCGACGGTGTTTGCAACCATTGCAGAAAGTCGATCGTTGTCGCCATAAACTTCGCCAGCGAGCTCTTCGACCGCAACTACATCGTTCTCATTAATAATCGGCACTGCACCAATCGAAAGTAAAGCATCGAGCGTGTTTCGGACGTTTAGATAGCGAGATCGACTTTGCAAATCACCACGTGAGATTAGCGCCTGGGCAACTTCTATTTGGTGATTGGCGAAAAACTGTTCGTACGTCATCATCAACTGTGGTTGTCCTAGGGCGGCTAATGCCTGCCGATAGGCGACAGTACCTCGTTGAAGCTTGTTTTTTCTAGGTGTGCGAGAAAGTGACTCTCGCCCCGCGGCAACCGCACCTGAGCTAACTATCAGTACTTCTACGCCCAATGATTTCACTGAAGCGATTTGAGCGAATATGCTGCCGATCGTTTCGAGATCGAGCGCGTCTTTACCGCCTGTAAGCAGGTTGGTTCCGAGTTTCACGACGATACGGCTTGGTCGTTTTGGGCGCTTGTTATCCATCATTTATTGATTGTGGAGCAAGAATGGTCGAAGTTGACGAGATATGTACTGGTTATTTTGTAGCGTGGGCGACCCTCAGTGCTAGCATGGAACGATACCAAGGTCACCGTATTTTGCTCGATGGTCCTTTAGCTGTGTTCGCGGAGTGTTGATTAAGGCTCTTAGCCCGATCAATGCAGAGCCTGATTAATAGGTATACGGAAATCTGAATGAGTCTGTCGGGATTGCTCCCACTGCTTGGCAAAACCGAACAGTTTGCAGCACTTCTAAATAGCCTCCGTGCTCCAAGAGCGCGGGCGGCAGTGATAGCACCAGACCCCGCCACGGAATGCGCTGTGGCGACACTCTGGCGTGAGTCTGCCGCGCCTGTTTTCGTTTTGACTCCTAATCCGGGATCAGCTCGACGACTGCATGATCGCCTTTTCACATGGCTCGGCGATGATGCTCCAATATTCCACTTTTCAGAGTCGGAAGACATCCCTTTTGAACGATATGTTCCTGATCGCGGAGCAAGTCACGCTCGTCTTCGCGCGCTCGCCGCAATGCGTGGTGATGTAAAAGGTGTCAAACAACCACTGATTATCGCCTCGGTAAATGCCGCTTCTCAGGCAACTCTTGAACGTTCGGTATTCGATTCATCGACCCACACACTGAGTGAGAGGAATCGCATAAATCTAGAATCTCAGACTCGACTGTGGGTTGAGATGGGCTATATCCATGAGCCGACGGTCGAGATCCCTGGTACTTTCTCGCGTCGTGGTGGAATCCTAGATATATTTCCAGTCTCCAGCGAAAGCCCGGTTCGGATCGAATTGTTCGATGACGAAATCGAAAGTCTGAGATTCTTCGATCCGGGTACTCAGCGTTCTGCTGCGAAAACTCGCAGCGTAACTATTCCTCCTGCTCTTGAAACATTGCCGATGTTGGCAGATCAAGACCGAGTGCAAGAGCTTCTAGGCAATATGGATCTTGCGGGTACTTCGGAAGAAGCACAGCGTCGAATCCCCTCGGAACTCAGTCACGCACTCGCCGGTGAAGTACTTGACGAAATTTCTTACTACGCTGGGTTCTTCAATCTAGGCAACGTGTTCGACTACATGTCTGCCGAAAGCCTTATGGTCGCCTTACGTCCCGGAGCAATCGAAGAAACCTCTCAGGGTCAGGACAGGCGCATGGCCCAGCTCCGGGCGGCTAAAGAAAAGCGCGGCGACGTGCCAGTTGGCTTTGCTCAGCCTCACTTAGAGTGGGGATTCGTTTCAGATGCGATGGGCGCCCGACCCAAGAGCATGACGCTTTCGCCATGGGGCATCGACGCCGAACAGCTTCAAGGCGGTGCATTGGGGCTACCTCTGAAATTGCCGTCTCTGGTAAGTGGCGGAGTCGAGACGGCTTTAGAAATCGTTCGCAATGGCATTCCTGAAAAGAAACGTACAGTCGTAATAACGAACCATGCCCAGCGTTTTCACGAAATCACCGAAGAAGCGGGCGTTGAAGCGAGTCTCGTAAAAACGGTTGATCAACCTCCTGAACCCGGCGAAATTCATATCGTTACAGGGCATTTGCTTACTGGTTTTTCGATCGAAGCCTCAGATGGTACTGAGGTATCGATTCTCAGTGATTCCGAAGTATTTGGTGTTCAAAAAGAACGACGCCGTGTACGTAAACGCCCAATGCGCAAGGGGCCAGCACTCGATCAGCTCAAGCCCGATTCGTATGTAGTTCACGTCGAGCATGGTGTTGCCAAGTTCATTGGAACTCAGGTGATGGGCTCCGAGGGTCAGGAATATCTGGTTCTCGAATACGCCCAAGACGACAAACTGTACGTCCCCACTGAACATCTTGATCGAATACAGCTCTATCACGGTGCCGCTGACTCATCACCTCGACTCACCCGACTCGGAACGCAGGAGTGGAGCAAGGCGAGAGCCCGAGCCATGAAGGTAACCGAGCAGCTTGCTGGCGAACTGATTGCTTTGTATGCGTCACGAAAGATTGCGACTGGGTTAGCAGCTACTCCTGATACTCCTTGGCAGGACTCGCTCGAAGCAAGCTTCCCATTTGAAGAGACTCCTGATCAGCTAACGACTATCGAAGCTGTGAAGGCCGACATGGAATCATCGCAGCCGATGGATCGATTGGTCTGTGGTGACGTTGGTTACGGCAAAACGGAAATCGCTTTACGAGCAGCATTCAAGACTGTCCAATCGGGTCGACAGGTTGCGATTCTTGTTCCGACCACTGTGCTTGCGCAACAGCACTTGGAAACCTTCTCCGAACGATTAGAGCCGTTTCCTGCAAGCGTCGATATGCTCTCACGCTTCCGCACGGATAAGCAGCAGAAAGAGACGATCGCCAAAATCGCCAACGGTAGCGCCGATATTGTTATTGGCACACATCGACTGCTGCAAAAAGACGTTCGATTCAAAGACCTTGGGCTAGTAATCATCGACGAAGAGCACAAGTTTGGCGTTACGCACAAAGAGCGTCTCAAACGAATGCGTACGCAGGTTGACATCATGACTCTGAGTGCAACGCCTATTCCACGTACACTGCACATGTCGTTGGCGGGTGTTCGAGATATGAGCACGATTGAAACACCGCCAGAAGAACGGTTGCCGATCAAGACCTACGTATCGGAAGAGAGCGACGACCTAATTCGGGAAGCGATACTCCGTGAGCTTGATCGAGGTGGTCAAGTCTTCTACCTGCACAACCGTGTAAAAGACATCGAACTTCTCGCGAGCAAGCTGCAAAAACTGGTTCCCGAAGCGAACGTCCAAGTAGGTCACGGCCAGATGGGCGAAGACGAACTAGAAAAAGTGATGGCCTCGTTCGGTCGCCACGAGTTCGATGTGTTGTTGTGTACAACGATCATCGAATCAGGAGTCGACCTCCCGAACGCCAACACGTTGATCGTCGATAGAGCCGATATGTTCGGTTTGTCACAGCTTTATCAAATTCGTGGGCGAATCGGACGTGGTGCCAACCGGGCATACGCATATTTGATGGTTCCACGTGCTAAGGCACTTACAGAACAGGCAGAACAACGCCTGAACACGATTCTTGCAGCGACTGAACTCGGGGCTGGGTATCAAATTGCTTTACGTGATCTCGAAATTCGAGGCATAGGAAATTTGCTCGGATCCGAGCAGTCAGGTCAGATTTCGGCGATAGGATTTGATCTCTATACCAAGCTTCTTGCAGATGCTGTTCGTCAGTTGAAAGCCAATGGCGACTCCGACGAACCGGTAGAACCAGAAGCACCTGAGTTCTCAACAGTTCGTGTCGATATTGGAATCGACGCACGAATTCCCGATAGCTATATCGAAGATTTAGCGCAGCGACTTTCGATCTACCAGCGGTTAGCGCGGATGCAATCGGACGAGGAAATAAACGATATTGATGAGGAGATTCGTGATCGATTCGGCCCGATGCCAACTCATGTGAAGCTGTTGATGAAGTCGACTCGAATGCGCGTGCTGGCTCAGGCAGCCGGAGTCGAATTGATCAGTGCCAAAGAGTTTCGTGCCGTGATGTCACTCAAGCAACCGACTGGTGGCGCCCGGGAGCCTCTGCAGAAGCAGTTGGGTATTGGCGTTGATGTTGGTCACATGCAGATACGGGTCGATATTGACCGTGACGATCCTGAGTGGATCGACGAGCTCATGGCGGTGATGGAGCAGATCAAGATGTTCCAAGAACGCATGATGCAGATGATGGAAATGGCAATGGCTGCCACTGCCAGCGACCACGCAGGCTCGACACCGATGAGCGCTGGCTAGTCGTTCGGGCTGTGCGATTCGCCATCTTGTCATTGCGAGAAGTCCGACGACGTTGCAATCAGCCAACATTCGCAACGCTTCGTACTTCCTACGGCTTCAACTTGCTTAGAGTTGAGTTCTTGTCATCATTAGTGACTCATTAGTTGAGTAGCGTTGGGTTCTTTACCTTCGACTGCGCTCGGGACAGGATTCTGTTCCTTCTCGTAACCACAACGAGGGTAAGTTGTATATCAGGCTAAGTCACGGAACCATCGCTGTAGTGAACGTGATCTCTCCACTTCGTCGAGAATAGGAAAATGACCGTTTCAATCGTCGTCACATTCGATTGATGTTGCTGTAACCTGCGCCTTGAATCTATTTGGCAACGAACACCAGTACAAAATCAGTGGAGCGAGCATGGGCGCAAAGAAGCCCCTAACACCCGAAATTACTATTATTGGTTGCGGGACTCCCACACCTCTTCCCGAAAGATTCGGCTCCTCATACGTAGTGCAGGTTGGCGATGAGAAATTGTTGTTCGATTGCGGGCCTGCAACCACGTGGAAACTCGCCAGAGCGGGCATTAACACGACCGAAATTGACGATGTTTTCTTCACACATCACCATTTCGACCACGACGCCGATTTTCCTACATTCATTCTCACTCGCTGGGATCAGATGATTCCAAAGGACAAGACGTTGAACGTTTACGGTCCAAAGCTCACTGAAGAATTTACGAACGGAATCCTCGACGAGGATACAGGTCTGTTCGCTCACGATTGGAAAGCTCGAATTCATCACCCAGCTTCGCAAATTACTTTCCAAGATCGAGGTGGTGAACTCCCCCGCAAGAAGCCCGATGTCGACGCTCACAACATGAGGCCTGGCCGAATCAAGGCTGGTTCAAACTGGGAAGTTACTGCTGCCCCTGCCGACCATGTCCAGCCGTATCTAGATTCACTTGCTTACCGAATCGACACGCCCGACGGATCGGTGGTTTTAACGGGCGATACTGCTCCGTGCGACACGGTGACCGACCTGGCCCGTGGTGCCGACGTCTTGATGATGATGTGCTGGGAGACGCACGATCGAATGGATGGCAATCCGCACGCCGATGCTTCTTCGTCAGTGCTCGGTGCTGCTGAGACTGCCGCCGAAGCCGGAGTAAAACAGCTTGTGATGGTTCACATTGGTGCGCGTCTCACAACTGCCGAAATGAAGGGTCCGCGGGAGATAGAGGCTCAACAAGCATGGAACGGTGAGCTAATTTGGGGCGAAGAGATGATGAAGGTGCCTTGGCCTAAAGGCTAAGTATGATTGCTCCGACAACGTCATCTTCACTCGAATTCAAGATGACGAGATACTGGTTCAAATTTCATAATGACCCTGACTGACAAAAAACACCCTAATTCTTCTCCGCTCGAAATCGTTGTTTAGAGCAACATGGAGTTGACGAGTCGTGACGATTCCAGGCGACTTAGTGCCGATGTCTACGACCCCGTTGCTGGTAGCAAGTGTCGGGCGCTAGTTTGCTGTACTCCTTACCAAAAGCTAATTCATCGATACGAGGAGACTGCGACCGATCTTGCTGCACGTGGCTACTGCGTTGTGATGCAGGATATCCGTGGGAGATATGCGTCCGATGGAGACTACGAGTGGATGCGGTGAGAACGAATGGCCGCTGGCTCGAACCGAGTACACAAACTTCTATATTCATTCGGAAGGTAGTGCGAACACGGTTGAGGGTGATGGATCGCCATCCGTTGACCCTCAGTGTGCGAACGAAGTCGGGCAGGATGTTTATAGGTATGATCCTCGTGACCCGGTGATGAGCCTCATGCGTACCGATTCACAGGCAGCGCCAGTCGATCAATCGCCGCATGATTATCATAAAGACATACTCGTTTACGACTTCTCTGTGTTCGATTCAGAACTAGAAGTTATAGGTCAGATATCACTAAAACTCTGGGCGAAAACAAATGGACCCGATACCGACTGGACCGCCAAACGTCCTCTTGTTTAAGAAAATGGATTATCGGTGAACTTGACGTATGGAATCATGTGAGCGTAGTACCGAAATGGCTACGAAAATCCAACGCTTATCGAACCGGGTGAAGTTGCTGTGTACACGATCAAGTTGAATCCGATCGCGTGCATGTTCAAGCCGGGGAAGAAGCTGTGGCTGTACGTTTCAAGCTCGGATTTTCCGAACTTCGATCGGAATCACAACATAGGTTAGGACTACTGGTCAGACGCTTAGTTGCGAGTAGCCCGGCAGGCGATTATCCATTCAGCAGACCGCCCGTCACATTTGGTATTGCCGGTGACTCCTCGGTAGTTCAGCGATTGGTAGGGACACAAAATGCGTGGCTTATGCCAGATATTAGCGCTGCGCTGTGATTGAATAGATGTGACATGAGAGATCAAAAGCAAAGTTATTTTCAACAGGTTAAGGCGTCCGGACGTATGTTTGGCGTTCTGGGTTTGATGCTGGGAGTGACGGCCGGCTCCCTGACCGGTGTAGCCATAAAGGGAGTCATTAGCGATCCAGTCGTCACTGGTAGCGAGGCCGTTGCGTTCTACGCGGCGTTCGGTATTAGTTCGCTGGTGACGATGTTCGTGATGCTCAACTACGTCACGATGACTTTGCGAGTTTCAGGTGATGGCTTCGATGTTCGCCTTGGAATGAAATCGGCAGTGGTGAAGACTGACGATTTGGTCGCAGTTCGTATTGCCGAGCCGAAATCGAGGATGACTCGTGCTGCTGCTCAGGCACGTCCTAATATGCGAAGCATCGCCAAGATGTGGAGCGTGCTGGGTGTGACCACAGGTATCGAGCTCGATGTTCGAGCGGGTGGTCATAGTGGCAAAGTTGAAACTTGGTTTATCGCTTCAAACGATCCTGAATCGCTCAATGACAAGCTTGTTGAACTTATTGGGACAGATGATGGCGAATCTGCTCAATCAGATTCGTAATCTTGCGGCAAAATAGGCAGCTCCCTAGCTAGCGACCCGGCAGGTACTGCTCGGTCGCCATGTTCAACGCTTCGAATTCGTCGTTCGCCAGCGACCACGTCATCGCCGTTGCGTTGTCCTTCGCTTGCATTGCTGATTTCGCACCGGGTATTGGTAGCGTGTCCTTCTGCATTAGCCAGTTCAGAGCGACCTGAGACGGTGACGCATCGTAAGCACTCGCTATATCGCTCATCAACGAAATCAGCGGAGGCAGCATCTTCAGTCGCTTACGTGCCCATCGCCACTTCCGCATGAATGGAGGCGGGTTGTCGGGTCGGTACTTTCCCGATAGTAATCCTTCAGCGAGAGGTCCGTACGAGATCACTGAAACGTCTAAATCACGGCATGTTTCCAGCACGCCGTTCGATTCGATTTTTCGATTTAGCAGACTGTATCCAACCTGATTCGCAGCGAGAACAATGCCCTTGCGATCAAGCATCTCGTGAGCACATTTCGTCTGTTCTGCGGAGAAATTGGAAACACCGACCGCTTTGACGAGTCCGTCTTCTGCGGCACCAGCTAAAGCATCTACCCAGTATTGGAAACTGCGGGGTCGAAAGGGGAAGTGAATCTGATAGATATCGATCGATTCGGTATTGAGTCGTTGTAAGCTGGCTTTGAGCGCGCGCCTTAGCGTCGACTTGTGCAGACGCCAAGGGTACGGAAAGAACTTTGTAGCGATAAGCGCTTTTGGCGAATCTGGATTATTTGAGTTCGAGCTGTTTACGTGTTTGCCGAGAATAATTTCCGATTTGCCACGCCCGTATATCTCAGCAGTATCGAACCAATTGATGCCGTTCTCGATACTCGCCGCGTACGCAGCAGCGAGGTCTTCGTCGGTGTACGACCGACCATATCCCCAATAGAACGCACCGCCCCATTGCCAAGTTCCGGTTCCGACGGGGCTGACTTCGAGATCAGAACGACCGAGAGGTACTCGTCTGGGTTTGGATTCAGTTGGATTGTTGAATGAAGGATTCACAGCGTTAATGTTACGCATGAACACGCCATTCAGGATTGATACCTCATCGATACTCCCTTAGTCTTCCGGCAGAAATCCCTAAATCGTTCTGGATCGGTTTGAAGCCAAGTTAATGCAAGCCGATTCCTTAGTTATGGAGCAGCACGTTGTCCGCAGATCAGACGCGACCCAATATAGTTTTTCTATTTCCAGACCAGTTCCGTGCCGATTTCGCCGGCTGTAACGGAGCCGACTGGCTGCAAACCCCGAACATAGATTCGATAGCTGAAAACGGAGTGCGCTACACAAACTCATTCTCAGCTTCGCCCATTTGCGTGCCTGCCCGAACGGCGTTGCTCACCGGAATGAACGCCATCCGAAACGGCGTGACCGGAAACTTGCACAACCTACGTGCCGACTGGCGAGACGCGGGCCTACGCACGTGGCCTGAAATTCTTGGTGAGAACGGCTACTACACCGCTGGAATCGGCAAAATGCACTTCTATCCGTGGGACGAACGGCGCGGTTTTCAGTATCGAGTGATCTGTGAAGACAAACGCTGGCTCGAAGTTCGTGACGACTACTTCCACTACTTAAAGCGTCACGGTCTGAAGAAGCTGCACGGCAATGAAATGCCCGGTTACCACGAGAACAAGGGAGCCGTGATTCACGATGTGCCTTGGGAACATTCGTGGGATCGATTCGTTGGATCAGAAGCTGTGAAATTTATCGATGATTACGGATCGGACCAGCCGTTCGCAATGATGGTCGGCTTCCCTGGACCGCATTGCCCTTACGACCCTGACGAGCGGTTCTTGGAAGGCATCGACGAATCGAAGATTCCCGAGGCTGCTCCCGAAGTGCCTGGACACACTCCTCAACTGCGCAAAGGCAACGTCGACGGCAACAAGCGACCTTGGAACGGTGTCGACTACTCTAAGTTCCCTGACGAGACCAAGCACACCGTTCGTAAGCACTACTCTGGACTCGTTCAGCAGATCGATTTCGAAGTCGGTGCCATTCTCGATTCGCTCCGTAACAAAGGACTTCTCGAAAACACCTACGTAGTGCTGGCATCGGATCATGGCGATTATCTTGGCGATCACAACTTAATCGGCAAAGCATCGTTCTACGAATCGGCGATACGAGTGCCGATGGTCGCGATGGGACCCGGTATCGAAGCGGGTCAGGTTCAAGAGGGGCTAGTCGAGCTTCGAGACGTAACTGCGACAATGCTCAGTTGGGCCGGAATCGATCAGCCTACGTGGTATGACGCGCAGCCGCTTCCGGGCGACGGAATGCCGGGTGAATCGGGTCGAGAGAATATTTTTGGCTTATTGGGCGATGGTTGGATGAACTTTGACGGTCGCTACAAGCTGCACAAATATCGAACTGGTGAGACGTTACTGTTCGACATGCTGAACGATCCACAAGAGCAGGTGAATCTGTTCGGGAACCCTGAGTTCGCTGACATCGTTGCTAGGTTAGAAATCGAGCTGACGCAGGAACTGATGGCTTCTATCGAAGGTTCGATGGACGATCGCTTGGCTCAGAACGGCGATATGTCGCAGGACCCAACTTTCGGCTACGAAAGCTGGAATCGTCCATGGCCAAACTCACCCCGAACCAGCGAAGCCACGTACGAGAAACCGTCGAAAGTGTAGGGCGTTTGTGGCGGTTTGGCGACTTTTTGTTTAGATGTACATATACTGCCGTTATATTCGAAATAGTCAGATGGAGTTTTCTTATGGTGGGTCGTAATCTACGAATTGCGAGATACGGCGTTTTGATGAGCTCTGTCGTGTTATTGGTTGCCATTTTGACGGCCTGTGGCGGTAACGCAGTGGATGACGTTGATAGTTTTGTGCAGGTTCGTGATGCTCCAGCTGATTACACTATCGAAGACCTCAAAGCGATTGGGCTTAAAGCTTCAAAGAACTATGATGTTGAAGGTCTGCCTGATGGACTAGATGCTTGGAAGGGTTTCTGGGGTTTGGATCCGTACGACCGCCACGACTATGAGATTCGCTTCTACGCATCGCATACATTGGCAGTTTCGAGCGGTAAGCAGCTAGCTATCGACGCCACTGGTGCGGAGTTCGAGGCCAAACGTGATGAGCAGGTTTGGACTGAGGGCGTGAAGGATCGTTGGCAGGCTCGTGGCGTTACTGATGTTTCGAGCGGTGGCTCACGCCAGGCACCGGGTCCGACGTATCAGGATTGGGCGATCGTAGGCAACATGGTGATTCTTTGCGACGGTCTCGACTCCGAGCAAGCAATGATTCGCTGTGCGTCGCTGATCGACAACTTCTTGCCGGATGACGCGGGTTAATCGGAACGCATTCGGATCTCTGACCACAGTGGGCCTTCTTTTCGTGCAGCGACTATCAACGCTCCTGCTACGACCGCAACCAGCACCGCGGAAGTGATGCAGTACTGGCAGGCGGCTTTGATTACGAAGAATTCGATAGCAGTTAAGTAGATCGACGCTAGTACGCCGATTGCAGTCGTCAAGGCAACAACACGTCGCCTCTTCAGATCGTCGATTGGAGATTGATATGCATGGAGCGCACCGAGCATGATGATGGCGTAGGTTGCCATTCCAAACGCTGATACAGGGATGCCGAAAATCTTCGACCACTTGCTGCCTAGCACTGTGTTGCAGCCGCTTATGCTGCATCCGACTTCTGTGTGCGAGAGCGCGTTCGAAGTAAGGTAAGTCGTCACTGCGAGTCCGGCGATTCCGAGTAGCGCAATGAACAGCCACAGCTTTGAAGGTCGGCCTAAAACTGCAGCCGATTCGCTCTCTGAATCCGAAGAATTTGAACCGCTAACCAACGTCTATCCACCTAATTTGGCTAGAGCCTCTTCGATCTTGACTCGGTAGTAGCCGTAATCGTCGGGTCCGGTGATATTTTCACCGTTCAAGAAGAATGTGGGTGTGGATTTCACCCCTGCGTCGAGGGCGGCCTGTCGATCAGATTCGACTTTTGGAAGATACTTGTTGGTGTCCATACACTCGTCAAACTGATTCATTAACAGACCAGTCATTTCGCCAAAAGTACGAAGATTGGCGTCCGAGTAGTTACCTTTGTTTGCATCGTTCCAGTTTACAAAAACGGTTTCCTGATAGACCTTGAAACGATCTTGCTCACCAGCGCATTCCGATGCTTCAGCGGCCCTCCACGATTCGTCGCCGATGAAGGGAAAGTGTCTGTAGAGAATATTTACACGACCGGTATCTACGTACTCACGAATAATCTGTTGCCCTGTCCCGAGGGCAAAATTTGCACAGTGCACTCACTGAAAGTCCCCGAATTCGACAAGGGTTACCGGTGCGTTAGGATCCCCAATAAGCGAGCCGCTCGACGCCAGTACAGCATCATCAGTGTGCTCTAGGGTGGTCGTGTCCTCTGGTGAGAGAGCAACGAACGCGATGATCGCGATGGCGGTAGCTACAACTGTAACTCCACCCATCATCATCCAGTTTTTGTGGCCTGTGTTCTTGGGGGGATTATTATTTTGTCGTCGTTCTTGTCTTGAGGTCAATTTTGATATCAGGCTCTGAAATTATGAGAGTGATTATCTGTACTTAGCCAACAATAACAGCCTATGTTTTGCGACCGGTGAATATCACGTGACGAATTCCACCTTTTCCTTTGTGCGCTTGAATGTGGTGCTTTTCAGCTCGGAATCCGTTTCGCTTCATTCTAGAGATGAACCGAGGCTCGTCATCTGCCGACCATATGGCGACTCGCCCACCGTTTTTTAGAGCGCCTCGAATCGCTTGCAGACCGTGATCGGTGTACAGCCAGGCGTTGCGTTCGTTGACGAGCGGTGATGGGCCGTTGTCGACATCGAGCATGATCGAATCGTACTCATTGCGCCCGCCACGAATGGCTTTAGCAACGTCGCCCTGAACTAGTTCAGAACGTTTGTCGTCGAGTGGATTACCTGCGAAGGGGGCGAGCGGACCTTTGTTCCATTCAACCACTTCAGGAACGAGTTCGACTTGGACAGCGGTGCCATCTTTTGGAAGGAGGTCGAGGGCAGCACGAAGGGTATAGCCGAGTCCGAGTCCGCCGATCATGACTTTAGCGCCAGATCTGAGTTTGTTGCAGACTAGGCGAGCGAGCTCGATTTCAGAGAAATGCATACGGGTCGACATCAGCGGTAGATCGTCGGCTCTGATGATGTATTCACCATCGTGCTCTACAAGTTCGAGTCGGGTGCCATCGGGCGAAAGCGCTTCGCCAACTGTAATCCAAGGTTTCATAGGATTAAGTTTATTGGCTATTGAGCTGTGTTGGGTTCACATTCTCTTAAGGCGAAGAGATCAGCCTCGTCTTAGTCGCGCTCGTCATCGGACGACTCGGCTCTACATCGCAGTCTCCCCCTCTAACTCCCCCGGTCCGCGGGAGAACCATCGGTTGCCTACGCCGGGTAAACGGGTTCTTCGAACGGGTAGAGTGGAATTCGGCGACTCTTGAATTCGAACGTGTCGAGATCGGCAGAGGTTACACCGGGACTGTTCACAATGATGATTTCGGCGGCAATCGGCTGATAGGCGGGACGAGGAGAACTCACGCCCTTAGCCACTATCACTCGGTAGTCTTCAGGATTGATGCCCATTGAATACATCTGCGCTCGAGCTGTATTTCCGCTTCGTGCTGATGTCAAAAGAATTGTCATTCCATCGACCGTGTTGAAGATCACTCGCTGTCCGTCGTCGTAGAATCGACCTCCACCGTGGGTTGGGCGGGTCTCTTCGTATGGGCCGTCGTCGATTACGGATACCGTGCCGACAACATGAATGGGCTCACCGTGCATATCGTCGGTCTTGCCACCTACGTCGAGTGCAAGCTCAGCTCCTACTCCGGCAGCAACACATGCCTCGACAGAATCAGGGTCATAAAGGCTTTGCAGGTATCGTTTAATTCCCATTTCCTGTGCGACTTTTAGGATGTGGGTCGAGTCGGCAGAAGATCCACCACCGATATTGTCTCCAACGTCCATCAGAACGATCGGTCCGAGATGCGAATGTTCACTCTTCTCGGGTTCAGCAAGGGCAGAACCATCGGTTGGCATGAAGTTCTCAACGCCTTCAGGT
>JABHBJ010000022.1 GCA_018673955.1 Chloroflexota bacterium | reverse complement strand
TCTGCCAAAGCCAGAGACGATCCACAGCATGCTCGCTGCGTTCACTACTATGGATGCAGCATCCGACACCGTCTCGGAGATCATCGCGGCAGGAATGGTTCCTTCAGCACTCGAAATGATGGACCGCAAGACAATCGATGCCGTCGAGCCGTTCTATCACCCCGACTACCCGAAAGAAGCTCAGGCCGTACTGATTGTTGAGGTCGACGGGCTAGTGGAGTCGGTCGAAGAACAAACCGAAACCGTTCTCGCTATTTGCAACAAAAACGGCGCCATGGAAATTCGCGAAGCAGATGATGAGGCGACTCGAGCCAAACTCTGGGAGACGAGAAAAGGCGCGATCGGCGCATACGGAACTATCGCCCCAACCTACTATCTCGTCGACGGCGTGGTTCCTCGTACGAAGCTACGAGAGGTCCTGCAGCAGGTCGACCAGATCGCTGCCGAACTCGAAGTCACCGTCGCAAACGTATTCCACGCTGGTGATGGAAACATACACCCTGCGATTCTTTTCAACGAACGCAATCCTGCGGAAGTAAAGCAAGCAATTCTCGCCGGAGCCAAGATTTTGGAAGCCTGTGTGGCAGCGGGCGGTGCTTTATCTGGGGAACACGGCATCGGTATTGAAAAACAGGCGTACATGCCACTCGTGTTCACTGAAAATGATCTCGAATCAATGTCGAGACTTCGTACCGCATTTATCGGTGAATCTCCAAAAGACGCCCCCATAGACGTACCGTCTCTCGCTGAACGATTCAACCCCGGCAAAGTATTCCCGGGCGGAGCAATTCATGGCGATGCTTACGGAATCACAGCTGAGTCATTCCGCCCCACTGGTACTCAAGACTGGCAATAAATTCGAGGCCCTAAACGAATTTAGTTCGTCGGTTTTCGCTAAACTGATTACCTCAACGAGCTGACCTTCGTCACCACGTTGAAAAACCGTCCGCAGAACCTCGATGCAACAAGCCACTATCTAATGCTCTCTGTTGCACATTAAGGAACGATCGTGCCTACAGCATCTGGAAAAGTGCGTATTGGAATCATCGGTGTCGGTGGATTCGCCAACACCCACATGGAACAGTTCTCTAAGCTCGACAATGTCGAGGTTGTCGCAGCTGTGCGGCGCAATCCCGAAGCTCTAGCCGAGTTTCAGGAAAAGTGGGACATCCCGAACGGCTTCATCGATCATCACGAGATGCTAAAGATGGAAGGTCTCGACGCTGTCGACATCATCACCCCAACCGGATCCCACAAAGAACTTGTTCTCGATGCCATTGCCGCAGGCAAGCACGTTCTTTGCGACAAACCTCTCGCACTTACCGCTGCCGATTCCAAAGAAATGCTAGATGCAGCTGAAAAGGCTGGAATAATTCATTCGACCAACTTCAACCAGCGTGGTAACACTATGATGGGCCGAATTAAGCGATATCTCGACAACGATTTCGTGGGCCGCATCTACCACGCAAACCTGTGGTGGGGCATGTCACACCAGTATGACGCTCGACCTGAGACTTTGACTTGGCGATTCCGATCTGAGAACGGTGGAGGGTCAATGTACGAACTCATCCACGTGTTCGACATGCTCCGATTCATCAACGGAGAGGTAAAACGAGTTGTAGCGTCATTCGACACCACAAACCCGCACCGACCAACCGCCGATAACCCAGAAGGCGTCGATGTGGACGTGCCTGACGTGTCGGGTCTCCTGTGTGAATGGGAGAACGGCGGCATGGCGGTAGTCCACACGTCGTTCGCATCACGCGGAACCGAGCCCGACGGAAAGACTTCGCCACGTGTGGAGATATCCGGTGAAAAAGGCCGAATTACTACCGATGGCCGACACGGAATGCTGGGTGTGACCGGCCCTAATGACCCAGTTGCATCGCTTGATCCTGGTCCAGAATATCCTCAGCCTTACAAGCTTTTCGCCGATGCAATCATCGCGGGTGATCAGTCAATTGTTGAAACCAGTTTTTACGACGGTTTCAAGGCAGCTGAAATAGTCGATGCTGCTTACAAATCCGTCGAAGAATCTCGCTGGATTGATCTCTAACACACCTAAATAGAACGCTAACTACACACTGCACCAGGGAGTCCTAAAATTCCTATCGAATACGTAAAGTTAGGCCGTACCGGAACCAAGGTTTCGAACCTCTGTTTGGGAACCGACAACTACGGTAACCCACACGGATGTGA
>JABHBJ010000080.1 GCA_018673955.1 Chloroflexota bacterium | reverse complement strand
TTTTCGCCCATTGCGTATTCGTAGAGGGCCGCTTTAAAGATCCCTTCGAGCGCCTGGACCGTGCAGACAGCGAGACCGACGGTCATGATGCCGACGGCAACTCCGGCGATTCCTGAGACGAACCCGACGAGGATTGCGGGAATGGCTCCGATTATCACGGCAAGTATGTAGACCAGCATAAAGCCGAATGACGCCGTGATTTGGCGTCCCCAGGTTTTACGAACAAGTCCGGAAGATCGCTTAATAGCGCCAATTGCTCCAACGTTTTCCGATACGAGAATCGGTACGACGAAGAATGTAAGGAAATCCCACACTCCACCGATCATATCGATAATCATTCGAGCGAATATGTTCCTCTGGTTGGCGCGAAGGAGTTGCAACGCAAGTCCGACCGTCGCAGCAATGAGTGCCCATATAAAAATGGTGTGGATATGGGCGAAGGCGTGGCTAAGTCCAGATGAGACGTTCGGGTCGCCTCCTCGGAGTCGGTCGAGTGCGGCAGAAATGAGTGCAGCGTTAAAGAAAATAACTACAAAGTAGGAGCTAAAGAACGCTAGCACGTACAAAATTTGATCACCACGACTGATTGCATTGGCGTCAAGGCGTGTGAACGCTCCTGTACTGCCGGCAATCCCAGAGAAAATACTGATTACTGCTACCAGACCAATCACGGTAAAAAGCGGAAAGAAGAGCAGCTCTTTGTCCTTCATCAGGACGTCCCAACTCATCTTCATTAATTCAAATGTGTGACCAATCGTGGCGAACATTGGAGTTCCTTTTTATTCGTAAGAGTCTATTGTAATTTCAACGTTCGCCAGAGAGTCTACCAATCCCCAGTATTCTGGATTTCTCTTAAAGGATGGGATCAGCTTGTTATAAATGTTCATCTGGATCAAACAGAAGCGACGCAGGAATGGCTAAAAGTACTTAGGTGCACCCCAAGCCTAGGTGGAGTGAAGTAATTGTTTCTCCCCGAAGGGCACATTGCCCGTTTTGGAACAATACGACTTTCCGACTAACCCACTATTTCTCATAGGTTCACTACGAAAAACAAGCCGTCTTAGCGTAATGTATGTGCTATCGAAACCGATAGTTTGTGATACGGAAGGAAATGTGATGGCTGAGCGATACCAAAACTATGTGAATGGAATTTGGAGCGACGGCTCTTCCGGAGCGGTTTCGACCAGCACCAACCCGGCTGATCTATCTGACGTGGTCGGCGAATTTCAAGCCTCCACCGCGTCCGACGCCGGCGCCGCCATCGACGCGGCACACAACGCAAAAGAAAACTGGCGTCGCACCTCCTCGCTGACGCGCGGGGGCTACCTGTTAAAAGCTGCCTCGTACCTTGAAGCCAATCTCGAAGAATTTGCCCAAATGGTCACTCGAGAATGCGGCAAAGCGATTCTCGAAGCCCGTGGTGAAATAGGTCGAGCAGTCGCCCTACTTCAGTACTACGGAGTCGAAGGATCAAACCCGGTTGGATCGGTTGTGCCATCGGTCAACCCAAACATCCTGCTCTATACGAACCGTATGCCGCTCGGCGTAGTCACCCTCATCACCCCATGGAACTTCCCATTCGCTATCCCGATCTGGAAAATGGCTCCGGCACTGGTCTATGGAAACACAATCGTTCTCAAACCAGCCTCAGCAACTCCGGGAGTCGCAACTCTCATCGCTCGAATGTGGGAAGCCGTCGATCTACCAGCCGGGGTATTCAACCTCATCACTGGATCAGGCGGAACAGTCGGAAACGAACTCATAACGAACGACAAGGTAGCCGCAATATCGTTCACCGGCTCGACTCGCATCGGAATGAACATCGCATCCGAATCGGCAAAACGTGGCAAACGATACCAACTCGAAATGGGTGGTAAAAACCCGGTAATCGTTCTCCCCGACGCCGACCTTGAACAAGCTGCTGAAATTACCGTTTCAGGAGCCATGAAGTACTCAGGCCAGAAGTGCACGGCAACATCCCGTGCGATCGTGGTCGGCAACGTCATGGAAGAATTCACAAATCTCGTTGTCGAAAAGACAAACGCCCTCAAGATCGGCGCCGGAGCCGACCCTGAATCGATTATCGTTCCTGTCATCGACCAAGCATCGAAAGACAACATCGCCTCGATGATCGCACGCGGCGTCGCCGACGGTGGATCGATTCTTGCCGGTGGCGGAGTTCCAACTGGTGCCGGATTCGACAAGGGAACCTACGTCGAACCAACCGTCATAAACAACGTTGCAAGCGACGCTTTTGTCGCCTGTGAAGAGATATTCGGACCAGTACTGTCGATTCTTCCTGCTGCTGACGCAGAGGATGCGTTGAACATCGCCAACTCTGTCGAATACGGACTTAGCGCAGGTATCTTCACCAAGGACCTCAACTCCGTTCTAGATTTCGCCGACCGCATCGAAGCGGGTGTCGTAAAAATCAACGGCGAAACCGCAGGACTAGAACCGCAAGTTCCCTTCGGTGGTATGAAGTCGAGCTCCTCTGGAGACCGTGAACAAGGCAAGGCTGCAATCGAATTCTTCACCCAAACGAAGACCATCTACGTCGACCGTAGTGCAACGTAGCCCTCATCCCTGATAGTTTATGGGTCTGGTGATCGACATCAAACAATTAGATCACCGGATCGTGCTAAGTCGCTCAATCGCGACTGCCACAGGATTGACACGATTTCCGACACGGGAGTGAATCTATGCCAGACCGCAGTTTCAGCGGGGTCTTCCCGATCCTTCAAATGCCATTCAATGAAGCGGGCCAAATCGTTTTTGAAGATCTTCGAGCCGAAGTGGAATACGCCATACGCGGCGGAGTTCACGGCGTGGGAATCGCCTATGGATCAGAAGTAAACAAGCTCGACGATCACGAACGCGACGAAGTTCTGAGCGCGGTGGTTGATCAGGCAAACGGTCGAATCAAAGTCGTGATGAACACAGGAGCTCCCTCCACCGTTCAAACCGCCCACTACACGCGAGTAGCCAAAATACTCGGCGCCGATGCCGTGATGATCGCTCCTCCAGCTATCGTAGGCATTCCAACACCTCTCGTTCGCCAGCACTTCGTCGATGTCGCTGAAAGTGCCAAAATGCCCATCTATATGCAAGACATGGCAGGCGCAGGCATGTCACCAGCGTTGCTTGCCGATCTTGCCAACCAAAATGAAAACCTCTGCTACGCCAAAATCGAAACCCTTCCCACCCCCAATCGATTCTCCGAAACTGCCGAATTGGCAGGAGACAACATATCGATGTTTGGTGGCTCAAACGGAGTCTTCTTCATCGAAGAAATGCGACGTGGAGCCAATGGAACAATGCAAGGCATCGCTCTATGCGACATCGTCCGGAAAACTTGGGACCTCTTTCAATCGGACGAGGAACAAGCTGCTGAATCACTATGGAACCACTATCAGCCACTAGTGAAGCTCTACACGCTCGCAGAAGGCCAACTCTACTGGGTTGCCAAAGAAATCCTCAAACGACGCGGGGTTTTCACCGAAGCCTACCCACGCCTGCCAGCAGTGAAACCTGACGACGGAATATACCGTGAGCTCGACGCACTTATCGAGCGACTCGGAGTCGCTGCGATTTGAACGAGTTACGCACATCAGACGGACAATCTATTAAACCGCAACTAGAGATGATTAGGGGCAACGAATTGGTCCCGTCCGTTCCTCCCCCGGCTGCCGGATATCGATTGCGACAAGCAACCATCGACGATATGCAGTCGTACTCTCGAACGTTGGCCACAGCATTCGAAGATGCCGTTCCCTTTGGCGATCTGATGAAGCGCACGCTACCTGATGGCTTTTTCGTAGTCGAACATATTCCGACCAGTACCGTTGTCGCTGCATCGACAGCAGCGGTATATGTCAAGCTAAAACACCCTAACGGTCACAGCCTTCAGTGGGTAGTCGCACATTCCAACCATCGAGGAACCGGCGCGGGGCAAGCAACTGTCGCAGCCGCCACACAAGTACTTGCCGATACAGCGCCAACTTACTCGTATCTCGAGACGGATGATTTTCGATTACCAGCTATCAATATCTACCTAAAACTTGGGTGGAAACCGTTATTGTTCGAAGATGGTCAAATTCAACGTTGGGCAAGGGTTTTCAAAATGCTCAAGCGAGATTTCGACGAAACCGACTTTCCAACGACGACGCCTAACTAACATCTAACAGCAGCCAGATCCGAAAGACTCAAAACATGCCGTGGGATCCCTCTCAATACTTGAAATTCGCTGGCCACCGGCTTCGTCCGGCAATCGACTTGCTGGGCCGAGTGAATCTCGATTCACCCTCGATTGTTTACGACCTTGGTGCCGGAGCAGGCAACGTAACTGAATTACTCGCAACACGTTGGCCCGATGCCCGAGTTATCGGCGTTGATAATTCGGAAGAAATGTTGCAACAAGCAGGCGAACGCGCCGCCAATATCGAATGGGAAGTCGGTGATATCGGATTATGGGCGCCCAAAGAACCAGCCGAACTTATATTCACCAACGCTGCGCTGCATTGGATCGGCGATCACACAGATTTGTTCACCCGTCTGATGTCGTCTATCGCGATTGGTGGAGTCTTCGCTGTGCAGATGCCACGAAATTTCGGAGCGCTCTCCCATACGTCGATTTCGGAAGCAGCACTAAACGGACCGTGGCGTAGCAAACTGAAACCTTTGTTACGCCCAACCCCCGTCAAGCTACCGTCGTTCTACATCGACCTGCTCTCGCCGCTCGCGAACTCTCTGGATGTCTGGGAGACCGAGTACCAGCAAGTACTTACAGGTGAGAACCCGATAAAAGAATGGACTAAAGGCACGTGGCTCAAACCACTTCTCGACGCTCTTGAAGAGCCCGAACGTTCGGAGTTCGAGAATTCCTACGCCGAAATCGTCTCGAAAGCCTATCCAAAACAATCCGATGGTACGACGATATTCCCGTTCAAAAGAATGTTCATCACCGCCCAGCGCTAAAAAATTTAAATCCCTGGAGGCGCAACGACCACGTCATTATATGAGTGACGAGATCCCACCATTTCCGAGTGTTCAAATACATCAAGGGCAGACTCATAAAGGTCTTTCTCGATAGCAATTCCTCCAGACCACGTTCCAAGGTTCTGATAAGCGCTAACTGCCGAGGCAATTGCCGATTCAGCCATATCAGGGAAAAAACTAGCCTCTGCCTTCGCTATCTCGCCAGGATCAGCGGTATTCACCCATTCCCTAGAAGCTTTGAAAGCAGTAGCAAATCGCTTAGCCTCGTCAGTTTCAAGCCAGTCCCAACGCCCTACCAAACTTGAAAAAGCGACAGGGCCTACCGCCTCACCTACAGACGCAAGTATGTGTCCTTGACCATCGTATTCGAGCTGTTGAGGGAACGAACCCTGCTCATGAAAATAATCACCCTGGCCGTTACGCCACTGGCCCATCATTTCATTCCCTCCGGGCGAATCTATATCATCCACAGCCGACAAATCTATGCCCATCTTATGAGCCCCATATCGAAGCATCGCTTCAGGCTGACCACCGTGAACATATAAAAATCTGCTGCCCAACAGATTGTCCCAGGAAAAAGCAGAATCTGCCTCTCGTCCCGCGATGAAAAAACCGTCGTATCGATTAATTTGTGCAAAGTGAGCAAACGGTGCTCTTAAACCGCTATCCATTGGCCCCCAACTAGCCGAAACTGCTGCCTGAGCCACGTCCATTCGACCCTCAGCAACGGCTCCACCGCTACTTCCACCCTCTTCTACAATGTGGTATTCGCCCGTCAATCCTTCTTTCTCGAGAAATCCACCGGCGATTGTGCAGATCATTGGACTATAAAAAGCAGAGTGGCGAGATGCCATGATGTTGAGCTTAGTCATTCTTTTTTCCTGTGCGATTGGTGAGCACCGTTAGTCGAACCTAGGTCGCGAGGCCGATTCTAACTCTTTGAAATCGATCCGTAGCTACTGAGAGATGTGCCATATGCCATCTTCATTGGCAAGATTGGAAGAACACATCGGTGATTATTCGGGCTCAATTACGGTTTGTACTGACTCATATTGGATATAGATGCATTCAGTCAGTTTTACATCGAAGAAGTTATGCTTGATCGCATCATGGAAAGTTCTAGTCACCGGAACGAAAATAATCGAATATTCGAAATTACAGATCCTACTTCAACAATGAAAATCAGATCAGTATTTGAACGGATTCTGGCAACTTCTGCATTGCTTATTACTGTTTTGTTAATCACACAGTGCACCACTTCTGACCCTGAACCGACCACCACGTCGATGGCCTCGGCAGTAAAAGTCTCACCCACATTCATACCGACAGCCGCACCCACCCCAACATCCACGCCCAGCCCAACTGCGACGCCATTGGCAACCCCAACTGCAATTCCGCCAACATCTACAGTTACGCCTCCAGACGATCTTCAACGCGGCGGTACCCTACGTTTTGCAATTCCAGAGGGGGCACCACACAGCGATCCCCATCTGACAGCCTCCTCATCATTGGCTAGCTGGGGCGCAGGCCTCGCCTACTCCCGACTTTTCAAGTTCGACACAGTCGACGGTAACTCGACCGTCGTTTGCGATTTATGTGACATGTGGGAACAAACTGAACCGCTCACATTCAAAATCCTTCTTAGAGACGATATTACCTGGCAAAAACTACCGCCGTTAAACGGACGACCATTAACCGCACAAGACGTCATATACAGTCTCAATCGTCAAGCAACCGCTGATTACGCAAACTCACCACTGTTATCAAACATCACCGAATTCACTGCTGTAGGCGAACGAGAAATCCTGATTCGGTTAAATTCTCCAGATGCAGAGGTACTAGAGAAACTTGCCGATTCCCATTCACGAATTGTCGCCAAAGATGCGGTTGGGTTGAACGGCGATTTACGAAGAGGGCCAACGATCGGTAGCGGTCCTTGGATCGCCAACGAAGTGCATGCTGATAACACAATTCTCATCGCCAACACCGATTACTACAACGATCAATTACCGTACCTAGATGGCATACACATTCAAGTTATCCCATCCGAATCAGTCAGAGTAGCGGGCATGCGATCCAAGGTCATTGACCTAGCACAAGCGAGTCCTGATTCCATCGCGGACGCCCGCGAGAGGTTCGAAGACATCCACTACTGGGGTGTTGAGAATCCCGCCACCGGTGTCGAGATCGCACTGAATACCAATCGCAGCCCTATGGATAAACAAGGGGTCCGTGAAGCGATGATGCTCACGCTTCAACCAAATCCGATCCATGGTGATCCGGGCAACGATACAGTGTCCAGAGTTTTCGGTGGGACGTATGTTCAGTCAAGTCTCGGGCTTCCACTTCTGAACAATGATCGAAGACGGATAATTTCCGATTTCGAAAATCGCTTCAACGACCAAGATGCAGCAAACGCCCTACTCGCCACGGTTTCGCTAAAGCCAACCGACAACGTCATCATCAAAGTCGGTGAATTCGGGCAGGAATACATAGATCAAGCAAACGAACTAGCGACTAGGATCGAATCCGTCGGAATTCGAGTAGAGGTCGAACGAGTATCGACTCGTCTGTTTGGAGACGAAGTTTGGATCGCTGGCGACTACGACATCATGATCGGCGCGCCGCCGCCCATATCAAGCACAACCGCATATCTATTCGCTGTCCATCACTCGGATGGTCCATGGAATACAACCGGCTACTCGAATTCTGAAATCGACCGGCTAATCGAGACCCAAGCAAGAGAATATGATTCAGCAAAGCGTGACGATATGCTGCTCGAAATTCAACAGCTCATCCTTGCCGGATCACATCGATTCATTGTGAAAACCAGAACCACTCATTGGATGCTCTGGGACTACGTCAGCGGCTTCACGCCCCACACCCCAAGAGGCGACACCGACTTCCTAACACGAGTCTGGCTCAGCACCGACGAGTAGACAACACTGCAGCAATCCCCTTCCGGACGGAAGGGCTAGGGTAAGAGAATGCGATGCGTGACTGAGTCGTCCGATGACGATGGAGCCTAACGCTACCCACTGCTTCACTACTTCGCCAGATGATCCTGCAAAGCGTCGCCCAAGCCGACCCAGCTAAGCAGTGCGCACTTGATTCGAACCGGAAACTTTCTAACACCGCCAAGTGCCTCGATATCGCCAAGAATATCGGCCTCAGCGTGAGTAATTTCTTCGCCCTTCAACAAACGACGCACCGCATCTACTGCCGATTCAACTTCTGAGGCAGATTTGCCCTTGACTAGCTCTGCCAGCAATGAAGCCGACGCCTGACTAATCGCACATCCTCGACCCGTAATACCCACCTGCGAAACAGAGTCATCATCAACCTTAAGCTGAATGTGAAACTCATCTCCGCAAAACGGATTATTCACTTCAAGATCGATATCCGGTTCTTCGACAGTCGCTGTGTTTCGCGGGCTACGATAATGATCAAGAATGATCGCCTCGTAAAGCTCGTCCATATCGCCAAGACCGCTCATACCACCTGTCATCGGCTGAAATACCCTTCGGTTTCACTGATCCCATTTACCAACGCATCAACTTCCGACTTCGTGTTGTAAATATAGAAGCTTGCCCGAGCAGCCGCCACCACGTCGAAGCTCCGCACCAATGGCATTGCGCAGTGGTGCCCTGTCCGAATCGCAATCCCCTGCTGATCCAGCGCAGTGCCTAGATCATGTGGATGAATCGTATCGTGAATGAACGAAATCACACCACCGCGTAGCGCCGGATCCTGTGGGCCCAAAACCTTAACATTACCCATTGAGAGAATCTGCTCCATAGCGTAAGCAGTCAGTTCTTGCTCGTGCTTCCAAACGTTGTCCATCCCAAGCTCAGACAAATAATCGACCGCCGCACCCGTAGCAATCGCATCAGCGATGTTCGGTGTTCCGGCCTCGAACTTGTAAGGAAGATCGTTCCAGTTAGCATCCTCGTAAGTAACTTCGAGAATCATGTCGCCGCCAAACATATAAGGCGGCATCGCATCGAGCAATTCATACCTGCCCCACAAAACACCGATTCCCGTCGGGCCCAGCATCTTGTGAGCTGAGAAGCAAAGGAAATCCGCATCCAGCGCCTGTACATCGACTGGCATGTGCGGAACACTCTGCGCTGCATCTACCAGTATTACAGCACCGACTTCGTGAGCCATTGCAGCCAATTCAGCAATTGGATTGATCGTACCCAGCACGTTCGACATATGTGTCGCTGAGACGAGCTTTGTGCGAGAGTCGATCACACTTCCAGCGCCTGCCAGATCAATAACGCCATCGTCGTTGTGCGAAAGATAGCGAAGCTCTGCGCCCTTCTTGAATGCCAGTTGCTGCCACGGAACGATGTTCGAATGATGCTCCATCGCAGTAATCACGATGTTGTCGCCTTCAGCAACATTGGCTTCAGCCCATGTTGCGGCAACGAGGTTCAGTGATTCACTCGTGTTACGAGTCCAGATCACTTCCTCAGAACGAGGAGCGTTGATAAAAGTGGCGACTTTCGTGCGAGCCATCTCGTACGCATCAGTTGCTTCAATCGAAAGAGTATGAACCCCTCGATGAACGTTCGAGTTCGTTTGCTCGTAATAGTCGACCAATGACTGGATCACATGGCTCGGCTTTTGCGAACTAGCTGCATTATCGAGATAAACCAGATCTTGCCCGTTTACCTTCCGCTTGAGAATCGGAAAATCAGCTCGAATCGCATCGACATCGAACACACGTGATCGAGCAGTCGAAGTCGAATCGCTCATGCTGTTCCAATCGTGTCTGATTGTTGTAAAAGGACTGGAATCCGTTCATCTGTAATTCGCTCAACGAAATCGTTCAGAGCCTTCGGTTCGAATTCGTTGAGCATTTCCTCAGCGAACCCTCTAACCAAAATGGCCTTCGCTGCCTCTTCATCTACTCCGCGAGACTGGAGGTAGAACAATGTGTCCTTGTCGACATGACCAGCCGTTGCACCGTGAGCCGCTGTAACGTCGTCGGCGTAAATTTCGAGCGACGGCTTAGCGTCGATCTCGGCACCGCGTGACAGAAGCAGGTTCAAATCCTTCTGCGTAGCATCAGATTTTTGTGCGTCACGCATCACAACAACTTTACCGCTAAACACCGCGTGCGATTTGCCCGACAATATTCCCTTGTAGAACTGGTTCGACGTACAACCGGGCTTGGCGTGCGTTGTGCTGATCTCTTGATCCTGTTGCTGCGATCCGCTGGTCATGTACAGACCGTGCAACGTGCAGCTAGCCCCCGGAGCATCCAGTAGCGTGTGAACATCGTTTCGTGCGATCGAAGCACCGACCGAGAAGGTGGTCGAAATGAAATTCGTATCGCCCATTTGCCTGACTCGGGCCGTGCTGAGGTGGAAGGAGGTCTCGTTCTCCATCTGCACTCGATAATGCCGAATTGTCGATTTATCACCAGCAAACAGTTCAGAGACCGGAGCGGCAAACTGAGCAGTGCCCGAGAGGTTCAGGTAAGTCTCGATCAACACGATCGATGTGTTAGCTCCGGCATCGACTACCAATCGAGGGTAGCTAGCTCGGCTTTCCGCATCGCTAGAAGTTACAAATACAACCTGTATCGGCTGTTCAAGTTCTGTACCGTCAGCAATAGCAAGATAGGCGCCGTCTTCGATGAACGCAGTGCTCAAAGCAGTGAAGGCGTACTCCTCACGACCGGCAAGACTCGCCAGCTGTGATTCGATGTCGCCCTTGCCAGTTGATATCGCTTCAGCAAGCGAACCAGCGTCGAGACCGGCAGTGTCGTGTAAATTCGAAAGCTCTGCACTGAACTTGCCGTCAACGACAACTACGGTGTTCCAGACATCATCCCATGGTCCCGCTGCCTTGATCTGGTCAACAGTGACTGATCCGCCAATGCTGTACGCAAAATCGGCAGCCGCCAACGGCTGAAGATTCGTGTACTTCCACAACTCGTTCCCACGACGTTTCGTAGGAAGTCCAAGCTCAGAGAAGGTCACCCAACCCTGTTGTCGGACAGCCTTCAGCCACTCGGGAACATCTGAGCTCCCGGCAACCAACGATTCATATGCACCAGAAAATTTCTCAACGGCTACTGGTGGTGTTGCAAGCATCATATTTAGGCGTTTGCTCCAGCTGCTTCGAGGTATTCCTGGTAGCCGTCTTTTTCGACTTCGAGAGCAAGTTCAGGCCCACCAGTTTTTACGATTTTGCCCTTGACCAGAATGTGAACAACGTCTGGTGTGATGTAGTTCAGCAATCGTTGGTAGTGCGTAACGACTATGAACGATCGTTCTGGCGAACGCATCGAGTTGACACCTTCAGCAACGATGCGAAGGGCGTCAACGTCGAGACCAGAATCGGTCTCGTCAAGAATGGCAAGTGCTGGTTGTAGAACTTCTAGCTGAAGCATTTCGTTTCGTTTCTTCTCACCACCCGAGAAGCCTTCGTTGAGCGAACGTTTTACGAGATTCGGGTTGATTCCAACAGCTTCGACTTTTTCGTCGAACAGCTTCGAGAAGTTTCGAACCGACATCTTGTCTTCACCACGTGACTCAGCTTTCGAATCGAGAGCGGCTTTCAAGAATTGCCACGGTCGAACACCAGGAATCTCGGCCGGGTACTGGAACGCAAGGAACATACCGAGGTGTGCACGCTGGTCGGGTCGAAGTTCGAGAATCGACTCGCCTTCAAGCGTTACGTCACCATCGGTTACCAAGTAGTCGGGCCGCCCCATTAAGACGTTGGCGAGCGTGCTCTTGCCGGAACCGTTAGGCCCCATGATGGCGTGAACTTCACCCCTGCCGACTTTCAAGTTGATTCCCTTAAGAATCTCGGAATTTTCAATGTCCACTACGGACGCGTGCAGATTGTTGATCTCAAGCATTTTTGTATTAGTTACCGGAATTTTGATTACTTGCTAGCAATAAATAAAATAGAAAATGTGCCTTGGCACTCACCCTACGGCGCCTTCTAGTGACACCTTAAGAAGCTGGCTGGCTTCGAGCGCAAACTCGAACGGTAGCTCCTTGATCACATCACGGCTCCAGCCGGTAATGATCATGTGGTGAGCCTCTTCTTCAGAAAGCCCACGTGCCATCAGATAGAACAACTGATCGTCACTCACCTTCGAAGTCGAAGCCTCGTGCTCTAGCCGAGCTGTAGGGTTGCGAACTTCGATGTACGGAACAGTGTGGGCACCACACTCGTCACCGACCAACAGCGAATCACACTGAGTGTGGTTCACAGCGTTCTCGGCCCCAGGCATGATCTGCACTTGGCCACGATACGTGTTGCTGCCCTTACCGGCAGAAATACCCTTCGATACGATGGTCGACTTGGTGTTCTTGCCGATGTGAATCATCTTCGTGCCGGTATCCGCCTGTTGATGATTGTTTGCGAGAGCAACCGAGAAAAATTCACCGACTGAGTTGTCACCCTTAAGAATTACGCTCGGGTACTTCCAAGTGATCGCCGAACCAGTTTCAACCTGTGTCCAAGAAATTTTGGCGTTCTTATCAGCACGACCTCGTTTCGTAACGAAGTTGTAAATACCGCCCTCGCCATCCTTAGTGCCCGGGAACCAGTTTTGGATGGTCGAGTACTTGATTTCAGAATCATCCAATGCCACCAACTCAACGGTGGCTGCGTGAAGCTGACTGGTCTTTCGGAATGGAGCCGTACAGCCTTCAAGGTAAGAAACGTACGCGCCCTTATCGGCGACGATCAACGTACGTTCAAACTGACCCGACCCCTCTGTGTTGATACGGAAGTAGGTCATCAGCTCGATCGGGCACTTCACACCCGGTGGAATGTAAACGAACGATCCATCGCTGAAGACAGCAGCATTTAGTGCTGCAAAGAAATTATCGGTGTAAGGAACTACCGATCCGAGATATTTCTTCACGAGTTCAGGGTGATTTTTCACCGCATTACTAAACGAACAGAAAACGATTCCGAGTTCGCCCAGCTGCTTCTCCATCGTGGTCGCAACCGATACCGAATCGAATACGGCGTCAACGGCTACTCCAGCGAGAGCAGCTCGTTCCTGCAAAGGAATTCCTAGCTTCTCGAAAGTTTCGAGCATTTCAGGGTCGACATCATCGAGGCTCTTGGGAGCTTCGTTTGTGCCCTTCGGAGCGGCGTAGTAGTAAATATCTTGATAGTCGATGGGGGGATAGTCGATCATGGCCCATTTCGGCTCGGCTTCACTTTTTTCAAGCTCGACCCAGTGCCGGTACGCCTTCAGTCGCCATTCAAGAAGCCATTCTGGCTCTTCTTTCTTGGTGGAGATGAGTCGAACGATATCTTCGCTCAGACCTTTGGGGGCGAGATCGGTCTCAACATCAGTAACGAAACCCCACTTGTACTCTCCGCCAGAAAGGTCGGATTCGCGTGAGATCGTGTTCTGGTTAGTCAATAATTAGCTCCGTAAAGGATGATCTTAGGGGTCAAGTAAGGCGCAATTACGATCGCCACGACGTCGGAATTCAACTCAAAACAGCCGTTTTTCTATTCCTGACCGATTCGGTACGCAATTAGTTTAAAACCGACCAGCGGAAGCGTCAACGAATTTCGCAACTACAAACCGAAGTTGGTGCAAGTACGAAGTGGTTGAACTTTACGTGCGATAAAGCATTTTTTATAACGCAATGCTAGTTTTTTTACCAAACATCCCAACCCGCCCTTAAACTAGACGCTTCGTGATTCGATCAATAACTCGATTCGGTTATTGAAAATGTGACCAAGTCACACAAAGAGAGAAAGAAAAACACTTGTGGAGTACGAAGCAGTCATTGGCCTCGAAACGCACGTCCAGCTTAAGACACGGAGCAAAATGTTCGGCACGTCCAGCGCCGAGTACCAAAATGCCGAGCCAAACACGCTCGTCGACGAAGTCAGTATGGCACTCCCCGGCACGCTACCCGTCGTAAACGAAACCGCGGTCGAATACGCCATGATGATCGGCATGGCGATCAACTGCAATATCGCCAGAATCACCAAGTTCGATCGCAAGAACTACACGTATCCCGACCTCATGAAGGGCTACCAAATTACCCAGATGGACGAGCCGATTTGCTACGAAGGCTACGTCGATCTGCCAATCGAAGACTCGGTAAGAGTACGCATTAACCGAGTGCATATGGAAGAAGACGTCGCCCGTCTCATACACGTTGAAGGGCCACGCGGTGGCACTGTCCACTCGCTAATCGACATCAACCGTGCCGGCACCCCCCTAATGGAAGTCGTAACCGAACCCGACATGCACACTTCCGAACAAGTCGAGTCGTACATCAATAATCTCCAGCACATCATTCGATATCTCGGAGTGGGCACTGCCAACATGGAAGAAGGATCGTTTCGCTGCGATGCCAATATTAGTGTTCGACCCAAAGGCATGAAAGAACTTACGACTAAGGTCGAAGTGAAGAACATGAACCGTGTCCGAGCGGTTGTGCGTGCCGTGGAATATGAAATCGAACGTCAAATTGCTGCTAACGAAAACGGAGAACGAATCGTTCAGGAAACGCGCGGATGGGATGACGGAAAAGGTATCACCATTTCGCAGCGAAGTAAGGAAGAAGCAAACGACTATCGTTACTTCCCTGAACCAGATATCCCGCCGCTAATCATTAGCGAAGAATGGATCGAGCGCACACAGGCAGCAATGCCCGAACTCCCTATTCCGCGAAAAGCCCGATTCGTAAGCGAATGGGGTCTGAGCGAATACGATGCTGATCTACTCACTGTACTTCGTTCAACCGCCGATTATTTCGAATCGGTTTGCGAGGGCGTAAAAGCGCTTTCTACCGATGCCAAGCATGCGTTCGCCAAGGGCGCATCGAACTGGCTTACCGGCGAGATGGCTCGAATGATGAACGAAGATGAACTGGTGAACATGGCCGATACCAACGTATCACCAGAAGCGCTGGCAACTCTTGTCGAGAAATTCCGCAAGCGCGAACTGAACAACAATTCCGCCAAGCAAGTCTTCGAAATCATGTACAAAAAAGGTACAGCGCCCGAGAAGATCATAGAAGATCTTGGACTCGGTGTAGTGTCTGGCACCGACTCGCTGGGACCAATCGTTGACGAAGTAATCGCCAATAACGAAAAAGCAGTCAACGACTACTTAGGCGGCAAAGAAGTCGCCCTGAAATCGCTGATGGGTCAAGTCATGAAAGCCACCCGAGGACAAGCCGACCCAGTACAAGCCACAGAAATAATCAAAGAAAAACTGGCCAATCGATAACGAATCGACAACAACCCGGTCCTTGCCTGGATAGAGGAGGCTAGATGGGGAGACTACGACGCAAAGCCGAGTCATTCGATGACGACAGCGACTAAAGAATGGGACGCGACCAAGCCATTCGATGGCGACCCAGAGCTATCACGCCCAAAACCCGCCGGACAATATGTGGCGAGACCGACAGTCTGGCTCTAACATATATAGCTGACGAATCACCGTGCCCACTTCGGCACAACAGGAATTTTTATGGAAACCGTATTTAGCCTCATACTAATGGTCACTGCGATTACGCTCATCAGCGTATTGCTCTTGCAGGCTCGCGGCTCCGGCTCCTCACTCTTCGGTGAAGCTTCCAGCACGTTTCGATCACGTCGAGGTGTAGAGCAGCTGCTCTTCAGACTCACCATCGTGCTCGCTTTCGTATTTGTTGGCGTAGCAATCGCAAACGTCCGCTTCAGCTAACAAACAAAACGAAGCAACTGCCCATTTCGAGGCATGAATCTCACAGGTGCGATTCGAGCACCTGTTTTTTGGCACAGAACGCTCTGAGGCGCGTGTAATATTCGTCGCCATGCCAATGTCCCATAATCATTCTCTGATCGTTGAACTTGACACACCCGCAGCCCTCGATCCAGAAATCGTAGGCAGCAAGGCTGCTTCGGTAGCTGATCTGGTAAAAACAGGAGCAACAGTTCCCGCCGGATTCTCTATACCGGCAAGCGTATTCGTCGATTTCGTATCGCCCTTAAAAACCGAAATCGCCAACGCCCTTTCTAACGTCGATATCGAAAACGTTACATCAGCATTCGAAGCTTCAAGCGCAATATTCGAACTACTAAACTCAGCGCCAATTCCAACAGGGCTTCTTCAAGCCATCGCCACCCGAATCGGCAATGAACCCGGAGCACTCGCAGTTCGTTCTTCAGCCACCGCGGAAGACCTCGAAGGCGCATCGTTCGCCGGGATGTACGATACCTTTCTGGACGCCACCGATGCAAAGTCGGTACTCGGACGGATTCGTGACGTGTGGGCGTCGTACTACACCGGAAGAGCTATCTCGTACCGAGAACGCCAAGGCATCCCGCACGAAACTGGCTCGATGTCTGTACTAGTAATGAAACTAGTGAATGCCGATGCAGGAGGAGTAGTGTTCACTCGCGATCCACGAGACGGAACTGATCAAATTCTCATCAACGTTGCACTCGGGCTCGGCGAAGGTGTCGTGTCTGGCGAAGCGCAGGCAGATTCGTTCACTCTAAACTCCGAAACGTTCGAGATCACAAGTAGGAACGTTCTCGACAAAGCGTGGATGTTCGTTCAAGGAACAGCCGGTTCAACCGATAAAGTCCCGGTCCCTGCCGCCAAACGAAGTTCACCTGTGCTATCAGACGACCAACTTCTCGCTACTGCCAAGGCTGCAATCGTCATCAAAGAAGCATCCGGAGACGATCGAGACATCGAATTTGCCGTCGTTGGGGATAGTGTCCACATCCTTCAGTCGCGCCCGGTAACGACAGGAACTAAGCCAGAAACAGGTCCAGCGGTCGATGTCGATTGGGACAATCCCGGAGACGAAAAACTCCATTGGACATCAGGTGGCAAAACTCCGACTCTGCCGCTTGTATCCGACTACGTAAAAATGTCAAGCATCGCTGAAAAGCGATCTGTGGATTTCACCGGTCAATACATGGGGCGGCGTAACTTGAAAAAGTGGGTTCAAGGTTACCTCTACACCGCTGAATCGCCACGTGATCCCGAAGAATTGAAAGCGCTCGGCATAAAACATCACCTGATGGGCAGACGTCATATTAAGAAACGCTCCACCTATTTTTACGATGTCGTTGAACCTGCACTCAAAAAGAACCTCACAGAAATCGAAGCTGCCCGACCTGCCAACACCGCATCCGTTTCCGTTCAAATCTCCTACTTACGACGTGCGATGCAGCTTGCCGCAGATCATCAAAGCGATCTCCATTGGCGCTGCTGGGCAGGATTCAAAACAAAGGACGATCTCGGCAAACTATTCACCGAGATAACCGGACGACCGGAAGTCGAATCATCAGATCTGATCCTCGGCATTGACCACATGACTGCCAGGTTGTCGGTTCGAATGATTTCACTCTCGAAGTTAGTAAGATCAGATGCATGGCTAACTGAAGTATTTGAAACTCGTAACTACGGTTCTCTGTTCGCACGCGGCAATGGCAGTCGTACCGCAGTCGCAAAATTCCGATCTCGATTTCGAGATTTACTGAAAATATGGGGACGCCGCAACGGCATCGGCTATGGAACTGCGTGGAAACCGACCGACCCTTCTTGGAATATGAAGCCTGAGATTCCTCTAGACTCGATAGGTTCGTACGTGCGTCAGGACATTGATCAAGCCGGACGTTCTCGCTCCGATTTAGTGACGAGACGCGAGGCGGCTATCTCTGCTGTTAGAAATAAAATCGGCCGAAATACGAAGCTGCGTAAGAATTTCGAATTCGAACTTTATCGTGGCACTGAGCACATTCGGATGATGGAGAACCACAACTACCTCATTGAGCAGTGCACCTTCGGCGAGTATCGAGAAGCAATCAACCGAGCGGGCGAATCGCTAGTTCGTGAAGGTTCGATCGATTCAGCGAACGACATCTTCTATCTGACGCTGAAGAAGCTCGATGATGCTGCCGACAATAACGACTACTCAGGGCTGCGAAGTCTCGTTATTCGGGCGAAAGAAGAGTACGTAGAAAACTCGAAGCGGACTCCGTTCGAGTACATCGGTACGAAACCACCCGAAGAAAAAAAAGACGATCCCGAAGAACCTTTTCGAGGTCTTAGTGAAGACGGCTTAACGCTGCAGGGCGAACCATCATCAGCAGGATCGTTCACGGGAGCAGCAAGAGTAGTAATCACTCGAACTTCAACACCGCCCGATGTTCGGAAAGGTGAAATTCTCGTAACCGAAAATACCGGACCCGATTGGGTTCCCGTCTTTCCTCTACTAGGAGGACTCGTTCTCGACGGCGGCGACAACTTCCAGCACGCATCGTTGATCGCAAGGGAATACGGAATTCCATGCGTGATTCAAACCAAAGATGCCACAGCCAAGATCGCCGATGGCCAATTAATCGAAGTGAACGGTACTGCGGGAACTGTCACCCTAAACCCTACGGTTTAGGGTGGAATAGCGATGTACCCAACATCTCAACTGAAGTACATCCTGAGTAGGTCGAAGGGTTAAGCAAAGCAGACAGACCTTCGGCATGGTTGGGAAGATGAGCTACGTACTTACTTGCGCGTCCACTCCGTCTCGTCACCGGTGTCGGAAATAGAAATTCCCGCAGCGTCCAGTTGATCTCGCACAGCATCAGCATCGCCCCAGCGCTTTTCGGCTCGGGCGTCCTTACGCTTCTGAACAAGCGCACCAACTTCCGAATCATTAAGACTCTCCACCTTCTTAGGTGGAGCCGCCAGGTTGAACCCAAGTGCACTAGTTAATTCGCGCACCAAATCTGCAGCAGATGAAACGTCGTTCCCGTCTGCACGAGTGCGATTCATCTTTCGGCAAAGATCGAAGATCGCAGCCAACGCCTGAGGAGTGTTCAAATCATCGTCCATCGCCTCAACGAATCGACGCTTAAATGGTTCAGGGTCCAATGACTTCTCTGAAACCACTGGAACAGCCTCTACGGCTTGCCTAATCCGACGCATCGAACGCTCCGCATCACCGATCAGCTTCTTATCCAAAAGAGGATTGGTCCTGTAGTGACTTTGCAAAATCCATAGTCGGATAGCGTCGGAGCTAAACTCCTCAAGAGCCGAGTTCACGTTGAACGCGTTGCCTAAAGACTTGCTCATCGTCGCGCCAGTAGTACGAAGCAAGCCGTTGTGTATCCACACCCCAGCAAACGGTGTCTTACTAGAAGCCGATTCGCTTTGTGCGACCTCGTTTTCATGGTGCGGGAAGATCAAATCAAGTCCACCACCGTGAATGTCGATCTGTTCACCCAAATGCTTGAACGCCATCGCAGAACACTCGATGTGCCAGCCGGGTCGACCCGGACCCCACGGACTATCCCAGTTCGGCTCTTCAGGTTTCACTGCTTTCCAAAGAGCGAAATCAGCAGGATCTTCCTTGCGACTTTCCTCGTTGCGAGTTCCCTCGATCATTTCATCAATATTCTGACCGCTCAGCTTGCCGTAGTCAGACTTACTGCGAACCCGGTAGTACACCGATCCGCCGAGTTCATACGCGGCTTCGGCGTCGATCAACCGATTAATCAGTTCAATGATCTCCGGCATATCTTCAGTCGCACGGGGATGCACCGTAGCGCGTCGAACATTAAGCCCATCGGACGATTTGAAAAACGACTCAATGTACTTCTCGGTGATCTCCTGCCACGGCACTTTGTCGGCATTGGCGCGATTAATAATCTTGTCGTCAACGTCGGTGAAGTTCTGTACTTTCTTCACCTTGTATCCTCGAAACTCGAGGTATCGATCAAGCACATCGAACACTATGCTGCTAAGCGCGTGCCCCAGATGAGAGTCGTCATAGACCGTCACGCCGCAAACGTACATTTTGACTTCTTCGCCCAGCGGCTTGAATTCTTCTTTTTTGCGGGTAAGCGAGTTGTAGAGCTGAATCATTCGTTTTTTGGAACTACTTTTGTTCTAAGATTTTGTTGCGGCAACTAGTGTAGCGATGGCTTGGGCAGCAATGCCCTCACCCGCGCCAATTGCGCCAACGTGATCGGTCGACGTTACTTTTACGTTAATACTGGAATTTTCTAGCCCATTTATCCCGCCGATATTGGCCGTCATATCTGGCCCGACAGACGCGAGTCGCGGTCTCTGAGCAATGATCGTAGCATCGACATGCGACACCAACCATCCGGCTTCGAGGGCGAGTCGGGCAGACTCAGCGATAAATTGTGCCGAATCAAAACCGGCATAGTGTTCATCAGACGATGGGAACCGACCACCTAGATCGCCAAGACCAGCCGCACCGAGAATCGCACTGGCGATCGAGTGAAATAGAACATCGCCGTCAGAATGGCCATCAAGGTGATGATCGAACTCGACATCGACTCCACCAATTCGCAACGGCCCGCCATGCTTAAGACTGTGACCATCGAATCCGATTCCAAATCGCGTGCCTTCAGCTGCAGCACCTGATTGCGCCACAGCCCCGACCTGCCGTCTTCCGAGAATCAGAGTCGCAAGCTCAAGATCCTCCGGAGTCGTGATCTTAATGTTGTCGTTCGATCCAGTGAAGATAGCTACCAGCCCACCGACCGTTTCGACCATCGAGGCGTCGTCAGTTACGTCTTCATTGGTCATCTCGTGGGCTGTCTTCAGCACGTCAAATCTAAATATCTGGGGAGTCTGAATCGCCCACATCTCCGACCTATCGGGTGTCGAAGTGACAACTCGATGCGGAGCCGTCTTAATCGTGTCTTTCACAGGAACGGCTGCAATACCCGCCCCTATCTTCATTGCAGCTCTCAAACCTCGCTGGACCATCCCCTGATCGACAAACGGGCGAGCGCCATCGTGAACTGCCACGAACTCTGGAGCACCACCGTCCAAGCCAGCGAGTAGGTCAAGCCCGATCTTCACCGAATCTTGCCGACGTTCTCCGCCAGCAACCACGGCAGCAACTTTCGTAAAACCACCAACGTTAACAGCATCGTTTCCAGCCTCAAGATTCTCGGATGACATTACAAGTACAACAGACCCGACTTCATCGAAATCTTCAAATACGCCTAGTGAATGAGAAATTACAGCCCGCCCACCCAACATGGCAACTTGCTTGTCGATTCCCTCCATTCGAGAGCTTCTACCTGCCGCAACTACTACGACACCTAACCGACCCGTTTTACTCGTCATACGAACAATCCCATAATCCAATCAATACCCCAAACACAGGCGTAAGCGACCGATACTGATTTAATAGATTTGGCAACAAACACAATTAAAACGAATCTCTTGATCGGGTATCCAATACTACCCGCTGCAACGCCAATTACATCGAACAGCGGGTTCGGAATCACTGCCCCAAAAAATAATATTATTCCGCCACGTTTGCTAACCCACGAATGAACTCGCGAATAGAACCTGTTCTTTTCGAAAAACGATCGACCGGAAAGTCCGAGCATGTACCCGGTTAGTTCGCCAAGAGCCTCTGCCGACGCTGAAATCAGCCCAATCGCTAACGGATTTAGTCCAAAGTCCGGGGCTGCTGCAATGCACACGGCTGCAGGCCCGGATATCGGAAGAATGATTAATCCGGCGGCGATGAAATTGATTACCCAAAGCCCACCGTACCCAGCATTCTCAACATTCAGTGAATCTGTGGCCCACATCACCATGCCAAAAGCCACGAACATAACGACAAACGCGATCATCGCTAATCTAAGAGCGTACTCACGGTTATTCGATAACCACAGTTGAAAACCTTCAAGTTCGACGCGATCAACGTCCACCACGTCGCCAATTGCAGGCGTTGGATCAAGTTCGCTCGGTCTGTCGGATTGAGAAGATTCAGGCATTTATGGAAGTAATTATCCCAAATACCAAGCAAAGAGTGGGGATGAAAGATTCAGAATACGAAATCTAAAGTAGGTCGACGAGCCAGGAAATCGATTGTCGACACCCCTCAACAATGATCACAAACTTGATCAGTTTGCCTATTCCCGCCCATAAAAAGAATTTTCTAATCGGGTAACCAAGTGACCCAGCGGCGATCCCACCAATATCGAATAGAGGAATCGGAATCACAGCGAGAATAAATAATGCGAAGCCACCGCGTTTTACTACCCAAGCATGAATTCGTTCGTAATAACGAGATTTTTGAATGACACTCTGGCTACCGTAACCCGCAAGATATCCCGTAACCTCACCAATTGTTGCACCAGTTGCAGCGGCCACTGCTAAACCAAAGGAATTCAAACCGAGTTGAGAAGTCGCAGCCGCACACACCGCCGCCCATCCCGGAAGAGGAACAATAACTGCCGCTGAACCAATTAGGTTTGCGAGAAACGCTCCCCAGTAACCGGCCGATCCGATATGAACCAGATCGAATATCCAAGCAACGGTTCCGCCCACTACTGACGAGAGCACTACGGTCCAAAGAACAATCTGGTACGTGCGGTTATGTTTTGCTACGAATTTAGCGAATTTACCTTCACTTGAATTGGATTTTGAAGATTCCAAACTCTGATCTAAAGTATCTGCCACCTTGGTATATTACGGCACGTAACGTGAATAGACCTCGTTTCGTCACCCGGTTAAGTAGAGAGCGAGGTCTATTCTCACAACTATTTCACTCAGATTCAGGGAATGGACGAGCTACTTGGCGACCGCTTCTTTGGGCGTCTCGTCCGTCAGTGGCTCGCTGGTCGCTTTCGCTTCAGTAGTATTCGTGTTCTCGAAACTGCCTTCAGCAAACATAATTTCGCCATCAGATTCACCGATCACAATGTGTGATCCTTCTGGAAACTCTCCGGCAAGCAACCGCTTCGACAATGGACTCTCGACGTAACGCTGAATCGCTCTCTTGAGCGGACGCGCTCCGTACATACGGTCAAATCCAGTCTTCGCGAGCCACTCTCTCGCATCCGATGTCAGGGAGATCGAAACCTTGAGATCCTGGACCCGTTCAGATACCTCACCTATGAACTTATCGACGATCAACACAATATCGTCTTGAGTGAGCGAATCAAAAACGATGTATTCGTCCAAACGGTTCAAGAATTCAGGCTTGAACTGCTGCTTCAAAGCATCTTCGACGTTCATCCTAGAACGAGCGCTTTCCGACTCTTCGAGTGACTGCTTGTTGAACCCAAACGCCTGTTGAGAAACCCCTTCAGAGCCGAGGTTGCTGGTCATTATGATGATCGTATTTCGGAAATCCACCGTTCGACCGTGGCTATCCGTTAGGCGACCTTCGTCCAAAACCTGCAATAGAGTATTGAATACATCAGGGTGTGCCTTTTCAATTTCGTCGAACAGAACGACCGAAAACGGGCGCCTGCGAACTGCTTCAGTGAGATGACCGGCTTCGTCGTAACCAACGTACCCCGGAGGGGCCCCGATCAACTTTGAAACAGTGTGCCTCTCTTGGTACTCCGACATGTCGACCCGGATCATATTGTCCTCATCGTCGAACATGAATTCAGCAAGCGCGCGGGCTAGTTCAGTCTTGCCTACACCCGTCGGTCCCAAGAAGATGAAACTACCAATAGGACGTTTAGGATCTTTCAGACCCGCCCTCGCTCTGCGCACCGCATCAGAGAGCACTTCGACTGCTCGATCCTGACCGATCACACGTGTGTGCAGTCGTTCTTCGAGCTTCAATAGACGATCACCCTCGCCCTCGACCAATCGAGTAACCGGAATTCCTGTCCGCTCAGCGATCAAACTAGCGATGTCCTGATCGGTAACTACCTCGCTAACTACGTGAGTTTTATCCCACTCACGTTTAGCTCGTTCGTAATCTTCAAGCGCACGTAACTTTTCAGCCTTAGCGTGTGCCGCTTTTTCGTAATCGCCACGTGCCGAAGCCGACTCTTCCTCTTCATCTAAACGCTGCAACTCAACCTGCATATCGTTCAACTCAGAAGGCATCAGTTCGTTTTCGATACGATTCTTCGCCGAGGCCTCATCTATCAGGTCAACAGCTTTATCGGGCAACAACCTATCTGAGATATATCGAGCCGAAAGCTGCACTGCAGCTTCCAGTGCCGACTGCTCAATAGTGAAACCATGATGCTGTTCGTAGCGAGGTCTCAAAGTTTCTAGCATTTCGATAGCCGTCTCAATGTCAGGTTCTTCAACCCAAACAGGTGAGAACCTGCGTTCCAAAGCCGGGTCGGCCTCGATGTAACGACGGTACTCGTTAGGAGTAGTTGCCCCGATGGTCTGCAACTCCCCTCGTGCGAGCGCAGGTTTCATCATGTTCGAAGCATCAAGCGCTCCGTCGCCCGCACCAGCACCTACAACGGTGTGAATTTCATCAATGAAAAGTACGATCTCACCGGAAGCCTGACGAATCTCGTCCATCACGGCCTTCAGACGTTCTTCGAACTCACCTCTGAACTTCGCCCCGGCAACGAGTGAACCCATTTCAAGTGCAATTACACGGCGACCTTGAAGGCTCTGTGGAACATCGCCAGCAACAATTCGTTGCGCAAGTCCTTCAGCGACCGCGGTCTTACCGACTCCCGCATCACCGATCAGCACAGGGTTGTTCTTGGTTCGACGTGTGAGGGTTTGCATAACCCGGCGAATTTCGAGGTCACGGCCTATCACAGGATCAAGCCGACCTTCGCGAGCCAGATCAGTCAAATCAACACTGTACTTCGAAAGCGCCTTGTACTTGCTCTCGGCGCGCGGATCGGTGACTCTCGCTGAGCCACGAACTTCCAAAAGCGCCTGATAAACCCGCTCTTCAGTAATGTTGCGGCGAGTAAATATCTCGGCGATATCGCCGCTCGACTCTTTGGCAAGAGCAACCAATAAATGATCGGCTCCAATCAATTCGTCCTTGAGTCGGTTGGCCTCTTCTTTGGCAACTTCAATAGCCTTCTGAACGCGAGGCGTCGGGTAAATCTGAGGCTGCTGGGAAGAACCACCAACTTTGGGTGACTCTTCGAGTTTCGCTTCGATTTCTTTCAAAAGATCGTTCACATCGACCCCGAGTTCCTCGAGGATCTTCGCCGATAGTGAATTTTCGACCTGAAGCAGGCCCGAAAGCAGGTGTTCGGCATCCCACTGACTGTGCAGCATCTGCACAACTAGTTGCTGCGACACACCCAAGGCTGCCTGAGCCTGCTCCGTAAAATCTTCCTGTTTCAATACCATCGTTTTTCGTGTTCCTTTTTGAGTAACAAATGCTCCTGCCATTGGGCCGGTTCAACAACCTGTTTGGCTTTCCGCCCAATTAGGGTCGAATTGGAGTCTGATTTACTAGCCCGGTAGCTTCGTCTGACCTTCTCGTAACTTGACTATTTCGACCGTCAAGTCCTGCACATGTGATTCCAGTCGATCGATCCGATTCAAAAGTTTCGACATTACTTCGATGCCAGCAAGGTTCAAACCAAACTCTTCCTTCCATCGCAATATCTGCTGAATCAATTGCACATCACGGTTCGAATAGAGGCGAGTTCCACCGCTCGACCGCTGCGGAATCACCAATTCCCAACGCTCATAATTACGAAGCGTCTGCTGGTGAACTCCGCACATTGATGCAACGATTCCGATGGCGAAGACCGGATCGTTGTGCCCCATCGTCATTCAGCCGGCTCCTCTTTATGGTTCAAAACGTCAATCAGGTCATCATGAGACGGTCTGCCGTTTCGGATATCACGAAGCTGTGAATAGAGTCGTTTTTCCTCATCTGAGAGAGTGTCTGGAAGTCGAACTTTGATCGTGGCATACAGATCGCCAGAACCATCCGAATTCGCCTTCGGAAGTCCACGACCTTTGATATTGAATGACCGACCGTTCTGAGTTCCCGCCGGAATGTTCAGTGCGATACGCCCAGTCATAGTCGGCACTTCCACCTCACCGCCGAGAATCGCATCGAAGAGCGGTATGTTGATGTCGGCGCGTAGATTCGCTCCTTCACGGGAGAATCGTTTATCGGGGCGGACTTTCACCGTAAGAGTTACCTCGGTTTTAGCATCGGGACGCAAGCGAATTTTCTTACCGTCCAAAACACCCTTCGGCACATCAACTTCTAGATTGCGTTTGGATGTACCTGATGTGCCGATTGATATTCGCCTTGAAGTGCCCGCGTAAACCTCGTCAAGTGACACATCGATCGTACCTTTGTGCTTGACGATTTCAGGAGGACGCTGCGACTGCTGTTGTTGATGCTGCGCGCGCCCACCTGCTCCTCCGAACATGTCGGCGAACCCGCCCGCAGACTGACCACGGCCCCCACCGAACAAATCATTCAAATTGATTCCACCACCACCCCGACCCGCACTGCGACCGCGACCACCACCCATATTGCGCATCTGGTCGGCGTGCTTCCAGTTGTCCCCAAACTGGTCGTAGTCCTTTCTACGATTAGGATCGCCAACAACCTCGTACGCCTCATTTACCTTCTTGAACAGCACTTGAGCGCGCTCGTTGTCCGGATTCACGTCGGGATGAAGTTTTCGAGCCATCCGCCTGTAAGCCGTCTTAATCTCTTTATCGGAGGCGCTTTGATTCACCCCGAGTAGTTCGTAATAGTT
>JABHBJ010000077.1 GCA_018673955.1 Chloroflexota bacterium | reverse complement strand
GACGTAGACGTAGACGTAGACGTAGACGTAGACGTAGACGTAGACGTAGGCGGAACGGTCGTAGCGGTCGGCAATGGAATCGATGTCGAAGCAGGAGTCGCTGGCACCGGGGTGTATCGAGCACGACTCTCCACACAGCCGATAATCACGAACGACAGTAAACCTGCGAGCACCACGGCAAATTTTGCCACGTGTACCGATCGCCGCCCATCGCGCTTTCGCGTAACGAACATCATCGCCCTACGGGTCGGTTATCGAGCGGTAACGACAAGGTAAATGCAGTCGAATGTCCGTTCAATTCACCACCGTTAATCGCTTCTGATTCAACCACCAACTGGCCACCACAACGCTCTGTAAGCGAGCTAGCAATAAATAATCCCAATCCAGAGCTTTGCTTTTCGCTTCGGGCAGAAAGCTCCGGGGTCCAACCTCGATCGAACACATGAGCCAGATGCGATTCAGTGATTCCTGAGCCATCATCCCATACTCTCACCAAAAATTCTGCATCAGTTCGCGTAAGTCTAATTTCAACATGACCTCGAGCGAATTTGACAGCATTGTCGACAAGGTTGGTGATGACATGATCTAGCGCAGAGCCATCACCATAGATAAGTCCAAACTCACTCGGTTCACACCACCACACAAGCTCAAGACCCCGTTCGCGGGCAATCGGCGTGTACCGATCTGACACATTCCTAACGATCGCCGCAGCGTCTACCGGATCAACTGCCGTGGCAGCCGTGTGGTCTTCTAGGTCGACCAACACGCGAACATTCTCAATCATCAATCGAAAGTTAGGCGCCTGATTCTCGATCTCATCGAGAAGTTCAGAAACCATATTCGTACTCACTTCGCCGGTTTCATTCAACAGGGCTCGAGCCTCACGCTGTTTTCCAAGAATTCGTCGGAGCGGACGCCCCATGTCATGAGCGAACGTATCGAAATAATCTTGTGTCACTTGGCTCCACGTTCGAGTTCGATCACCCATAAGGGATTTCGTACGTCGATCAATAATCTGGAAACCAATGAACGCTACCACTGCCCCCAGCACAAATACGCCTGAGCCGATATAAGCGACAGGCTCGATCCACCAGAGCGACCCACGAGTTAGTGCCTCGCCAATAAAAGGAGAAAGCAGTATCAACAAAAGCCCGAATCCGGCAATTGCTAACCCAATTAACTTGAGGATTTTCAGCGACTGATCGTTCAAGCAGCCTGATTTCTAATATTGAACTTACGCAATTGTCGTCAATCCTCTGGGTTTACCAATCGGTACCCGCGGTTTCTCACATTGATTATCAACTCATTAGCCCCGAATTCTCTAGAGACAGCCCTACCGAGTGAAACCTTGAGCTCACGAATTCTAACCCGAAGAGAGGCACGCGAATCCTCACCATCAGAAAATCGTTCCAGACGTGAAAATGGCACTAACTCACCCTCTGATCGATACATTGCAGAAGCGAGCTCGTTCAAAATTTCCAGCTTCATACCCTGAATCTCTCGAATCAGATCACGCCGGCCGTTTTCGATTACGTAGACAGCCGCATTCTCAGTATCAATCTCGAAAATTGAACCGATCTTGATCGTTTCAGGAGCACTACCAATCAAACGTCGCAATCTCAGCACGACTTCTTCTGGACTCGCCAGTTTATCTATGAAATCGACTGAAGCACTCACACTCAGACTAGCGTTAACCGCGGTGTCACGGTACGGACCTTGAGTATACTGAGTGAACATCAATACCGGCATACTGCTATCGCGCTCAACGATTTTTTTTAGAATAGACAGACCTTTGAACCGGTCGGAATCGTACTCACCAAATCTAACGTCCAGCAATACTGCCGACGGCCGTTCGGTCTCCATCGAAAACAATGCCTGAGTCTCGTAATCGTCGCCCGTCAGATCCGGGCCTTCGGGAGCAACAACAATCGGCCTAAATCCGTCAGTCTCTAAGCGCCGCAAAACTGAACGCATAAGATCTGACATGTGCTCGTCGTCAACAACGAGGATTTTCTGGCCACCACCAACACTTTTTGAAGTCAAAACATTCCTCTGCGGTTGCCTACCTAAATTCGTGTAAAACTACGAGTGAAACTGCCACAAACATCGATCCGGATCGACTTTATCACTCACCCGGCAATTACTTCTTCTCATCCAAGCTGACTGAAGTGAGCAATACGATCCATTTTCCCTCAACGGTGCTCCCGAATTGTTACGCCTACATCGATGCCAGAGTTTCGCTCCAAAATACGCTAATATCTAGCCGTAAAACCCTTTATGCGCTCGACTCAAAGTTGAGGGAACGCTATCCTCCCTAGACTGCACTTTTCCATCCTCAATTCCTGAGAAATATCTGCCTGTGACAGACCAGTTCGTCCACCTCCACAACCACTCCGAGTACTCAATGCTCGATGGGTTCAGCAGGTTGGATGACATGGTTAACAGAGCCGTGGAATTAGATCAGCCCGCAATCGCACTCACCGACCACGGTAATCTTCACGGTGCGATCGATATTTATCAGTCGGGAAAAAAAGCGGGCATCAAGCCAATCATCGGCGTTGAAGGCTACGTAGCCGACGGCGCCCGCGACGAGCGCAACCCACAAAAGCGCTCTCCCTTCCATATGACACTGTTAGCGCAGAATCGTGTCGGCTACCAGAACCTCATGAAGCTGGTCACAGCATCACACATCGAAGGGTTCTATTACCGCCCACGCATGGACCGAGAGATTCTCGAAAAATACTCAGAAGGGTTAATCGTGCTTTCCGGTTGCCCCTCAGGCGAACTAGCGAGATACATCAAAAACGGCGATATGGACGCCGTTCACGAAACTCTCGAATGGTACGGAAACGTTTTCCAAGATCGTTACTACCTCGAAATGATGATGCACGAGCACGTGCCCGATCAGGCTGAGATCAATGAGGCCCTCATCCAGCTAAGCAGTCAAAGCGGCTTGCCGATGGTCGTTACAAATGACTCCCACTACGTCCGACGTGAAGATTCCGAAGCCCAAGACATCCTCACATGCATCCAGACCAACTCAAATGTGAAAGACCCCACGCGGCTTCACATGGAGGACACGACTTACTACCTTCGCAGTGCCGCAGAAATGCAGGCGGAATGGTCGCACCTACCCGAGGCTATCGCGAACACAGTAAATATCGCGGAATCATGCGAACTCGAACTCGAATTCGGTCAAACATTCGTACCGAGTTATTCAACACCCCAAAACAAGCCTTCGATGGAATATCTCAAAGAGCTTTGTCACAAGGGAATGAAGAAGCGATTTGACAACAACCCGAGCGAAGAAGTTCTGAAAAGGCTTGAGCACGAACTTGGCATCATTGAAGAAACCAATTTTCCGGACTACTTCCTCGTCTGCTGGGACATCTTCAACTTCGTCAACGAAAAGGGAATTCTCTCTGCCGTACGTGGTTCAGCCGCCGCCAGCCTAGTTCTCTACTGCCTCGAAGTTACTCAGATCGACCCAGTCGAGGCCGATCTCTTTTTCGAACGGTTCCTCAATGTCGAACGTCGTGAGATGCCTGATATCGATATGGACTTCGCCGATGATCGTCGGGAAGAAGTCATCAAGTACTGCATCGATCACTACGGTCGTGAGCACGTTGCCCAGATCATCACTTTCGGCACGCTCGGTGCGAAAGCAGCGATTCGTGACACAGCACGGGCACTCGCCCTTCCGCTCGACCTCAGCGACAAACTCGCAAAGATGGTTCCGCTAACTCTCAACATCAAGCTGAAAGACGCAATCGCCGAATCGGCTGAAATGCGTACAGAAATTAGCCGTAATCGCGACGCTCGCGAACTTATCGAAATGGCGCAACGCGTCGAAGGCTCAGTCCGTCACGCCAGTACTCACGCCGCAGCCGTCGTAATCTCAGAAAAACCCCTAACGGACTACGTCCCGCTCCAGCGCTCGACCAGCAAAAAAGAAGATGCAAGCCCGACAACCCAGTACGCAATGCACCCCGTCGCCGATGTCGGGCTGCTCAAGATGGATTTCTTGGGTCTCGCAAACCTATCGATTCTCGACCAGTGCGTAAAGCTAATCGCCGAAACCACCGGCGAACACATGGGTGTCTACGACGTCCCTATCGACGATGAAAAGGCGTTCCAGATCTTGGGTGAAGGCGACACGTTTGGCGTATTCCAACTCGAATCCGAGGGAATGCGCAAAAACGTCAAGCAGTTAAAACCAACAACGATCAATGACCTTGCTGCAATGATCGCTTTATACCGCCCGGGACCGATGGAACACATCGGGACCTTTATCGAAGCAAAGCACGGGCGAGCCGAAATTTCTTACCCGCACGAAGATCTACGAGAACTTCTCGAACCGACCTACGGCGTCCTTGTGTATCAAGACCAAGTAATGCTCATCGCACAGGCATTTGGCGGATACACACTCGGTGAAGCCGACATTCTCCGTAAGGCGATGGGTAAAAAAAACGTCGCGGTTATGAAAGCCGAGCACGATAAATTTTCCAAAGGCGCGCTCGAAAAAGGCTATACCCAAGACCAAGCCGACACTGTTTTCAAGCTGATGGAGCCGTTCGCTGGATACGGGTTCAACAAAGCACACGCAGTTTCCTACGCTTATATTGCGTACTGGACCGCTTACTTCAAAGCGAACTATTCAACCGAATACATCGCAGCAGTTCTCGACTCAGCGTCTGGCAACCCCGAGAAGGTTGGCATGGCGATACGAGAGGCGAGCCGATTGAACATCGCCGTAAAGCCGCCCAGCATCAACTATTCCCGATCTGGATTTACTATCGAGCGGGACGCCGAAGGCAACGACGCTATCCGATTCGGAATGGCAGCGGTCAAAAACGTTGGAGCAGCAGCTGTCGACCTCTTAGTAGAAGTACGTGAAGCTGCTGGCACGTTCAACGACATCGAAGATATTTGCCGAAGAGTCGACTCGAAATCTCTGAACCGTCGAACACTAGAAAGTTTGATAAGAGTCGGGGCATTCGACGAGTTTGGTGGACGAGGAAACCTCCTCGAATCAGTCGACCGAATAATTGCGACTATTCAACGCCAAACCAAACTTCGTGAATCTGGCCAAACATCGATGTTCGACATGCTAGGCGAATCGGTACCGGCTCCGATGGTCGAAATCGAAATATCAGGATCAGACGACACGACAGATCAAGAACGTGTCATCTGGGAACGTGATCTACTCGGTGTTGAGCTGACGCAAAGCCCGTTCACACGCGAAATGCGACAACAACCAGAGAACATCATCGTGTTCGCAGCCGATATCACGGCCGATTTATCCGGACAAAAACGTGCCGCTCTCGGCCAGATCAACAATATTCGGGACCTAACGACCAAACGTGGCGACAAGTTCATTTCGCTAAATCTCACGCTCCTCGATGGCGATATCGAAATGGTCGTCTGGCCGAATATTCTCGAACAAAACCCTGTGCTCTGGGAGAACGGGAACTTCGTATCCGTATCCGGCGAGGTTCGTGAAAGATTTGGAAGGGTCTCGCTATCTGTAGAGACAGCTTCTGAGTATCAACTCAAGTCTGAAGGCCAAACGGAAGCCGAGGCGGAAGCAGTTAAAAACGAACCTGCCCCAGTCGTACGAGCCGGATTCAACGAAGAAAGCCAGCCTCGCCCTGTGTTGAACGACCCAGTTCAGAACACTCTGCCGACAAGCAAGCCAGTCGCTGTCGCACCGCAGGTCCCGCAGATCAATGAAGCGCCATCTACAAACTACAACAACTCGGCTCCGCCTATCGCAGAGCCAAAGCCAACAACTACTGAGGAAACTACACTGACAACCGAATCCGCTGCCCCGAATGATCTCGACCATGGCATGAATGTTGGCCCAGTGCTTGTTCGAGTGAAAGAAACAGGAGACGCAGCCCACGATCGCTACCGCGTCGAAGACATCATGAGGTTGTTCGCTGAATTCTCTGGTTCAGATCCAGCGATACTCGAAATCGAAACAGGCGAAAAAATAGTTCGTCTAGAGATGCCGTTCACAGTCCAATCCGGATCACGGCTTACCGAGCGTCTTCACGAACTTCTCGGCAACGGCTCAGTTCGAACAGCAGCCGTATAACTATCGGCAACAAAGGTCACCAGCCGCAATTAAATCTGAAAAGTCGAAAGTCATAAAGCTTGAATAGATTTCTGGAGCAAGACGATGAACTGGGAAGTACTCACGACATCCCCCGATCAACTCATCGGTGAATCGTGGTGCGGCCTCATTCGTTCAGCCGGTGTCGATTGCAGGATTCAACCGGGCGACGCTGTTGGCTTCATGGGTGTATCAGTATTCCCGGTTCGACTTATGGTCCCAGCTGGAGAAGTCGAACTCGCGCAATCGATCCTCGATCAATACTTATCCAATGATGAGGAACCGCCTGAAGACTATCTCGAAGAATCTGAAGAAGTCACCGACAAGCTCGACTAACAATCTTCAACAACTTTTTTTGGCGGCTCAGGGGCTATCGTTCAGCTTCCATAGCCAACAACTTTGATTTCAGCGGCAAGCCAGCACCACCGAAACCGCCCAATGCTCCGCTCGAACTAATTACACGATGGCACGGCACCAACATCGCCAATTTATTGCGAGCCATCGCCTGTCCGGCTCCACGGGCAGCCTTCACGTTACCCGCTTGCTCGGCTAGCCAACCATAACTTCGAGTTTCGCCAGCGGGGATCGAACGGCAAGCATCCCACGCAGCCCTAAAGAAAGGTGTCGCCGAACGAGTGTCGATCGGAATATCCGACAGATCAATCGGCTCACCTGCGCAGTACGCAATAATCAGAGCACGAGAATCGACATGCGCTTCGGGATCGTGAACCGCCAAAACAATCTCTGGTTGAACATGATCTAATGCTAATTCTGGTGAATTAGACGGCAAGCTCGCCCTGACGATCCCAAGATCAGTAGCGACAATCGCAACCCAGCCCATATCGGTATCGAACACATCGTAAATTAGCTCTTCTTCGATTCGATTCTTAGCCAATCTAAACGCTCCGCTCCTCGTCTAGCTCCGGACCCATCCCGCCCAACTGTCGAATACGGTGGGCAATCAATGCGCGAGCAACCTTGCGCCATGCCCCATTGAGATTCTTCTTTCGTTCTTCGGCATCATCTGTACCTTTCAACGGTCCTGCATATACCTGTCGCTGGAACTCGATAGCAATGAACGTCGCATGCTCCTTCGCAGCAATCGTCTTCTCGCCCAACTCCGTAGCAAACTCCAACGCAGTCTGAGTCGGTCGACGTTTCATACCAAGCAGTGACGAAAGCCGCCCCATCCGTGCATATGCTTTCGTCGGGCCATCCATTCCCCGCAGACTCAACCACCAAGCGAACATCACAATACCAATTGCAGCAACTACACCACCAGTCCATGCAAATGCTCCCAAAGGGATAACAATGCCGTTGGAAACAGGTGCATCATCCGTAACAAGGAACTCGCCATTTGCCTCCCGATATTCACGTGCCAGCCGTTCGAGACCGGCAATATCTAACAAGAAATCAGGGTCGTCTTCAGCGGAACCAATTCTACCAGCCGCAAACGGATCGCCTCCGCCAACTGTCGGTGCCAAACGACCACGATCTAGCGTTGACTGACCTGGAGTCACTTCGTAGTCGATCCAGCCGTACTCTGGGAAGAATACTTGTGTCCAACCATGTCGATCCTTATCACGAACGAGGAACATTCCAGCGTCCGATACGTATTCACCAGCGGCCCAGCCAGCAACAAATCGAGCTGGCACACCGACCGACCTCAATAACACCGCTGCCGAAGATCCAAAGTACTGGCTGTAGCCCTTGATCTTTGACGTATCGCAGTTCGGGTCAACACTCACACATGGCTCGTCTTGTGTTTGGAACAAGAAGTAGTAAATTCCATCGACTCCGAACTCAGGACCCGAAATTTCCAACGAATATTCTTGCTGCTTCAGGAACGACTTCACCGCCTCGGCTTTTTCGAACGGAGTAACAGCACCGGCATCACGAATAATTTTCGAAGCCAATAAACCGACATCCTCGGGTAGTGAGCGAGGCAATTGCAGATATCTATCAGAAACCCATGTTGGATAGTTGGTCCCCGCATGATCTAACTGATCGTCGGTCGCCAGTGAAACGAACGTTTGAATCGAGAATGTGTCATCTTTAGAAATCTCGTTCGAAAGTTGGATTCCGACTTGCTCAATCGGGGAATTACGTTCGATACTCAAGCGCCGTGCCAGGCCCGTTTCGCTGTCAGTTTCTACAGTCACATTGATCTGACCCCAATCGACTGATTGGTAATCGGAACTGAGCGGAATCACAACAGTCTCAAACTTCTCCTCTTCACCTTCTTCATCAACAACAGTTCGAGTAAAAATCTGCTCCTCGCCCGTCGTATCAGCAGCCTGCACCGCAAGCAATACTTCTTCGACAAGTTCAGGTTCAACCAGATTCTGATTGTTCAGTTGTACCCGCGTAAACGACTCGACAGGCACCAAATCGTTCAATGCAAATCTGACAGCGAAGGAAATATCTCGAAGATCCGCTGGAAGCCCACTAATCTGCGCAACCGAACCCGTAAGCGGCACGTCCCATCGCATCGGATTCAATATTTGAACTGTAGATTCCCTATCGACCGAAAACACAGCGCCAGCTGGAACAACCGTCTTGGTATCCACAAGAGGAACGTAAACCTGCGAAACTCGCTCTCTCTCAAGTTCGTTCGGGGCCAGAGTTAATGCGGAACGAGGCGGTGCTTCTACCTTAGTGCTCGCATCCGTCAACCAACCCTCAGAGCTGTATCGCTGATACACGCGGCCGGCATAAGGCACTACATACTTCGATCGTACCCACATCAGCGGCTCATCAGTCAATTCCAGCGACCCTCCGAACGCTATCGTCTGTGAGGGCGTCGAAAATAATGCCTTGCCGCCCGGCCCATCTACACCCGCCAGTAATCGATTCGCCGGTTCTTCCAGAGCGTAAAAAGGCGCTCTAAAAACGTCCCAAGCATCATGAACTTGCTCAGATCTTGGTTCCCATATTGGTAGTAGAGCGCTGATCAACACTATAGGCAATGCAAACAGTAGGCCGTCTTGTACAGTCACCCAAGCCAAATTACGAGAATATGTAATGCCCTGCGCACGCCATCGTTCAATCCGGCGCACAGTCGTTAAGTGGGCGAACAACGCAATTCCACCAACGAGGAACAAGAAGAACGTGTGTTCATGCTCACCATGTCGATAGCTAAGATTCGTCAGGATCACCAACGACATCAAAACTGTTGGGAGCCATGGAGAACGGAACCTAAACGTGAGAGCCGTCACTCCATATCCAACAATCCACGATGCAGTCATGAACAGCAGAGCAAAGGGAACGGTGTCAGTACTTATTCCACCTGATTGAGCAGTTGTAATCCAAGACGAGAACCGTATAAACCCATCGATCGATCTTGCTATAGGTTCTGTACCTGCTGCCTCGATAGTTCCCTGCCACATGACAACGAAAAATCCTAGACCAAGTGCGTAGACCGCGTTGAGATACCAGCTGAAATTCAGCCTCGAAACAGTGAAAGCGGCCACTGTACCGAACAACAGAGTAGGTATTACCGATGGCAGATCGCCCCAGCCAGCCAGCTGTACCGACCAACCGACGTTCGCCATCATATAAATCAATATCCCAAGACTTACCCAATCTTGAACTGATGCGAATCTTGAAACCATCTGAATGAGCGGGTCGAATCGGCTTGAATCAGCAGCCGTTTCTTCGGCGGTTGGAGGGCCAGGTATTCCCTTAAGGAAGTCGGTAGCGGTGCTCATTGACCACCACCCTGAAATTGCTCCGTATCGTCAGCAACGGAATCGGCAGAAGCTACCTGTGAAATCTCGGAGAACCCCGAATGTGCTCGGACTGAAGCCTGCCATAAGCCTTTCTCATCGCCACCCAGGCGACTCAACAAAGCGCTCGCTATAGAGTCTGCACGTGCCAGCGGGTAAGTTGAAACACCCGCATCGGCCAGATGATCCAGCGCATCTCTATTTGGCTTGCCACCATATGAGCCGCGATCAATCAATACAGTGCTCACCCGAACACCACGCCTCGCGAGCCCACTCAATGCTTCGACCCACGGGCCATCACTCGAAGCCGTAATCACCACAAGCGAAGTGTTCTGACCCAGATCGCGCTCTAGCTCAGCAAGCGATTCGAGAATCGTCACATTACCAACGGGCTTACTCACCGCAATGTGCCTCATGATCTGTTCGCGCTGATGAGCCGACCGCTCAGGCACCGCTACAAGGGACTGACTCCCGTGGGCAGCGTACCCAACCGGTAGAGATCCTTGGTTGTACTTATCTATAACCGATGCAGCTACGGTGGCACCCACCTCATCGGTTGAATCGTCAGCAATCGAAGCGAACGAGTCGGAATGCTGATCAAATAGCACCCACATATTGCTCGAGGAACCTTGGTCGAACTGCTTCACCATTAGTTCACCAGTTCGAGCGGTCGAAAGCCAATGAATCCTGCCCAAAGAATCACCGGGTTCATATTCACGAACTGACGCTATATCCGTGCTCAACACCCGAGCCTGCTGGCGTCGAGAGTTATCTCCTAGCAAATGGATCGAAGGAGAGGCGAAGTCGGGAATATCTACGATTTTTGGGTAGACCAGAACTGTCTCATGTCCACCAAACTGAATCTCCTGCGGAAACAGGCTGAACGGATCTGCAGTTCGCGCCACTAGAGGGCCAACAGTGTACTCACCACGGCGGCTCACAGTTCCTGACATCTGAAGGTGGTCAAACGCCACCATCAAACCCAAACTTGCAATCTGCTTGAACTGAACACCGGGTAAATCTGTCTCGTCCTCTACTTCAACCCACGCCTTGGGAGTACCGCCGATGCTACGCAGAATTACAGTTTCCGAAATCAAATCACCTACCGTGTACGGGCCTTTAGGTCGTTGGATTTCTGCAGTCATCTGGTCGGAACTACTTTTTGCCCAAAGCCAACCTGCAAGCAGCAAAATAGCGAGGGCGTAGTAAAGCCTCACGGATAGATCGAATCCAGTCGCCATCCCTGTCAAGAATTCGACGATAATCACCGCGATAATTCCGTATAGAACCGGATTCCGCTTGAAACGTCGTCCGGCCCTGCTCGATCGCCGTTCAGAACCAATTGGCGTTGGTCGATCGCTTTGATTTTGTGTTGAGCTGGAAGAGCGGACCATAAAATTCGACATTCAAAACCAAGTGCACGGTTCGAACCGACGTACTATCTAAAACGGATTGAAAACTAAGTTTTTCTAACGCTGGCACCAGGCACAGAAACCTGATTCAGTACGTCTTTGATGACTGTTTCCTGAGTAACCCCCCGCATTCTTGCTGAGGGAGTCAGAAGCACTCGATGAGCAAGAGTTGGAACGGCAATCGCTTTGATGTCGTCAGGAACTACGTAGTCGCGTTCATGAAGCATGGCATACGCCTTGCCACCCTTCATTAAGTTGATCGATGCCCGAGGCGAAACACCCAAAGCCGCCTCAGGGTGCAGCCTAGTGGCATTCGATAATTCCACGATGTACTGCTTCACGAGCGCGTCGATGAACACTTCATCAGTCTGGCGTTGAAGATTTGTAATGTCGCCGGGAGTACAGACTGGTTTCAGTGAATCGATCGGATCCCCGTGCTCACGGCGATCCATAATCGCCACTTCTTGATCGGTATCTGGGTAACCAAGAGAAATTCGCATGAAAAATCGGTCAAGCTGTGCTTCAGGCAGCGGGAACGTGCCTTCGTACTCAATCGGGTTTTGCGTTGCCAGCACCATGAACGGATTCGGTAGCTGTCGTGTCACACCCTCAACTGTAACTTGCTGTTCGCCCATCGCCTCAAGCAATGCAGACTGAGTCTTTGGCGTAGCACGATTGATCTCATCGGCGAGAACAATCTGAGCCATTATCGGACCCGGTCGAAAATTGAACTCACCGGTCCGCTGATTAAATATCGAGGCACCTGTCACATCGCTCGGCAGCAAGTCTGGAGTGAACTGCATGCGTCGATAATCGCAACCGGTCGAGGTGGCGATCGATCTCACCAACATCGTTTTACCGACGCCCGGTACATCTTCGATAAGAACGTGCCCGTTGCTTAACAGCGCAACTAGTACCAGCTCGACGGTTTCACTTTTACCAACAATCACATTGCTGACATTTTCTATCAGCGTGTCGACAAGTGTTTTCGAATCAGCGATAAGAGTCAATGACATCTCCCTTATTTGCCGTTTTCAACCTTGATACAGGTCCGACCAGCCCGAAGGTGCCTAATTCATTGAAGCAACCACGAACATTGTTACAGCCGTCGTAATGGACTACTGAAGAAGTTTGGTGGGCGATGTAGGATTCGAACCTACGACCCCTTGCTTGTAAGGCAAGTGCTCTAACCAACTGAGCTAATCGCCCAAACATGCTGGCAAACGAACCATCTTCCCGCCAATTACTACATGAGTAACGTTCCAGCGGTTTCAATTGCCTCATTAGAAGCCGTCGTAAACCAGTTCTTCAATTGTCGAAATATGACCTTCATCTATCTCAAGCGCGGATTCTACACGGCGCTAGGACAAAACGATCAGTCATATTGTCCAGTAATGCCCCGGGGGTGCAGTAACAAAATTACTGAAATACCTTGGCGATCAATAGCGCCCCGATCGAATCGGAGCGCCATGGGAGAATATGGCGCGCTTGGCGGGATTTGAACCCACGACCTCAGCCTTCGCAGGGCTGCGCTCTATCCAGCTGAGCTACAAGCGCACAAATGTGGACGAATCCACCTATTGAATTTTACTTCAATAAACACAAATATGGTGCCGAGAGCGAGAGTCGAACTCGCACGCCCTTGCGGGCACTACGCCCTGAACGTAGCGCGTCTGCCATTTCGCCACCTCGGCACGAGGCAACAGGCTATTTGTAAAGCCTGAGTGGTGGGCGATGTAGGATTCGAACCTACGACCCCCTGCTTGTAAGGCAGGTGCT
>JABHBJ010000043.1 GCA_018673955.1 Chloroflexota bacterium | reverse complement strand
CCGGCTGGTGGAACAATGAGAACAAAGCTACCGGAGCCTGGGCCACATCTGACCGTAAGTAATACCAGTCGAACATAATATGGTGGTAAAGGTCAGGATATGCAAAATGGTCTCAAAACCTCGTAGACCATTTCCTAGCAAATCCCGGGTAATCGCTATGCTTGAACCATCTTTTTGTGAACAGGTGCGTTGAAAGGTTCAAGAAACCACTCGGGTTAAGTAGACATGTTTCAGCAGCGTAAGAGTTCTGAATCATCTCATCCTGGCAATTAAGATGTCCGAAATATATGTGGACACGGTCAGGCGCCGAGTGATGATTGGCATTCAGACGATGACAGCGGTCGTCAGGAGGAGTGTCTCCTGATGAGCGATGCATCGGTGCCGAACAACCACGCCACTTCTTTCACGACGATTTCACATAGTATGGCGCTAGCTGCATATATACTTCCGACAATTTTACTGTTGGTATGGACGATTCAGTTCGATTCAGCACGCAAATAAACGATCGGAGAATGATGTGGTTGATCAGAAACAGAAAAAGTTTTTACTTTCCGAGAATGACATTCCGAAGCAGTGGTACAACGTCTCGGCTGACCTACCTACGCCTTTATCCCCTCCGCTGCACCCGGGAACACTTGAACCTGCCGGACCTGCTGACCTAGCGCCACTCTTCCCGACTGAGCTGATTATGCAGGAAGTCAGTCAGGATCGATGGATAGACATTCCAGATCCCGTTCGTGAAATGTACCGAATGTGGCGACCAACTCCGCTAATTCGAGCAACAGGACTCGAAAAGGCTCTGGGCACACCAGCAAAAATTTTCTATAAGTACGAAGGCGTAAGCGCCGTTGGTAGCCACAAGCCCAACACGGCAATTCCTCAGGCTTACTACAATAAGATCGCAGGCACGAAGCGAATCGTTACCGAAACTGGCGCAGGCCAGTGGGGCAGCGCTCTTTCATACGCGTGTCAGCAGTTCGGAATCGAAGCGAAGGTCTACATGGTGAAGGCTAGCTTTAATCAGAAGCCTTACCGCAAATCGATGATGCAGACATTTGGCGGCACCGTAACCGCCAGCCCTAGTGAAGAAACCGAAGCCGGACGATCGATTCTGGAAGGAGATCCAAATTCACCAGGATCACTCGGAATCGCAATCTCTGAAGCCGTCGAAATCGCTGCGCAGAACGAGGACACCAAATATTCGTTGGGCTCTGTGCTCAATCATGTCCTGATGCACCAGACGGTGATCGGACAGGAAGCCATTATTCAGATGGAAATGGCTGATGCCTACCCAGACATCGTGATAGGTTGCGCAGGTGGCGGATCAAACCTAGCGGGTATTTCGTTCCCGTTCATCGCCGACAAGCTGGCTGGCAAGACGAACACAAGGTTCATCGCTGTCGAGCCGGAAGCTTCACCTTCACTAACGAAGGGTGAATTTGCTTACGACTTTGGTGACGCTATTGGAACAACTCCCCTGTTCAAGATGCATACTCTAGGTCATACGTTCGTTCCGAACCCGATCCACGCTGGTGGTCTTCGCTACCACGGCATGGCTCCGCTAGTTAGCGCTCTGTTCGACGCAGGCGTGTACGAGGCGAAGGCTTACCACCAGAACGCATGCTTCGAAGCAGCTGTTCTATTCGCAAGCACCGAGGGAATCATTCCTGCTCCGGAGCCAACTCACGCCATAAAAGCGGCGATCGACGAGGCACTGATAGCCAAGGAAACCGGCGAAGAGAAGAACATACTGTTCAATCTCTGTGGACACGGTCATCTTGACCTCTCGGCGTACGACAACTACTTCTCGGGCGATATGGTCGACTACACATTGCCTTCAGAAGCAATCGCAGAAGCGATGAAGAGCGTCCCAATAATCGGATAGCCAGCTAGTTGGACTTAATACCGAATATAGAAAACGGGATCGGCAATTGTCGATCCCGTTTTTATTTGCTCTTCTGATCTCACATCGAGCACTGTCCTGCTGAATTCATTCTTGCCCTGAGTAAAGCCGAACGGGTTCAGTATCAAATGTCAACACGCTAACTATCGAGCGCCCTCGCAAAAGAAAATCACACTAGTGTGCTGATAGAGTGGCGGGCTGCGAAACAAATCAACCTTTTCGAGAGCTGGATCCCTTGTCGTACACCCACATTTTTGCCGGAAACTCATTTGACCGAGGCGACCACGAGCGCCGGGACGAAGAGCTACTGAAAAAGATGATTAGGCAAGACAACACGAAGCTGTTGCCGTTCCACAAACTGCAGCCTCTCGTACGACGAAACCCCGACGCT
>JABHBJ010000074.1 GCA_018673955.1 Chloroflexota bacterium | reverse complement strand
TTATTAACTCGGAATTTCGACGAGTTGGAGCCTTGGCATAGTCGCTTCAGTGGGAGACGGTATCCAAGGGAGCTGTGGGGGCGAACCCTGTTGTACTCCCTTCGCCACCGTTTTGTCAGTATTTCGACCTCCTTCAACGAATAGAAGATCTCACGGTTTAGTAGTTCGTCCTTGAACTTGCCGTAGAAGCTCTCGTTGTAGCCGTTCTCCCATGGGCTTCCTAGCTCAATGAAAAGCGTTTTCACTCGGACTCGCTTTAGCCAGTCCCATACCATCTTTCATGTGAACTCCGCTCCCGCTGGGAGAAGGGCTAGTTGTCGGCTGATGGTTACCAGAGCTGCATTGAGTCGGTGAAGAGTTGGGTTAGTTCAAGAGCGCCGGTTGGGCGTGGGGCGAGTTTGGTTACTCGGTGTTGGGGGAGTGTGCCTTCTACGAGCGCTGGGACATCGTCGACAGTGTAGCCGACGCCGCCGAGTCCGTTGGGGACGCCGATTTGCTTGAGGATGTAGATGAGCCGTTCAGCGATTAGATCGCCGGCGTCTTCGGGTCCTGCTCCGGTTACATCGGCTCCTAGCAGTTGAGCGGCACGCATGTGTCGCTCAGGGTTGGATGAAGCGGTGTAACGGAATACGGCAGGGGCGTTAAGGATTACTGCCATTCCGTGTGGAACGATTGCTTTTCCTTCTGGATATCCTTCAGGTCGATAGGTTTTCACGAGTCCTGAAACTGGGTACGACATGCCGTGAGGAAGATGGACTCCGGCGTTGCCGAAGCCGACACCTGCGAACGTTGCAGCCATTGCCATGTTGGTTCGAGCGTCCATGTTTTCAGAATCTAGTGTTGCTGGAAGAATGCTGTTTCCGACCATTTCGAGTGCCGCTAGTGCCCACACATCGCTAATAGGATTTGACCCTTGGTAGGCGGGTCGAAGCGCTGGGTTCGACGGTGCTTCGCGCTGTGTGAAAGGAAGAGCGGTGTAGGACTCTATGCCGTGACAGAGAACGTCGAAGCCGCTGCACGCGGCGACCATTTTGGGGAGAGATCGGGTGTTTTCGGGATCGACCAAGCCAACATCGGGTCGTAGGGATCGATGTGCGATGCCGGTTTTAGCGCTGAGTTCTTCATAGTCGAATATTGCTACGCCGGTGGTTTCACTTCCTGTTCCGGAGGTCGTTGGGACAGCTACCAGCGGTTTGAGATCGCCCGGCACCGGTGTGCCTTTTCCGATTGGCGCGTTTACGTATTCGAGGAAATCCGCGGGGTAGCTGGAGTAGAGATTCGCCGCTTTCGCAGTGTCGATGCTCGAGCCGCCTCCTACTGCAAGAAAGCCATCGAAACGGCCTTCGACTGCGAACTTAATGGCATGTCTTAGTGAGGAGTCGGTTGGTTCGACGCTCACTTGATCGAATACTGCGTAGTCGATGTTGGCATTCTTGAGCGAGTCGATTGCCGTTTGCACGGCAGGGCTGCTGGCAAGTTGAGGATCCGTTACAACTAGAACCCGAGTTGCGCCTAATCGGGAGAGTTCGTATCCGGCTTCACTCGTTATTCCGGGGCCAAATTTGATTGACGAGGTATCGATTGTGAAGACGGTTTCCTTGGACGAATTGGTCATTTTTAGGAATGCTCCTCAAGCCGGTGTTTTTTTGTTTTAGAACAGACCGAGAATTGTAGTCGAATATTTTGAATGAACATTACGATCACGGGGCGTACTATCTGCGTTACAAGTTAGAATTGAAGATATCGATTTCAAGAATCTAGTTAAGAGAGCAGCATGCGTGTAGTTCAGTTTGTTATTCCGGGTGTGGGTCGTCGAGTAGGTTTTATCGACGGCGATGATGTTGTTGATGTGACTTCGTCGGATGCTTCGTTGCGTTCAGTTTTCGATGTTTTCGAAGAGTCACAAACTGCTGGTAAATCTTTCGATGAAACGCTTGCAGGATCGGCTGTTGAGGGGGCGGATCGATTGAACTATGCGGATTTGCTCACGGCTGAAGTCGGTGGGGATTCAACTTATTTAATATCGCCGTTTGATCATCCTGACGATCACCGCGTAATAGTTTCTGGAACGGGACTTACTCACACCGGAAGCATGAAGTCACGGGATCAAATGCATTCTGATAACTCTGAGCCGACTGAAGAGCCAGCGACGGATTCGGCGAAGATGTTTCAGATGGGTATCGATGGCGGTAAGCCTGAGCCGGGTGAGCGCGGTATATCGCCGGAGTGGTTTTACAAAGGGAATGGCACGATTGTGCGTGGCCCGGGTGAGGGATTAGAGATTCCAGCTTTTGCGCTCGACGGTGGCGAGGAACCTGAGTTAGGTGGTTGCTATTTCATTGACAAGAATGGTGTGCCGAACAGAGTTGGGTTTGCGTTGGGCAACGAGTGGGCTGATCACGAGACTGAGCGGATTAACTATCTATATTTGGCTCCTTCAAAACTGCGTTCGTGTTCGCTAGGTCCGGAACTGATAACCGATTTTGATTTTAACGAGCTGGAACTGGAATGCACGGTTGAACGTGATGGCGAGATGATTTACGAAAGCGGACCGCTTTACTCAGGCGAGGACTATATGTCTCACACGCTTGCGAACTGTGAAGATCACCACTTCAAGTACCCATTGCATCGTGTTCCTGGCGATGCGCACGTTCACTTTTTTGGTACCAGTCAGCTCAGCTACAGCACTCGTGATTGGAAGTTCCAATCGGGTGATGTGATTACGATTTCTGCGGAAGGATTCAGTGCGCCTTTGCGTAATACGGTTGTTGGTGGTGACCCTGTGGAGGGTCGAACCATTCGGGTAGTGAAAGCGTAGATAC
>JABHBJ010000073.1 GCA_018673955.1 Chloroflexota bacterium | reverse complement strand
GACAATGCACAAATAACCTTGCCATCGCCGACCTGCTCCCTGATCCGAGCGACTGTGTCCGATACGAAGTTTGCGGGGGTCCAGTCGCCTACAGCCTTGCAAACTCCGAATACAAAATTCTTCAGGATCTCAGCACCTTGTGGTGTGTGAACCACTTCCGGGTGGAACTGAATCCCGAACATCGTTCCTTCCTCGTTACCCATCACCGCAAGAGGAGAATTCTCGGTATATGCCATCGATCGGAACCCTGGAGGTAAAATCTCGATACGGTCACCGTGGCTCATCCATACTGGAACTTCGGTGTCCAGGCCGTCAAACAAGATGTTGTCGTGACCGTCTTTATGAACCACAGCATGCCCATACTCACGTTCCGTACCAGGTTCAACTTTTCCGCCGAGTTGGTGTGCGAGCAATTGCATTCCGTAGCAAATGCCTAGAACCGGGACACCAGCTTCGAATACCCATGTCGGAGCAAGTGGTGCATCGTCTTCGTAAACACTGTTTGGACCGCCAGACAGAATTACGCCGATTACGTCCTGGTCATCCAAAATCTCTCTACCAGCATCGTGAGCAATTACTTCACAATACGTATTCAACTCTCTAACCCTACGGGCTATCAGGCGTGAATATTGTGAACCGAAATCGATGATGACAATCGTTTTCATCCTCTCGTCTACCGATGGATTACTGCCGTGAACGCGGTCGGCTTGAGCAATCTCTAGATAGGTACCTACTTCAATGTCATCCGACGTAGATACTCGACTGGACGGATCGTCGTTTGGTGGGTTTTCGATCATGGCGTGGATCCCCGCTCGCAGTGACAAAACAGGTTAGCGAAATGCCATTAGGGACTGCCGTTACGTCTCATTAACGAGCCATGTGATCACGTCCGTGTAAACCTGTTACATAAATCTACAGCTCCCCGTCGTTAGAGTCACGTAAATTTTGGGAATTTAGCGCGAAACATAACGTGTTCTGCCGAGTCAAAGGTCGATAAGATTAAGCAATGATGATTTCAACTGATGCTTCGGGAATTGAGAGCGCCGTACAGGCGATCAAACACGGGGGCATTATTGCGTTTCCGACAGATACATATTTCGCTCTTGGTGCAGATGGATTAAACTCAAGCGCTGTTGAAAGCGTGTTCACTACGAAGGGGCGAAATCCCGGTACTCCAGTTCCTCTTTTAGTTCATGATTCAGTCATGGCTGAATCGCTGTGCACAGAGTTTCCAGAGCCACTTCGTGAACTTGCCGATCATTTCTGGCCGGGTGCTTTGACGATCGTGCTGCCTGCTTCGGACGTTGTTCCGGCAGTTGTTACGGCGGATACGAGGACAGTTGGAGTACGGGTCCCCGATCACGCGATTGCCAGAAACATCATTGAACTCGCGGGAGTTCCTATCACTGGAACCAGCTGCAATCTCACCGGTAGAGATCCTGAGAAGGAGGCGATCGTGGTTGAGCAAATATTCGGAGACGCTATCGCAGGTTGTGTCGTTGGATTATGTGGCGACAGTACAGCTCCGAGCACTGTGGTTTCGTATGTTCATGGCGAGATAGTTCTGTTGCGAACCGGTGCGATCGATGCTGAATCGATTCAGAATATTGCTGGCGATATTGTCGCCAGGTAACTGCTCTCGGTTACTCTTGTTTGGCTCTTGTTTCATTTGATAGCCGAGCAATCGGATAATTCCGGTGATCTTGGCAAGCACTTTTCGGAGAATATGATTGTCTTTTACGGGAACACTTCCTGGACTCACCGCTGACGATTCAGACCAGTTTGAGGTCGCGATTAAAAAGTTCATTGATCTACGCGATCTTCCACTCTATAAGATGATGGCATACCACTTGGGTTGGGTCGATCAGAATGGCGAACCTGAACCAGCAGTTGTTCAAGATCGATCGCACGGACATCTCGTGCTGAACGTCGCAAAGGCTGCTGGTGCCAACAACATTTCGGCTATGCCTTATGCCGTGTCGGTCGAGTTGCTGTACAACTTTCTGCTTGTTCATGAAGATGTGCAGAATGCCAATACCGAACGCAACATGCGACCAACAATATGGTGGGCATGGGGTCCGGCTCAGGCGATCAACGCTGGTGACGGAATACACGCTATGGCGAGAATGTCTTTATTCGAGCAGCGAAATGCGAGCGGTCCTGCGGCAGATCCTCGATATATCTCAATGGCGTTGGAATCGCTCGACAATGCGACGCTTGAAGTTTGCGAAGGGGAATACCT
>JABHBJ010000037.1 GCA_018673955.1 Chloroflexota bacterium | reverse complement strand
CTTTGGTTAGGCACTTGAAGCTACTTCTTATCGGATTTATTTATTGAGCTCACTGACGTGCCTATCCCGGCGCCGATGGCTATTCCTAGTGCAATCCAGAGTCCGGCGTTATCGGTTGCTGCTCCAATGGCCGCACCGATAGCGATGCCCATGCCAACACCGATGCCGGTGTTTTTCTGGTTTGGGATTTTCTTTTTGTTGTCTTCGTTGTCTGGCATGTTTAGCTCACGAGCGAGTCAGTCTAGAACCAGTTTGCTTTGTCGACTTCATTGCGGAGCGGTTCGCCTGCTGCGAAATGCCTGAAGTTTTCAACGACGATTTCGTAGCGTCGTTCGAGCAGATTTGCTCCCCCAACCGCAGCGGTGTGAGGCGTGAGAATCGTGTTCGGAGCATCCCACAGTGGGTGGTCTTTTGGCAGCGGTTCGATTTCGTAAACATCTAGACCTGCACCCGCGATTTCGCCAGAGCGAAGCGCAGCGTTTAGATCGTCGAGCTTCGTTGTCATACCGCGTCCGATGTTGATGAATATTGCCGAGTTTTTCATCAAAGCGAATTTGGAAGAGTCGAACAGACCTTCAGTTGCCGGGGTGTGCGGAATCGTAAGCACGACGAAATCGGCTTTTGGAAGCTGTGAGTCGAGTTGGTCGGGGGTGAACATATCGTCGACCCACTCAGGCTTGGATTCCCGTCGAGCGTCGATGCCGAGTACGTTCATGCCAACGGCTTTGCAGAGCCGGGCTGTTTCGGTTCCGATACCGCCAACACCGACGATTAATACAGTCGATTCAGGTAAGAATATATCGTGATTAGGCGATTCGAGAACTTCGTACTTGTGTTCGCTTTGCTGATCGCGGTAGATGTTGAAGTGCTTTGTGAAGTTCAGCATGTACGTGAGAATCTGCACCGAAATGTGATCGTTGTAGATCTCACGGAAGTTGGTGACAGCCGTCGGATGACTAATCAACTCGTCAAAGTAGTAACCTGCGGCAGGTGCTGCCGCAGGAGCTTGCAACCATCGCAGGTTTGGCGCGGCAGCGATCAACTCGGGAGTCATCGTTCCGTACGCAGCGTCGGCGTCGGCGAGCTCTTTTAGTGCCTGTTCATCTGTGGCCGGAGTGGCGATGTCCCACCCGGGTGCGCTGTCGAGAAGGCGTGGAATCCACTCGGCAAAGAGGTCTGACTGCGGTGGGAGAAATACAAACTTGTTTGCCATGAGGTGATTTTCGGTTCCTGTTGTTTTTGTTTTTCGAGCTACGTGATTCAGTAGGAAGTGATAGTGCCTGAGATCGGCCAATGGGATTCGAGGCGAATTTTAGCACCGTGTCGGCGGTTCGATTCATCTTTGAGGCTAAGAAAAATTAGCGGTATGCTTTGGGTAGGACTTGAATTGTGAAAATTGGTGACTTCGAAATAGAGATGCCCGATCCACCTCTTCAGAATCCGCATTGTATTGCGATTTTGAAGCCGTGGATTAATGTTGGCAACGTCGGGAAGATCGTTCTACGCCGACTCGGTAAGCTGTACGCGTCTGAGCGAATCGGGAAGCTTGATCGACCCAGTAAGTTCTATGATTTCACCCGATATCGACCTGAGATTCGCCTAGCTGGCGACGTTCGATCGGTTCGAGTGCCGAACACGCGGGTTAGCTATGCTCGGCGTCCCGGCGAGAACGATCTGGTGCTACTGGAACTGCTTGAGCCGCACGCATTCGCCGAAGATTTCAACGACTCCGTGATCGAACTAATCAAGGCGTTGGGAATCACCAGGTACATCCAGATTGGTGGCATGTACGACTCGGTGCCGCATTCTCGGGAATTGTCGGTCACTGGCTCTGCACGAGGATGGGAACCGCCAGCAGGTTTCGGAAATGTTCGGATTGGTAAGTCGAAGTATCAGGGCCCGACTTCTATGACATCGCAAATATCCGAGCGAATATTCACTGATTTACATCTGGAAACGCTTTCGTTGATGGTTCATCTCCCGCTGTACCTGAAGCTTGATGATGACTTTGCTGGAAGCGCGCGAATTCTCAAAATACTCTCCGAACTATATGGCTTCGGCACAATTCTTCCTGAAGTGGAGATGGGCGAGAAGCAGTACGAGCAAGTGAATCCGGCAATGATCGACAATCCTCAACTGAAGGACATGGTTGAGCGGTTCGAACGGGAGTCGGATACTGAAGACGCCGACGAACTAGATGTTCGTGGTGGGCAAGCTCCAGGTAGTAGCGGGGTTTCCTTGTCGCCAGAAATCGAGCAGTTCTTGAGCGAGATAGCCGAGGGTGAACTGGGTTCAGATAGTGATGAATCTGATTCACCACGCGAGTAGGCGTTGCCGTACGACGAACTGCGCTTAACGTAAGAGACCCCGGCGTTATTGCCGAGGCATCTGTTGATTCGTTAGTTGGCTTTGAGAGCCGTTGTCACAAACTTATTTGTTGGTGACGGTTACGCCTGTGAGCTTCTCTATGTAGCTGAGGATGCCCGAGTGGTCGTTACCACCTTCGCCCCACTCAATTAGTGCCTTGAAGACCTGTTGCAAGTTGGCTGTGACTTGAAGTGACAGGCCCAAATCGTTTGCAGTCTTGGCGGCGTTGTTGATGTCTTTGTAGTGAAGCTCGATGCGGAATCCAGGAGCGAAGTTTCGCTCGAACATCATCGGAGCCTTAGCGTTCATTACGTTCGATCCGGCTAATCCGCCCTTGATTGCGTTGAACACGGTTTCAGGGTTTACACCGGCTTTGGTTGCGAGAGTCAGTGCTTCAGCGAGGGCGTGGATGTTTGCGCCAACGATGATCTGGTTGGCGAGCTTGGTGGTGTTACCCGCTCCGCTGCCTCCGCAGAGAACTGCCGACTTACCCATGACTTCGAATAGAGGCTGTGCTCGTTCGAAATTTCCGGTTTCGCCGCCGACCATGATTGCGAGATCGCCAGACACTGCCATTGGTTCACCACCAGAAACAGGAGCGTCGATGAACTTCACACCTTTTTCTGCACATGCATCGTGAATGCGTTGCGAAACGCCTGGCTCGATCGATGACATGTCGATGATCAGATCGCCAGCAGAGGCGCCTTCAAGTAGACCGGCTTCGCCAAGAACTACGGCTTCAGAATCGGGTGAGTCTGGAACCATCAGAACGATGATGTCGGATTTCGATGCGACATCTGCAGACGATGTGCCCGCTGCTGCGCCAGCGCTTACGAGTTCGTCGACTGCTGCTGCTGATCGGTTGTAGACGGTTACGTCGTATCCGGCTGTGACGAGGTTCTTTGCCATGGGCTTGCCCATGATTCCGAGTCCGACGAATCCGATTCGTTCTGCCATTTCTGAGGTTCCTTTAGATGCGTGTTGAGGTGCGAGGCGGGCTGAAGACGGTTTATTCGTCTTCCTTCCAGAATCGTTCTTCGATGAAGTTGTAGTCAGTTGACTCCATGCGGGCGCCAACGTCTTCGATCATCTGAGGGTGCCCACATGCGTAGACGCAGGTTTCTTTCGGATCAACACCGAGCTTCTCGAGGTAGTCCTCAATTAGCAGGTTGATTCGACCCTTTGCGCCGGTCCAGTTGGCGTTTCGTTCCTCATTTGGACGTGAAACGGAAGGGTAAAAGTGGATGAAATCGTGCTTTGCAGCAAGTTCATTCAATTCTTCGTCGTAACCGAATTCATCGTCATAGCTTGCGCCTTCAAGGACGTGGAATTTGTAGTCCTCACGAGCGACGCCGTCGGCAGGTTCAGGCCATGCAGGGTCGTTCAGGAACTTTCGAAGCATTGAGATATAGGGGACGACTCCGGTTACCGTGCCGACGAAGATGTGGTGCTTGTACTGCGGTTGCAGAACGAAGATTCCCTTTGCTCGCGGGCGGAGAGTCATTTCTGTACCGACCTTCTGGTGATCCAGAAGCGGGGTTAGGTGACCACCATGTTCGACAGGTACAACCTCGATGAACAGTTCGATGTTCTCTTCGTCAGGGGATGACGAGATTGAATAAGGACGTTCGATGCCATCGACACCGATAGTGCAGTACTGACCTGGCTTGAACGTGTATTCCTGCGCAGGTTTGATCCAGAATTTAATCAGATCTGAGGTAAGTTCTTCACGCTTCACAAGTTCACAGGTTGTAAATCGCCCTTTAATCGTTGGGCGGGACGTATCAGCCATCGTTTACTCCGTACATATATCGAATTTAACAGAACCTAGAATACCGTAATAGTGGGGTGTTCGAGGGTTTTTCTAAGGGGTGATTTGGATGTTGCTCATCAGATTGCTGATTATTGCCGCATCGCCACTAAGTGATTGAAGGTAGCGCGGTGATAGACTTGGTCTGCAATCTGAACATCCTCTAAATGATCGTAAATTCAATTAAGATTCGACGTTATTAATTCAGGCAATATCGCGCACTGTTTGCAGGGTCTGAATAGTTATCTGGAGTGACAAAAAATGCCAGCACGAACACCGGGCGTTGCGTACAGCATCACGGTTCGATCTGAGTATCCGAATGAACCGGGGATGCTGGGTAAGATCACTTCGGCCATCGGAGACGCCGGTGGCAGCGCTATGGGTGTCGATGTAGTTCAGACGTCGAAAGGCGCGATGGTTCGAGACTTCACTGTTAACACATCAGGTCACGATCACGCGATCGAGGTAGTTGATGCGATCAAGGCAGTGGAGAATGTGAAAGTTCGCAGTGTTTCCGATCAGACATTCTTGCTTCACGTCGGTGGCAAGATCGAGATGAGTTCTCGAGTGCCAGTTACTACTCGTGATGATATGTCGAAGGCGTACACGCCGGGCGTTGGCCGGGTCTGTATGGCTATCCACGAAGACCCCGACGCAGTTTGGGCGCTGACAGGCAAGGGAAACACGATAGCTGTCGTTTCTGACGGATCGGCAGTGCTTGGGCTTGGCGACATCGGTGCTGCAGCCTCGCTTCCAGTGATGGAAGGCAAGGCGTTGTTGTTCAAAGAGTTCGGCGGAGTCGATGCATGGCCAGTTGTGCTCGACACGAACGACACCGAAGAAATCATCCGATTTGTGAGGGCAATGGCTCCGGGATTCGGCGGTATCAACCTTGAAGACATCAGTGCTCCTCGCTGCTTCGAGATCGAAGACCGACTGCGAACTGAGCTAGATATTCCTGTGTTCCACGACGATCAGCACGGCACCGCCGTGGTTGTTCTGGCTGGTCTGATTAATGCATTGAAGATCGTCGATAAGAAGCCGAGCGACCTCAAGGTAGTTGTTGCTGGAGTTGGTGCGGCGGGAACAGCTTGCACAAAGATTCTTCAGAGTTACGGCGTGACGAAAATTATTGGATATGACCGTCAGGGTGCACTAGATCGAGGTCGAGACTACGGTGATAACACGATGAAACAGTGGTTTGCCGACAACACGAACCCCGATAACTCGACCGGAACGCTTGCTGAGGGCATGGTTGGCGCCGACATGCTGTTGGGTCTCGCTGGACCGGGTCTTGTGACCCCTGAGCAGGTTTCGAAGATGGCATCGGACGCTATCGTATTTGCGCTTTCAAACCCTGACCCTGAAATTTGGCCAGAAGAAGTTCCCGACAATGTTCGAGTTATGGCAACGGGTCGAACTGACTACCCGAATCAGGTGAACAACTCGCTATGCTTCCCCGGATTGTTCCGAGGTGTTTTGGACGTTCGTGCCTCGACTATCAATGACGAAATGAAGATCGCCGCTGCGATAGCGATCGCAGGTGTGATTCCAGATTCGCACATATCTGAAGACTTCATCATTCCGAGCGTGTTCGACAAGAACGTCGCCAAGCGAGTTTCTCGCGGAGTGGCGCGGGTGGCGCAGGAGACTGGTGTGGCGAGACGTCGACAGCGTCGTGGTGATGAGGTTTACGCAGCTTTCAAGACCCAGAACTAAGCGGGCGGAATCGATGAAGGTAGCGATAATCGGGGGCGGTGTAGCAGGCTGTGCGGCCGCCTACTATCTATCGAAAGATGGACATGAAGTAACGCTGTTCGAGCGAGATTCATTGGCATCGCACGCTTCAGGATTCGCACTCGGTGGGATAAATCCCGTCATTCCTAATGCTCGCGAGCCGGAGTACAAGACGTTTTCGGACTTCTCCATTGGCTTGCATCGCGGACTGGCGCAGGAGCTGGCCGACGTTGTCGGCGGCGATCTGAATCTTGTTCGCAAGCCTTCGGTGAAACTTGTTCGAGATGAAGCCGAAGCGGATGAGATGCGTGAGGTTTACGAGGCGCACGCCACCGATTTTGACTACGACATGCGGTGGTTGGGATTGGGCGAGCTTAGTCACATCGATGCGCGTATTTCTAACGACGTTATCGGTGGACTGTACATCGGCGAAGCGTTCGAACTCGATCCTTACAAGCTGACTCTTTCTCTTTGGCAAGCGGCTGAAAGTCGTGGCGCACAGATGGTGAATCGAGAAGTTTCGGAGATTTCTGTAGCTGGCAATCGGGTGACCGGCGTTGTTACAGAGGGTGGCGTATTTGAAGCAGACGTCGTGCTCGCTGCTGCTGGTCCTTGGAGCGGTGGATTGCTCGGCGCACTTGGCGTTGAGGTTCCGGTGTCGCCATTGCGAGGTCAGATAATTCGTCTTGATGCGCCGTCGCCTCCCATAAAACTTTCGCTGTGGTGGGATCACGACTACGCGACGACGAAGTCCGATGGTCTGACGTGGATTGGGACTACGGAAGAAGAAGTCGGTTTCGACGATCGAACTACAGACGATGCTCGGGATCGGATTATCGCTTCGGCCGTGTCGATGCTGCCTTATTTGGAAGATGCCGAGCTTGTGCAGCAGACGGCGTGTTTGCGTCCGGTGACGCCCGACAAGATGCCGATTATCGACGGATCGGTTGGTATTGAGGGTCTGGTGGTATCGACGGGTGGCGGTCGGCAGGGAATTGCGCTTGGACCTGCCATGGGTATCGCTATCGCGGCTTTGGCGACCGGTGGGAATTCGCCGGTCGACGTGAGTGCATTTTCGTTGGGTAGGTTCGCTTAGAGTCGGGCTCGTTGCTGGTGGCTCTTTTTTTGTTTCTCGCTTGAGAGCTGACTTTAGGAATTTGGTGATGGAAAGCCGCGATTTTGCGCGGGAAATCTGGATACTCGCGGTTAGCTAAATTTTCGTCGGTTGCTTTGGGGCGACTTCAATTTCTTTTTCGTTTAGAACAAACATACGGCGCGTTGTCGATCAGGCGGTGCAGCTTGCGCAGGTGACGCTGGCCCCGGGTGGATCTGGACTTGTCTCGGACGCTGAGTCGCGTCAGATGGCGTTTGATTTGGGGCAGAAACCCGTGGGTAAGCCGACTGCCGAGGCTGTCGACTTGTTGATTCAGGCGACTTTCGATCAGCATCAGCCGGGGTTTTCGTTGCCGCCGGTTCGGGTTTCAGCTCGGATGCGTAGAACACTCGGATCGTACATGCCATCACGTAAGCAGATTGCGATTTCTTCCCGGTTGTTGGCTATGGGTGACGAGAACGATATTCGGCAGGTTGTACTTCACGAAGTGGCGCACGCTATTGTTCATGATCGCTGGGGCGACAAACCGAGCGCACACGGTCGTGAATTTCGATCGGTGTGTAACGAGATTGGTGCGAAGCCACGTCGGTTCGTCGATGTGACTACTGGCGAATGGCAGTCGCAAATTCGTTATCTATCGAAGTGCGGTCACTGCAAAGTATTGATCGTTCGCAAACGTCGTATGCGCTCGGTTAGGTGTGTTTGCGGACTCAAATTGTACCCACAATCATGGCGAGCAGTTGCTCCCGCCGAGGGTGGGGAAACGGGCGATTGGGTGATGCTGTAGGGGATGGGGTTCTGACGTGACTGATATGGAAATTGTCGTGGCGGGGCGTGACCCTTCGACGGGGCTCAGGATGATGCGTTTGACGTGAAGTAGACTAACTCCTGTTCTCACTATTTCTCCCACTCCTGATCTAACTACCGGTCACACCTTTGACCTCCTTACTCCGGTCATCCGGTTGCAGGTCGAATTGTTAACCACCGCAACGTTGTGATTAATGTTGGTTGGTGGTAGTTTTAGTAGTTAAGAACAGAATATTTTGTGGGCCTTTAAATCCAGTCCAGTGAGGCTGGCAAGGGAATCCGCTTAGAATGCCTCTGCTTGCACGATGCTGCACGGGTTTCTACGCACACATGTCACGCACAGCGCGGCTTCGATCCTTGTCAGCAGGCAAGGATTTTTTTGTGGGCGTGATTAGTCCGGGCGTGCTTTCGCACTTGGGACTGTTCTCCCCCTCTAACTCCCCCGATCCGGGGGAGAATCATCCAGGCTCACGTTGACTACGGAGAGCATGTGACGAACGAGATCGAGAGAGTTCTGCTTACGCAGGACGATATTAGAAGGGCGACGACGAGGATTTCTCACGAGATACTCGAACAAAATCGTGCTTCCTCCGATCTTGTATTAGTTGGACTTCAGACCCGTGGCGTTCACATCGCAAAGCGTCTCGCCGACAGCATCGAACGCATCGAAGGCTTTAGGCCAGTTGTTGGCACGCTTGACCCTCGATTGTGGCGAGATGATCCCCAGATTGCTTCAGGGCAGCCCTTGATGCCATCGGACATCCTTGAAGGCGTCGACGGCAAGCCGGTAGTGATCGTCGACGACGTTCTCTACACAGGCCGCACGATTCGAGCCGCCATGGAAGCACTTCTCGACTTCGGTCGGGCGAGTCGAATTCAGCTGGCGGTGTTGGTAGATCGAGGTCACCGAGAATTGCCGATCAGGCCAGATTTCATAGGTAAAAACATTCCCACTGCCCGCGGTGAGCGCGTTCAGGTTCGAATCACGGAAATTGACGGCGATGATGCCGTTGTACTGGGACGTGAAGGCTAATGACAAACCCAACGACAACGGTCGGAAACAACCCCGCAGACGATTCAGAAGCGGTTATCGCTAGCGGCGTTTCAGGCGAAACTGTTGTAGCTCCTCGTCATCATTTACTTGATCTGGACGATCTTTCGGCTGCGGAGATCAACGAGCTACTCGATAGTGCCGAAGGCATGCTCGAAATAGCGGGTCGGGACAACCGAAAGACTCCTGCACTTCGTGGAAAAACGATCATCACGATGTTCTTCGAGAACTCCACGCGCACGCGCGTCTCGTTCGAGCAGGCAGGCAAGATTCTTGGCGCCGACGTAATCAACGTCACCGCTTCGGCGAGCAGTGTGAGCAAGGGCGAATCGCTGCTCAATACTGTGAAAACGCTACAGGCTATGCAGATCGACGCTCTGGTTGTGAGGCATCCGCATTCGGGTGCGCCGTATTTCATATCGAACCACACCGACGCTTCGGTTGTGAACGCTGGCGATGGCACACACGCTCACCCGACTCAGTCTTTGTTGGATCTGTTTACTGTTCGAAACCACATTGGCGACATGACCGGTAAGAAGATCGCAATCGTTGGTGATGTCCTCTACAGCAGGGTGGCACGATCGAACATCTTAGCGTTCCAGAAGATGGGCGCTGAAGTGACGGTTTCGTGTCCCAACACGCTGATACCCGACGAATGGAATTTGGGCTCGACGCTTGGCGATGAGACCGGATTCGGTGGCTTGAAGCTGGCTCGAAACGTCGATGAAGCGGTCGATTCAGCGGACGTCGTTATGGCGCTTCGAATTCAGCAGGAACGACAGGATGCGGGTCACTTGCCTAGCTTGCGAGAGTACTCCGATCGATGGGGCATCAACGCAAAGCGAATGGCGCTGGCGAACGATGGTGCGCTGTTGATGCATCCGGGTCCGATGAACGAGGGTGTCGAGATTTCGAGCGAGGTTGCTCACGGCGGACAGAGCGTTGTCGAGGAACAGGTGCGCAACGGTGTGGCGGTTCGCATGGCGGTTTTGTACACGCTGTGTGCTCCGGGCAAATCGACACGAATCGGCAACAACGATTCCAATAGTAGCGACGAAGCCTAGTTCAGAAGGAATATGCATTTGGCAGCCAGAAAACTGGCAATAACGGGCGGCAGAGTGATTGATCCAGCACAGGGGATCGATAGGGTCGCTGACGTTCTTATTTCAAACGGCAAGATCGACGAAGTGACTTCTGCGTCGAGTGGCAAAACGCCAGACGGATACGAGCAGATCGACGCTTCGGGCAAGATCGTTTCGCCGGGGTTTGTCGACCTTCACACTCACCTGCGCGATCCCGGCCAAGAGTGGAAAGAGACGATTGTCACCGGCACTCGTGCCGCCGCTTACGGTGGATTCACCACGATAAGTGCCATGCCGAATACCGACCCTGTTCAGGATTCTGCGGCGGTAGTTGACGACGTGATGCGTCGTTCGGCGGCTGACGGTCTGATCCGGGTGCTTCCTATCGGTGCGATTTCAATTGGCCAGAAGGGCAAGCGCCTTGCTCCGATGGGCGAACTTGCAGATTCGGGCGTGATCGGCTTCTCCGACGATGGTAACCCGGTAGCTGATGCGAACCTTATGCGACAGGCGTTGTCGTATTCGGTCGAGCTCGGACTTCCGATCATCAACCACGCCGAGGACAAGAAGATCGGTGCGGGCGGGGTTATGAGCGCAGGCACGGTCGCTACACGTCTTGGGCTTGCCGGCGTTCCTGCCGAGGCCGAAACGGCCATGGTGGCACGTGATCTGCATCTTGCTGATCTGACGAAAGCTCGACTCCACATTCCTCACATTTCAACAGTTGGGTCGCTTGTTGCGCTGCGAACTGCGAAAGAGAGCGGGGTAGATGTTACTGCTGAAGTGACTCCTCATCACCTGACCCTGAGCGACGAATGGGTTTACGGCTTGAAGGGCGAAGTTCCTGCAACGGTCGGTTCTGAGGCTTACGACACCAACACTAAAGTGAATCCGCCGCTTCGGAGCAGGGCTGATGTTGAAGCTGTGATCGACGCATTGAATGAAGGTCTAATCGACATCATTGCGACCGATCACGCACCGCACGCTGCTACCGACAAGGTGTGCACATATAACGAGGCCGCTCACGGAATTAACGTGCTGGAAACGGCGTTCTCGTCGGTGTTCCAGATAGTCGATGCCGGAAAGATTTCGGTAGTTCGACTGATCGAATCGCTAACGGCGGGTCCGGCTGCGATCTTGCGTAAGGATCTCGGTTCGCTGAAAAAGGGATTCTCGGCAGACGTGGCGATTATCGATCCGGGCAGCAAGTGGGTTGTGAATCCGGAGCAGTTCGAATCGAAGAGCGTGAATAGTCCGTTAGCTGGCGTGGAGCTTGCGGGTCGAGTGGTGACAACGATTTATCAAGGAGAGACCGTGTTCGATCTGAACGCCAGCGGCGTGTTTTCTGAGGCCAAGCAATGAACGATGTACGTGGCAATGTGTATTTAGTGCTCGAAGATGGTTCGGTGTTCCCCGGCAAGCGACTTGGTGCCGAGGGTGAGACCACCGGTGAGGTGGTTTTCAACACGTCGATGACCGGTTATCAGGAGATGCTGACCGACCCTTCATACGGTGGTCAGATTCTGGTGCCGACTTATCCGATGATCGGAAACTACGGCACGAGCGAGGCCGACGTTGAGTCGACTCGAATTCAGGTCAACGGGTTCGTTGTTCGAGACGATTGCGAAGAGCCTTCACATCCGCTTTCTGAAGGCACGGTTCACGATTATTTGGTTGAGAACGGTATCCCGGGAATCTCGGGTGTCGATACCCGGGCGATTACGCGTAAGCTCCGTTCGGCTGGTGTGATGATGGGAATTATCACTCCAAACGAAGATGTTGAAGCTGCGCTTGCGACTCTAGCGAAGGCACCTCGATACGGCGAGTTCGATGTTGTTGGAAACGTATCGACCGACGATATTTACGAATGGACAGGCGATGCTGGTGAGCAATCACGAGCGTTCTTCGACCTACGAGGTCGGGCGCGACAGGGCGGCATGGGTGTTGATGTTGAGCGGGGCATTGGTCAGCGCGATCTTGGCGATAACTATATGAAAGTGGTGGTCAACGACTACGGCGTGAAGTTGAACATTTTGCGTTCGCTTCGTGCTCGTGGGTGCGAAGTAATTGTCGTTCCTGACGATGCTTCTGCGGACGATATATTAGGTCACGAGCCAGATGGCGTGATGCTTTCACCGGGTCCTGGCGATCCAGAGCTTTTGGATCGTTCTGTTGCGACTGCCAAAGGGCTTGCTGGCAAGGTTCCTATGATGGGAATTTGTCTTGGTCATCAGGTTATTGCTCGGGCGTTTGGAGCTTCGACATTCAAACTTCACTTTGGTCATCGTGGTGGTAATCAACCGGTGAAGGATTTGGAATCGGGTCGGGTGTATGTGACTGCACAAAATCACGGTTATGCAGTTGATGCTGACGGTTTGCCTGACGGACTCGAAGTTAGCCACATCAACCTGAACGACCAGACGGTTGAGGGACTTCGTCACCGTGACATGCCGATCATGACCATTCAGTACCACTCTGAGGCGTCACCGGGTCCGCACGACAGTGAGTATCTGTTTGATCGGTTCGTTGGACTGATTCGAACGGGTCAAGCGGGAAAAACGGCAGCGAAGGTTTAATAGTTTCGAGGAATTGATCGTAAGGAAGGTCGAAAGCGGATGATTGAGTGTCGGCAGGGCGTTGACTGACTAGATGGTTTTCCTTCACCCCAACCCTCTCACCGAGGAGAGGGGGATATTTGTATGAGCAAGAGTTGGTGCCTGAAGGTACACAGGAGATTTGATTGACTAACGGTGCGACTATAGAGAAATCGGGAATTGACGAGACTCTGAAAAAGGTTCTGGTTATTGGTTCAGGTCCGATCATTATTGGTCAGGCAGCAGAGTTCGACTATGCAGGTACGCAGGCCTGTCGTTCTCTTCGTGAAGAAGGGGTTGAGGTTGTTCTAGTGAACTCGAATCCGGCGACGATCATGACCGATGAGGACATGGCTGATCGGATTTACATCGAACCACTAACAGTGCCCGTGCTCGAACGAATCATCGACCGTGAACGTCCTGACGGCGTGATCGGAACAATGGGTGGTCAAACGGGGCTTAATCTTGTTGTTGACCTAGAAAAAGCCGGAATTCTCGATAAGTACAACGTCAAAACACTCGGTACTTCAGTCGAAACTATCGAAATGGCCGAAGACCGAGAGCAGTTCCGTGATTTGCTCGAACGCCTTGGCGAGCCAGTGCTCCCATCGTTTGCAGTCGAAACGGTTGAAGACGCAGTCGAAGCGGGGCGTAAGATCGGTTATCCAGCAGTCGTTCGTCCCGCCTACACGCTCGGTGGAACCGGTGGCGGAATCGCCCAAAACGAAGAAGAACTTCGCAAGATCGCCACAGGCGGAATAGCAGCCAGCAAAGTTGGACAGGTTCTCATCGAGCATTCGCTGCTTGGATGGAAAGAGATCGAATACGAAGTGATGCGAGATGGCGACGGAAACGTCATCACCATCTGCAACATGGAAAATCTTGATCCGATGGGAGTTCACACTGGCGACTCTATCGTCGTGGCTCCAAGTCAGACGCTCAACGACAAGGACTATCAGCGTCTACGTACGGCATCGCTGAATATTATTTCCGGACTCGGCATTAAGGGCGGCTGCAATGTTCAGCTCGCTTACCGACCTTCCAACATGGTCGCCGAAACTATTGGTGAAGGTGCCGGGTACAACGAGGAAGGCTCGATGTACTATGTCATCGAAGTGAACCCTCGTGTGAGCCGTTCATCGGCGTTAGCGTCAAAAGCAACGGGTTACCCGATTGCTCGTGTGGCAGCGAAGATCGCCCTCGGCAAGACTCTCGACCAAATTTCTAATGCTGTTACTGAGAAGACGACCGCCGCTTTCGAGCCTGCACTCGACTACTGCGTCGTAAAAATTCCTCGATGGCCGTTCGATAAGTTCCCAACAGGCGACCGTTCGCTGGGGACCCAGATGAAGGCGACCGGCGAGGTGATGGCGATTGATCGTACCTTCGAGGCGGCATTGCAAAAGGCTGTACGTTCGCTTGAAAACGGTCGTGGTTCGCTGCTTTGGGAAGATCCCGAATGGGGCAACCACGGTCCGCCAGATCTGCTTGCCGACGATGATCGTATTTGGAAACTGACTGCCGCTATTCGTGGCGGTCGTACAGCTGAATCGGTAACACTGGAAACCGGCGTTGATCCTTGGTTCACACGTGCGCTCCAGCGAATTGTTGGAATGGAACGAACGCTGCTAGCGGAAGAGCTAACATCGGATTTGATGTGGCGTGCCAAGCGACTCGGTTTCTCTGATTCGCAGATCAGCACGCTTGCGGGCTACCTACCTGAGCAGGTTCGAACTATGCGAAAAGCCTGGGAACTCAAACCGGTCTACAAGATGGTCGACACCTGCGCTGGTGAATTCGAGGCAGTAACTCCTTACTTCTACTCGACGTATGAGCAGGAGAACGAAGCCATTCCTACCGGTCGTGAAACTGCGATCGTATTGGGCAGCGGCCCGATTCGAATCGGGCAGGGTATCGAGTTCGATTACTGCTCTGTTCATGCTGCTTGGGCGCTTCAAAAAGCTGGCGTTGAATCGGTGATGATTAACTCGAATCCTGAAACGGTTTCGACCGACTTTGATACTTCAGACCGTCTTTACTTTGAGCCTCTTGACGAAGAGAGTGTTCGAGACATTATTGAAAACGAAGGTGGGGGAGTTGCTGAAAACAACCCTGCTGCGATGGTGCAGTTTGGTGGCCAAACTGCCATCAACCTATCGCAATCGCTGGGAGTGGCCGATCTGCCGGTGTTGGGCTCGACACCAGATGTCATCGACCTAGCTTCGGATCGTGGTCGATTCGAGGAAGTCACTTCACGACACGGATTACCACAGCCTCCGGGAGGAATGGCGTCTGACGTTGAGAGTGCACTTCAGGTCGCCAGCAACGTCGGTTACCCGGTACTTGTGCGACCTAGCTATGTGCTCGGCGGTCGGGCGATGGAGATCGTTCAGACTCCAGCAGAAGTCGTTAGATATTTCGAAATGGCGATGAGGGAATTCCCGGGTCAGACGATTCTGATTGATCACTACCTGACCGGACTCGAAGTCGAAGTCGATGCGGTTTGCGACGGCAAGGATGTATTGATTCCCGGAATTATGCAGCACATCGAACGGGCTGGAGTTCACTCTGGCGACTCAATGGCCGTCTACCCAGCGCAGTCGCTGACTGAGGCGGAGGTTGAGACGATTGTCGATTACACACGTCGAATCGGACTTGCGCTGGGCATTGTGGGACTAATGAACATTCAGTTCGTAGTCGCAGGTGGCGGCACGTATCGTGGATTCAATAAGAGTGGTGCAGACGGCAAATCTGGTGATCCCGAAATTTACATAATCGAAGTGAATCCACGTTCTTCACGAACAATTCCGTTCATTTCGAAGGTCACTAGAATTCCTATGGTTCGTATTGCTACTGATGTAATGCGTGGAATGTCGATCAAGGAGCAGGGCTACAAAGGCGGGCTCGCCAAGAAGCAGAACCTGATTGCCGTGAAGGCGCCAGTGTTCTCTATGTCGAAGCTTGCCGGTGTGGATACTTACCTTGGCCCCGAGATGAAATCGACCGGTGAGGTGATGGGCATCGACACCACATTCGAAGGTGCAGTTACCAAAGCACTTCTTGGTTCAGGACTGAACGTTCCTGTCGGTGGCGCAGTGTTGTTGAGCATCGCTGATCCTGACAAAGCGGATGCACTGGGTCTTGTTCGAACTCTCGAAGAAGCGGGGCATACGATCTACGCAACGAGCGGAACAGCCGAGATGATCCGCGCTATGGGCATAGACGTACACGAAGTTGAAAAACGACTAGAGAGTCGTGACGGTCGAACCGTTGTTGATATCATTGAGGATGGAACCGTTAGTGCTGTCGTGAATACGGTGACTGGTGATCGTGCGACCATGCAAGATGGTTTCCATATTCGTCGTTCAGCTTCGATGCAACGAATTCCATGCTTCACATCTATCGACACTGCACGTTGTGCTGTCGAGGCTGAAGGGACGGTAGCAGGAGTTACTGGCGGTCAGGCGTACAACATCAAGACTCTCGCCGAGTATCTCGACGGCGAGTAGGGGTTCCGCTTTTCGGTTTGGATGCGGTTACACCGAAACTAGATCTATTCCCGTTGTTTCTCTGATTATTCGGGTGACGACGGCGAATAAATCAGGTCGATCCCACGCATAGCCGTCTGGAGCAACGTATGGGAGGTCTACGCCATGCCGCTTGCCAATTATTTTGGCGTAAACTTCGTCGACCCGAAGTACGGTGTAATAGTCGATAAAGGCTTCATCTAAATCCTCTAGTGCGTTCAGAATCGTGAGGACGTAGTGTCGGTATCGAAGCAGGCTTGTAAGCGATTGAAGTCGCCTGATATTGAGACCTTTTTGCCAAGTTTCTCACAGAGAAATTCGATGAGTTGTTGTGACAGTTTCGGACGATTGTCAAGTGAGTTTTTCAACTGATCCCTCTGCTCAATGAATGAAAGGTCGCTTATTCGTCGACCGCTTCAGAGAATACACGAGGAATAGTTTCGTATATTTAGATCACTTCGACAGAACACGTCGTCTACGTCATTTGATTGTCAGAGCCGGGTCACCCAAAATACAAAAAAAGACCCTACGATTGCAGGGTCTTTAAGGGACAATTGTTGGAGCAGGGTCAGACTATATCTTAGCGGCGCTGACAGAGAGCCATACTCGGGGAACCGTCTTTAGTTGCATCTCTTCCCAAATCTGCGCGAGTCCCTTTTGTAGTACTTCGCGTCCGATGTCGAGTGGAACACCAGGCATTACGCCTTCGATCCAGTCGGAGAATCCAGAGATGTGGTGCCAACCTTCGTGCGGAACTTCGACTCGGTTGAAGTCGTTGACCAGCACTTTGAATCCAGCGTTCTCGACTAGGTCGATATAGTCCTGAGCTTTAAGCTGGACTCTAGATTCAACTTTCTGTGACTTGTCAGCTGATAGACCATATTCACGTTTTAGAATGCGAAGTGATCGCATCATCCACTTGCGGAAAAACAGCAGACTGTCGTCCGGGTGCGAACCTTCGTAGAACGAAGTGTTGAAGGCGAAGATTCCGTTCTGAAGAAGTTTTTCTTTGATCTGGTGGATCAAAACCGTCTTTTCTGGAACGTAGTGAATCGAGTTGCAGTAAACAACCGCGTCGACCTTGTCTTTCACGGCACCTGTGAGGTTTTGGACCTCTGAGTGGACGTAATTGATCGCAACGTCCTTGCGCTCGCCAATTTCTTCCGCTGCCACTTTAAGCGCGGTTGTGGAATGGTCAACAGCGTAAATTACCGTTTCCTTGGCAGACTGAAGTCGTTCAAGCATAAGTTTAGTAATGCCACCGGTACCGCAACCCAGATCAACTATTTTTCTCTGCTTGCCAACTTCAGCAAGATCGAGCAAACGTTCGTTTACCTTGGTGTAGAACGGTAGCTTGGAGAAGCTTGTGAAGTTGTATTCTTCGCTAGCTGTTACCAAATTCGTGCCTCATGATCCGCTGCGTGTACAGCGCTTGTTCAGATTCGATCCCACGTATGATCGTTGAGGATCAGCCACAACTCTTAGTAGCAGCCGATCAATTCTATCAGAGCTTACCGATTTCAATAGAGGAATTATCGCTGTTGTTGCGTCACTGTTCAGTTCAATTCGTACTTGGTTTGATGCTCATGACACTTGCTGCTTCTTGCGGTGGGAACTCGGATGATGACGTGCCGCTGATATTCGCGGCCGCTTCTCTTTCAGATGTGCTTTCGGAATCTGCGGCGATTTATGAACGCGAAACTGGAAAGCAGGTTGAGTTCAGTTTTGGCGGATCGTTGACGCTCGCTAATCAAATCGCCAAATTCGGTGCGCCGGCCGACGGAGTTTTCTTTGTAGGAGAAGAACCTAAGACGATTCTGGGAGATCTAGTGAATCCAGTTCCCGAAGGCAGCATAGGATTGGTTAATACGCTGCTTGTGATCGGTTTGCAGGATGCTGGACATGTTGGAAAACTCAGCGACCTAGCTGCATCTGATGCTCGGGTGGTTATCGCCGATCCGGCGTTGGCTCCGGCGGGTCAGTTCGCGAAACAAGCCTTTGAATCTAGAGGAGTTTGGCAAGATATCGAAAACGATCTGATATTTGCCGTGGATGTGCGGGCTGCCTTGGCCGCAGTCGAATCGGGAAACTCAGACTACGGAATCGTCTATCGTACTGATGCTTTCGGGTCGGATTCGGTTTCGATCATGAACGAAATATATGAAGGATATTCACCGATCATTTACGTTGGTCGATCAGTGAAACTCGCTGAAAATTCGGCTTCTGCGGTGGAATTTTTCGAATTCCTTTCTAAATCGCCCACTGTGCATGGTGTCTTCGAGTCTACTGGATTTACAATCAAGTTCTCCGAAGCAGCCGGTACTTAAAACCTTGTCCACTACTTACCTATAGCCATGACCTCTGATATTTCCGTAGTTGCACTATCGGTGCAGATCGCACTTGTTGCGACGACAGTGACGTTGCCGGTTGGTATGTTGCTGGCGTGGCTATTGGTTCGAAAAAACTTCAGAGGCAAGTTCGTACTCGATGTGTTTGTTTCGCTCCCTCTTGCGCTTCCGCCAGTAGTGGTTGGTTATGCGTTGTTGTGGCTTGTAGGAACAAACGGTTGGATAGGGCGATTGAGCGAGTCGGTGTTCGGGTCGACCTTGGCGTTTACGTGGATAGCGGCGGCGTTGGCGGCTGCTATTGTTTCGTTGCCGCTTGTGGTTCGTTCTTTTGCAGCCTCGCTCGCGGGCGTCGATCCTCGGCTTGAAGTTGCAGCACGTGGGCTTGGTGCGGGATCGATTCGCACTTTGCTGACAATCACACTCCCTCTTGCTTATCGAGGGGTTATCGCTGGGGTACTTCTCGGATTTGTTAGGGCGTTATCTGAATTCGGAGCAACGATTATCGTTGCAGGAAACATTCCTGGGCGTACACAAACGCTTCCGTCAGCGATATTCACACGAATTTCGGCAGGAGATACAGGCGATGCTTGGCGATTGGCGTTGGTATCGGTTGTTCTGGGCGTAATCGCATTGGCAGTTCACAATTGGTTGCTTAAACGAACGGCGACCGGAATATCTAGCTCGAACGGAGGGTCGCGATGATCTCGTTCGATATCCAGCTGAATCGCCCCGAATTTTCGCTGAGTGCAAAAGGCGAATTCGATGATGGCATTACGGCGGTGTTCGGCCCTTCTGGCGCTGGTAAATCTAGCCTCTTGAATTGTCTTGCCGGGTCGATCAAGCCGAGCGACGGTTCAGTGACGCTAGGCGGAACAACTTTGTATTCGGGGTCCCGCGGAGTTTGGGTTTCACCAGAAAAACGTCGAATTGGCACTGTGTATCAAGACGGTGCGCTGTTTCCTCACTTGAGTGTTCGTAAAAACATCGAATTCGGTTGGAAATTGTTGCAAGAAGACCAGCGACGTCTTGACCCAGTTGAGATCGCCGATCTACTTGGTCTTACGTATCTTCTTCATCGTCCTCCAAACGAACTTTCTGGAGGTGAACGTCAGAGAGTGGCTATCGCACGAGCGCTCGCTACATCGCCGGCATTGCTACTTCTCGATGAGCCTCTGGCATCGCTCGATGCCGCACGGCGTGGTTCGATATTAAATTATTTGAAGCGAGTTCATACCGAATTCAACATGCCGATGATCTATGTTTCGCACTCAGTTTCGGAGGTCGTTTCGATAGCATCATCTGCGATGCTGTTGAAAGACGGCGTGGTAAAGGGCTTCGATAGGCCATCGGCTTTGCTGCTTGGGGCTGCTTCTGCTGGCGACGAATTCGAAAGTTTCGACAATATTCTTGACGGCGTTATAGGTGACTCTACCGATCATCTGACGACTGTGATAGTGGGAGATGTGAATATCTCAACTCGTCACCAGAATAAGAACCTTGGCGACAGAGTTGTCGTTTCACTTGGCGCAAATCAAATAATTTTGGCTTCAAGCGAACCAAAAAACCTTTCTGCTCGCAATATACTTAAAGGAATCGTTTCTGAAATCTGGTCGAACACTGGCAAAGTGTTTACTGAAATAGACATCGGCGAAAAGTTTATCGTTGAGCTGACCGAAAACGCACTTAATGACCTTGGTATTGCAGTTGGTCAGAACGTATTTTTAGTATTCAAATCAAGCAGCGTCGATGTTTACGACGCTTGAGAGTCCGAATCACACGCATATGAAACGCATCGTAACGCTCGTAATGCTCGTAGGTATAGTTGCTATAGCACTTACCGCATGCTCGTCTGAACCGGAACCGACAGCAATCCCTCGCCCAACTGCTATGATCGCTGTCCTGCAACCAACGAGCGATGCACAGCCGATTGTGCCTTCAGGGTCGGATCTAGATCGGAAAACAGCGATGTTGCTGGGTCTCGATTTGCATCGTCAACTTTGGGCGACTCGTCCCTCAAGCAACTATAAGTTTGGGTTTCAATGGAACGTCGGCGAATTTGCCTACCAGAGGGCAAACGTTGAAGTCCGAGTTATCAAGAGCGAACTAGACGGAGTGCTCTGGGCCGACAATGCTGTGAAAGTAGATGGCACAGAGCCTACTGGGTTTGAAGTGCCAGCCGAACCTAATCCGGACGAGTACTACGTCATCGACGGTTTGTTTGATGTTATCGAAGAGGCTATCGAGAGTGATCCTTCTCGGGTTTCACTGGGATTTGACTCAGTGTTTGGGTTCCCGACCTCTGTTGTGATCGAGTTTCCAGCGAGCAGCGAGCGTAAGGACATTTCGTTCTTTGCTGCACAACTATCTCCGATTGCGGGTCCACCTGAATAACTTGGCTGGGTGACGTTTTCTTGGTTGGTGGACGATTGAGCACAATTTCGTCAGCGGCTACTCACGCTAATGTCATCCTGAATTCTTTTTCAGGATCTATCGGCTGTAGATCGTGTTGTCGACAGCAAGAGATAACAGTGCCGTTGCCTGTCGCCCGTCGACTGACTCAGGATGACATTTAGAATATTCTAGGCTTGTTAAGAATCAGGCGATGTTGGATTTACCAGTGGGGCAGAGATCTAGCAGGACACAGGCTTGGCATAGCGGATTGCGTTTTGTACAAACCCGAGCTGCGTGCCCGTCGAGTTGAGCGTGGAAATCACCCCACAAATCGACGTTGGACTCGAGCTTTGTTTCGAATAGTCGCTGGTAATCGGCATATTTGTTGCCAGTGACCTTCCAGCCGATTCGATCGACTATTCGGCGCGTATAGGTGTCCATCACAAAACTTGGCTTTTTGGCTGCGTACAGAATGATGTCGTCGGCAGTTTCTTCGCCAATCCCGTAGATGCTCAATAATCGCTCTCGTAATTCGGTAAGTTCTAGTGCGAAGAGCTTCGTATCGTCGCAGTCGAATTCTTCAACGAGTGTTCTAGCGAATGCTTTGAGTTTTTTCGTCTTGGTGTTGTAATAGCCAGACGAACGGGTCGCCTCGACTAGATATTCTTCGTTAGCTTCGTGAACCGCTTGGTAGCCCCATATTCCAGCGTCGTGAAGATTGTCGAGGGCTCTTTTAGCGTTGCTCCAACTGGTGTTTTGAACAAGAATTGCTCCTGCTGAAATCTCGAATCCGGTATCGCTTCCTAAGTCGTATTTCACCGGCCACCAATTTCGATGACCGGTTTTCTCCAGAAGGCGATTGTAAATTTCCAGTAGTAGTTCTGTTGAGGGGATTTTTTGCATTCGAAGGGTTGGGTTTGTTTAGCGTTTCACCGCGTACAAAACGAGTTGATGATCGGTGTGATACGCCGCTTCTATGATGAGAAAGATACTGAAATGAATTCAAGATGACAATGAAAATGGCCCCTCGATGTTCACAGGGATTGTGAGATAATTGATACCAAGTAACCGTGTTAGTTGAAGTTATAGGAGACCCCATTGCAGACGATGTTCGCGAGACTGGATGCAGCAGCAGTCAAGATGGAGAGTTTCGTTTGCGTGGGGCTGGATCCCACGCCAGAACGCGTTCCTGTCGACGATATATTGGCGTTCAACTGCGCCATCGTCGACGCAACAAAAGATGTGGTGTCGGCTTTCAAGCCTCAGTTTGCCTACTACGAGGCAATGGGAATCGAAGGCTTCGGTATTCTTGAAAAAACGATTCAGCACATTAGAGACGTCGCACCCGATCACGTAATTGTTGGGGACGGCAAGCGTGGTGATATTTCGACTACCGCAACTGCTTATGCGACTGCCATGTTCGAAACGTGGGATGTAGATATTGCGACCATATACGCCTACCAAGGAAGCGATTCAGTTGAGCCGTTCCTGCAGTACCCGGGTAAGGGCGTTTACATCGTTTGCCGAACTTCGAACCCAAGCTCGCGTGATATTCAAGACTTGGTTTTAGATGGCTCGGACCAGAAAGATCAGGTATTCGATCGAGTGGCCGACATGGCAGATCGATACGCTGGGTCAGAGAATGTCGGGTTGGTAGTTGGCGCAACATACCCTGACGATTTGCGTGCGCTGCGATCGAAGCACGCTGCGCCTCACTTTCTTATACCTGGGGTTGGTGCACAGGGTGGCGTAGCAGAAGAAACGGCACGTGCTGGTGCTAACGAACAGGGTGCAGGGTTTATCGTGAACTCTTCGCGTGGGATTATTTACGCATCGAGCAATCCCGAAGATTTCGATATTGCTGCTCGAACAGAAGCCGAAAAGTTGAAAAACCAACTCAACGACGCGCTGAAGCCCGGTGGGGCGTTCACCGCTGAAACGGCGACGGTCGAGTAGTTCGCGTAAATCCTAAGTAGGTTGTCTGTATGCCCGTAACTCCTTTTAACGTTGGCGACCGTATAACTCTTAAGAAGAAACACCCTTGTGGTGGTTTCGAGTGGGAGGTTTACCGTATTGGTGCCGATATTGGGATGAAGTGCCTGACGTGTGAACGTCGGATGATGCTTACCCGACGTGACGCCGAGAGAAGAACGGTAGCAAGAGTTGAAGCGGGCATCGATGTTGGCGAAGAATCGCCATCGGCACGGACTACCGAATAATTATCGGGATAAGTGACGTTTGAACTGCCGTGTTAGCTTGTACTCGGTGTAACCTTGTTTTCGCTTCAGAATGGCACCTAGATGCTGACGCTGAACGCAGGCCGATCGTACCGGCGCAATGCCAACGACCAACAATTGGATGGAGTCTGACAACATGATGGAGCTGGTAATCGACAGCATTCGAGTTAGTTTGCTCAACCACCAACGCGTCGTGATTCTCAAGCAGAAGGAAATTGATCGATACCTTCCGATTTGGATTGGCCCTCCTGAGGCGGACGCTATCGCCGTTCGATTACAAGAAGTATCGGTCCCGCGTCCTTTAACTCACGATTTGTTGCACAACTCCATTAAAGACCTTGGCGGTGTGATCGACCACATCGTGGTTTCGAGCATGGAGAACGACACCTACTACGCCACGATCGTAGTTCAGCAGGGCGGCAAGACGGTTGAGATTGACGCTCGACCATCAGATGCCCTAGCCCTTGCCGTTCGCGCTGGAGTTCAGATATTTGCAGCGCCTGAAGTAATGGACAAGTGCGGAGTACGTCTCGATAAGGACAGTGGTCTTGCTGTTGTTGGTGAGGATGCCGCTGGCGCCGCTGCTCCGGTTCGTGAAGCTGGTGGACCTGTTGGAGCCGAAGAAGCTGAGAAGCTATCGGTATTCGCCGACTTCATCGAATCGCTTGATCTCGGCGATATGGATTCGCCAAGCGACAGTAAAGATAATCCCAGCGGCGACAAACCCGGTGGTGACGAGCCTGTCGCGGGTGGCTAGTTGGCTTGGGCAAGCTAATCCGGTTAGTAAAAATCGACCCTGTATTTCATAGGGTCTTTTCTTTTAATTGGCTTGTTAAGTGGTGTTTCAAGTTTGTTTCAGTTTGTTGCTTTCATAGCGGCATTGAAATAGGCGAAGCACCAACTTGAAAAGATGAGCCGGTTTAGTAGAAATTCCGTTTGGAAATTGACGGGCTTGTGGTAGCATTTTCAATCGGTCATTTAGAGCAGGGGGTTACCTTGTCGAACGCACCAGAGTCGCCTACCGAGTCATCGGAGCAGGATAACGAAACCGGTGGTTTGTCAAGTTCATCGTCGGGTCAAGCAAAAAATGGCTGGCCTGCAACAGTTAGGTTGCTGGGGCGAGTAGGTGGAATCGGCTGGTTTGTCGGTACCGCAATTGCCTTGGGAGCGTACGGTGGGTTTTGGCTCGATCGACAATTTGAAACGGCTCCTGTCCTCACAATCGTTGGGCTGGTGCTGGGCGTGACAACTGCATTCGTTGGCATGTTCCGGCTTCTCAGCGCGATTAGAAGAGGGCGGTAATAGCCAACAGAGAACGAAAGAGAATCAGGTACAGGCCGCTTGGGAAAGCTCCTTTCTAGTCCCAAACTCCTTGTCATCGCCATCGCTGCTGTTGCAGCGTTGTTAGTCTCCGTAGCCGGTGGCGCACTTGGCGCATCATTCGGTTTGGGATTCCTTGGCGGTCCGATTCCGTTTATCTCGATTCCAGCCGAGCGAGTTGCCTTTATAGGCGGTTACCCACTCCTAAACTCGACAATAATGTTCTGGTCTGGTGGGCTGATTCTTCTCTTCATCGCTTGGCGAGCAGGTCGGAACATGAAAGACGTTCCTTCCGGTTGGCAGAACCTGATGGAGATGATTTACGAATTCTTCAGCAACACTGTTGATGGCGTTGCTGGCGGGACACCAAAAGCGGGTCGACGTTTCCTTGCTCTGGTTTCTACAATTTTCTTAGTAGTGATGATCATCAACTGGGTCGGAATTCTCCCCGGTGTTGGGTCAATCGGCCGTATCGAGTCAATTGAAGAGTGGGTACACCACCACGCTGAAGGCATCGAAGCTGAAATTCACGAAGAACATTCTGGGTACAACGACACTCAGGTTCACCAGTTGGCTCTGATTCACCTGCTCGAAGAGCATGCTGACGACACGTTTGTTGCTTTTGATGGTGTGTTCGTTCCTCTGGGTCAGGGTGAACAGGCTCGAGTTCCGCTTAGGCACATCGTTACAGCTACTGAAGACGAGCTTCACCACCTTGCAGATCAAGTGAAGAACGGTGAGGACGTTTCACACGATCCTGTTTTTGAACAAATTGAGCACGACATTCACGAAGGTGTTGTGAAAGAGGTGTTCACTTACGATGCGGGTGGAGATAGCGAAAAGGATTACAATTTCACTGGCCAAACTGCCGGGTTGTTGGTTCCTTACCTTCGAGGTGCTTCTACCGACATCAACACCACGTTGGCTATCGCCATTGTTGCGATGCTCACGGTCCAGTTCTGGGGCTTCCGAGCTTTGGGTGTTCGAGGATACGGTGGGAAGTTCTTGGTCAACCCGATTACACAGGGCCCGATCGCAACATTTGTTGGTGTACTTGAGGCGTTTGGTGAGCTGACGCGAACGATCAGTTTTACTTTCCGTCTATTCGGCAACATGTTTGCCGGTGAGATTCTGCTTATAGCGATGGCGTTCTTGCTGCCGCTTGTTGGAATCATCCCATTCATGGGTCTGGAATTGTTTGTGGGCGTTATCCAGGCGTACATCTTCGCAATGCTCACTCTTGTATTTGGCGTCATGGCAGTCGCGAGTCACGGTGACCACGACAGCCACGCGGAGGATCACTGAGAACAGCGATCCCCTTGATTAAGGCGTGGTGGCGTGGCGATATAAACAGCGCCGTGATTGGCCATCGACGCATAGAACGAAGTTACTAGGAGAAATAAATTGGAAGCAGATGCAGTAAAGCCTCTGGCAGCAGCAATCGCAATTGGCGTCGGTGCCCTTGGCCCAGCCCTTGGTATTGGACTGTTGGCTGGTAAGGCTATGGAAGCTTTGGGTCGAAACCCTGAGGCTACCGGTCCTGTTCAGCAGAACATGATTCTTGCCCTTGCGTTCGCAGAAGCTATCGCTATTTATGCGTTGGTTGTTGCGATCATCATCCTATTCGTCTAATCAAACGGACTCCGTGTGACTATCTTGGGTGGGAGATTTCTCTCACTCAGGGGTCGCTAGCGGGCCGGTAAGGAACGAATATGGAAGCACTTGGAATAACACTTCAGCAGTTGCTAACTCAGCTGGTTAGCTTCCTGATCCTGTTTTTCCTGTTGTACAAGCTGGCGTATGGTCCGATTATGGGCATGCTCGACAGCCGTGCACTGAAAATCAAGGAAAGTTTGGAAGCAGCTGAGACAGCACGTCTTGATGCAGCATCATCAGCCGAACGAGTGGAAGCAGAAATTGCTTCGGCCCGTGTAGAAGGCCAGAAGATTGTGGCAGAGTCGCGTGAAGCAGCTTCGAAGCTTCGTGAGCAAGAGCAGGTACGTGCACGTGAAGAGGTCGAGACGATGCTCGAACGTGCAAGAACTGAAATTAGTCGCGAGAAAGATTCTGCTGTGGAAGAAGTTCGTAAGGAATTTGCGAGCCTCGCTATTACAGCAGCTGAACGAATCGTTGAAGGATCACTTGATGCCAAGTCTCACTCCAGCCTTATAGATAGGGTTTTGGAAGAAGGACTTAGCGAGAGGAAGAACTAGAGAATTCGCCAAATTTCGATTTGCCGAGGACTCTGAACTAGCAATGGCAGCAACCGGACGAAGATACGCTCAGGCAGCTTTCGAGCTGGCTAACGAAAAGAACAACATCGACCGTTGGGTGGAAGACTTGGCGCGTGCGGCGGAAGTTCTAAGCGATTCCGATGTATTGAGTTTTCTCGATGCACCGCAGGTGACGGACAGCGTAAAGCTGGACGGTATTGGAAAGCTTCTTGCGGATGTTGATGTGTTGGTTCGAAACACGGTGAACCTAATGACGGTGAATCGTGACATCACTAAATTTGCGGATATGTTCCGTTTGTTTGGTGAGATGGCTGATGAGCACCACGGTATCGCAAGAGCCGAGGTTGTTTCAGCAGTTCCACTCGATGATGCCCGCCGCAGCAAAATTGCTGACGGTTTGGCGAAATTGGTTGGACGAAAAGAAGTAAAGATTATTGAGAGTGTGGATCCTGAGATCATCGGCGGAATGGTGGCGAAAGTCGGCGACCGCCTGATTGATGGAAGTACACGCACTCAGTTACGAGCAATGCGAAGTTCGTTGGCCGAGCGGCCAGTCGATTAGAGCCAATCAAACGGCCGATCGATCAGGCGAGTAGATCAACAAGCCAATAGTGCAAAACGGGTTTTACCCGGAGAGAGAGTCCGATGGCAGTACGAGGTCAGGACATAGCTTCTGTTATCAAGAAGCAGATAGAAGATTTCGGTGGCGATATCACGCAAGTTGATGTCGGTACCGTTATTGAAGCCGCAGACGGTACGGCTCAGATACACGGTCTCTCAGGAGTTCGGTATTCAGAGCTGTTGCAGTTCCCTGGTGAAATTTACGGACTTGCGCTGAACCTCAACGAGGACAGCGTTGGTGCAGTAATTCTTGGTGATTACATTCAGATCAAAGAAGGCGACGAAGTTCGCAGCACTGGTCGAATTATTGAAGTTCCGGTTGGCGATGCAATGCTTGGTAGAGTCGTTGACTCGCTTGGTGTTCCTATCGACGGCAAGGGTTCAATTGCAACGACAGAGTCATACCCGGTCGAGAAAATCGCACCAGGTGTGGGAGCTCGGCAGTCTGTTGATCAGCCAGTGCAGTTCGGTCTGAAGATCGTTGATGCAATGGTTCCGGTTGGCCGAGGACAGCGAGAGCTTGTTATTGGTGACCGTGCAACTGGTAAGACTTCGGTCTGTATCGATGCACTCATCAACCAGAAGGACAGCGGGATCATCGGTGTATACGTGGCCATTGGTCAGCGTGCATCGAAGGTTGCTCAGGTCGTTACTCGACTGGAAGAAAACGGAGCTCTCGATAACACGGTTATCGTTACTTCTAACGCTTCCGACCCTGCAGCTATGCAGTACCTCGCTCCTTATGCAGGTTGCTCCATTGCTGAATATTTCATGGCTCAAGGTAAAGACGTACTGATCGTTTATGACGATCTTACGAAGCACGCCTGGGCTTACCGACAGATGTCACTATTGCTTCGACGCCCTCCGGGTCGTGAGGCTTACCCTGGTGACGTTTTCTACCTCCACTCACGCTTGCTGGAACGGGCTGCTCGCCTGAACAAGGATGCCGGTGGTGGTTCGATCACCGCTCTGCCGATCATTGAGACGCAGGCTGGTGACGTTTCGGCTTACGTTCCTACTAACGTTATTTCGATTACCGACGGTCAGCTCTTCCTAGAGCCTGACTTGTTCAACTCAGGTGTTCGACCTGCTGTGAACTCGGGTATTTCTGTGACACGTGTGGGATCTTCGGCTCAGACTAAAGCCATGAAGGGCGTGTCTGGATCGTTGAAGGCTGAGATGGCTCAGTACTCAGCGCTTGTAACGTTTGCTCAGTTCGGTACCGACGATCTTGATGCCGTCACCCGACGTCAGCTTGAACGTGGTGCTCGATTTACTGAACTGTTGAAGCAGGATGAAAACTCCCCGCTTTCACTTGAGGCGCAGGTCTCAGTACTTTACGTCGCTGACAAGGGCGCACTTGAGAATATAGCGGTTGAGAATGTTCGAGCATGGGAAGCACAGTGGCACGATTACGCTGCTGCTAACTTGCCAGAGGTATTGAAGTCGATCGCAGCTTCAGGTGAACTGAGCGATGATGACAAAGTCAAGCTGGACGAAGCAGTAGTTGCTTTCCAACAGACAGTAAGCCTCTAAAGACTAGTAGAAACTAACAGAGTCAAGAATTGCCGAGTACCAAGGATTTCCGAGACCGAATCAAATCGGTTTCGAACACAGCAAAAGTCACAGGCGCAATGCAAATGATTGCAGCGTCGAAGATGAACCGTGCCCAGAATACGGTGAAGGCGGGACGTCCGTACGCTGATCGTATCCGTGACGTACTTGGTGATCTCGCTGCGTTAGCTGCTAAAGACGAAGACGCTCCGACTATCGACCTTCTGAAGGTTCGGCCGGTGAATAAAACTCTCGTTCTCCTTGTTACTCCCGACCGTGGATTAGCGGGTGCGCTTGTTGGAAACCTCCAACGTGCTGCTGCTAAGTTCATTGGAGAGACAGAGGGCGATGTTTCAATCGTTGCTGTTGGTCGTAAAGGTGAAAAATTTGTTGCCCGAACCGGACAGAATCTGGTAGCTAGTTTCTCGGTGCCAGATCGTCCTAAATTGGATGACACGATTGCGATTGGGCGGATGCTCGTTGACGAGTACAGCTCAGAGCGTGTTGATCGAGTCGTTCTGTTATATGCAAAGTTCATCAACACTGCTGTGCAGCAAGTAACTGTGCGACAGCTTCTACCAGTCGAGCCAGCGCAGCGCGATGGCGATGATGTAGATAAGTTGGAAGAGCTTGATTACATTTACGAGCCGAGCATTATTGATGTGCTCGAGTCGCTCGTACCGCGATACATCGAAACACAGGTGTATCACGGAATTCTCGAAGCATTTGCCAGTGAGCATTCTTCTCGCATGATTGCGATGCAGAATGCCACCGATAATGCGAACGAGATTGTCGAGGGTCTGACTCTCGACTTGAACAAAGCACGGCAGGAATCTATTACTGCCGAGCTTCTTGACATCGTGGGTGGCGTTGCCGCCTTGGAAGGCTAATAGAAATAACGGCCGTCCATCGGGCGGGTATCGCAAGACCAGGAGAGCCTCAGTAATGGCTAAGGGTAGCAAGGGCAAAGTTGTACAGGTAATTGGAACCGTCGTTGACGTTGAATTCCTAGCCGGTGAACTGCCAGTAATATATTCAGCTGTAGAGCTTCAGAACGAAGGCGAACGCCTCGTACTTGAGGTAGAACAGCACGTTGGAAACAGCTGGGCTCGATGTCTGGCTCTCGGTGCAACCGAGGGTCTCGCACGTGGCACAGAGGTTATCGACACCGGTTCGCCAGTCATGGTTCCAGTTGGACCAAGTTCACTTGGTAGACTGATGAACGTGCTTGGTGATCCTATCGACGGGGGATCAGAATTTCCTGCTGACGCCTTACGATGGCCTATTCACCGCAAGGCACCTTCATTCGATGAGCAGTCAGGTACTACTGACGTTCTCGAATCTGGCATCAAAGTTATCGACCTGATTACTCCTTTTGCTAAGGGCGGTAAAGTTGGTCTTTACGGTGGTGCTGGTGTTGGCAAGACGGTTGTTATCACTGAACTCATTCGAAACATCGCACAGGAACACTCTGGTGTGTCCGTGTTCGCTGGTGTGGGTGAGCGATCTCGTGAAGGTAACGACCTTTGGGGTGAAATGATCGACTACGGTGTTATGGATTCCACAGCACTTGTGTTCGGTCAGATGAACGAACCACCTGGAACTCGAGCACGAATCGCCCTTACGGGCTTGACGATGGCTGAGTACTTCCGTGACGAAGAAAAACGAGACGTGCTTCTATTCGTAGATAACATTTACCGTTACATTCTTGCCGGTATGGAAGTTTCAGCGCTTCTCGGTCGAATGCCTTCTGCTGTGGGTTACCAGCCGACTTTGTCGACTGAAATTGGTGACCTTCAGGAACGAATTACTACGACTAAAGACGGTTCGATTACATCCTTCCAGGCTGTATACGTACCGGCTGACGACTATACCGACCCTGGTATTGTCACAACGTTTGGTCACTTGGACGCTAACGTGTCGCTTGACCGTGCACTTGCTGCGCAGTTCCTGTTCCCTGCTGTTGACCCTCTGGCATCTAACTCTAGAATTCTTGAGCCAGCAATTGTTGGTGAAGAACACTACGAGGTTGCTCAGGGTGTTCAGCGAGTTCTGCAGCGTTACAAAGACTTGCAGGACGTTATCGCAATTCTCGGTATCGAAGAACTTTCTGAAGAAGACCAGGTTACTGTTGGGCGTGCACAGCGCATCCAGCGTTACCTGACTCAGCCGTTCTTCGTTGGTGAAGTGTTTACGGGTATTCCGGGGCAGTACGTTCCGGTTGCCGAGACTGTTCGAGGATTCAAGGAAATTCTCGAAGGTAAGCACGACGATCTGCCAGTTCAGGCGTTCTACATGGTTGGAACGATTGATCAGGCTGTTGAGAAGGGCAAGAAGATGCAGGAGGAATCCTCGGCCGCTAGCTAAAGCGGGTTAGGTTTCTAAAGGACATCAATTAGTTATGGCTAAACTTCAATTAGCAATAGTGACCGCCGAGGGTGAAAGCTTTTCGGGTGAAGTCGATAAAGTTGTAGCACCGGGTGGACTCGGTGAATTTACCGTCCTGCCTTCGCACGCTCGTATGATCTCCACTCTTAGCGCTGGCATTCTTCGTTTCGATCAGGGCGGCGATTCTGTTTCGCTGGCGATGTCGGGCGGTTTCTTGGAAGTTTCTGATAACCGAGTAACCGTTCTCGCAGATGCTGCTGAGCAGGACGATGCTATCGATCTTGAGCGTGCGGAAGCCGCTTTGGAACGGGCGCAGAAGCTTATTGCTTCGAGTCCTGCTGACGTTGATCTGGAGAAGGCTACGGCTTCGTTGCAACGTGCTCGAGTACGAGTGAAACTCGGTCGAAGACGTCGAGAGCGCGGGTTGGGATAGCTCAATCCTTCGCTCGGGGCGTCACTTGCGTCACTTGGTCTCTAGCCGCCCTCTAACTCCCTCCCTCAGAGTGTGGGAGGGATAGGGGGAGATTCGCGACTTGGAGGCGAGTCGTTCGACGACGACAGCGACTAACGTATGTAGTACGTCATCGACTGCAGGGAGAGAACTGGATCAATACCACGCACAGTCACACCTTCGGGTACTTGTGGCGATAGCGGAGCGTAGTTGAGGATCGATTTAATTCCTGCTTCGACCAAGGCATCGATTACTTCCTGAGCGTGGTTGATCGGAACAGTGACGATGCCGATCTTTATATCAAGTTCTTTAACTGACTCTGTTAACTGCGATATAGACTGAACGCGCAAATCAGAAAAAGTCTTTCCTACAATTGCATTGCTTGTGTCGAAGACTGCAGAGATTTTGAAACCTTCGGGAGCAAAACCGGGATAGGAGACCACTGCTCGTCCGAGCCTTCCCATGCCAACAACCGCTGCATTCCACATTCGATCGAGGCCAAGAATTTCGCGAAGCTGGCGTTCTAGCATCGCTACATCGTAGCCACGCCCTTGTTTGCCGAATCGCCCGAAATAAGAGAGATCCTTACGAATTTGGGCTGGGGTCATCTGCAATCTTGTTCCCAACTGCTCGGAGGAAATAACTTTCTCTCCTGCAGAGGAAAATTGCATGAGCACTCTTACGTACAAAGGCAGCCGTTGAATAACGACTTCTGGGACCGGAATATCTGAACCTAAATTGTCAGTATTGTTAAGATTTGTCATAGTGCGCGAAGCATCACATAAAAAATTAATGAACCAGTGTGTGCTTTGTATCACAATGTTTAATAAATCGCACGTAGGGTGTACTGCGATGAATGTATGCTGTTGATACGAAATTCAATCTATTTGGGGAGCAACTGGTGAATCTTCGAGAATCAGGGCGTATTGCGGCGATATTGGGAGCTGCGCTGACGTTTATCGTTGGGGCTATCAGTGTCATTCTGGGAATCGTGAATTCGTCGCCCGAGCAGACCGGCGGATCGCTCATCGTGCGAGGATTAGTGCTCGTGGCGCTTTCGGTAGTTGCCGGGTATTCCTCTTCGATTAGTGTCCGTAAACCCGAAGCGTCGTCGATTCAACTAGTGATGGTCGCGGTGCTTGGTAGCGTCGCTGCGTTTCGTACCTTTTGGATAAGCGCTGCTGTATTGATTCTGGCGGCTGTGATTGTTTACTCAAGCCGAGAGAGCGACCGCTGGCGTTAGTTGCGGGCGTCGTCGAACGACTGGGCTACTCTTCGCAATTTGTCAGTAACTCTGCAATTGGAGTAGAAAAGTCTTGAAAATGAATTCAGGATGACCTGGTTGTTGAGACTGGTTTCCGTATATGTAGCCTTCGGAACGATTACCCCCCCTGGAGTGGGGGAGTCAGACGGGACTACTGCGAATAACGCTAAGCCGGCTTAAACAAAAAAGGCCCCGGTAACAATTGCCAGGGCCTTAAAAGTTCGGTGGCCGCAATTATGCAGCTGTGACTTTAGCCGGAGTCTTTGTCTCAGCCATTGCTCGCTTTGCAGCCTCTTTCGAGTCCACAGTGAATGAGCACTGGAGGCAAGACAATGTCTTGCTGTCTGGGAATACGACGAGCTCAATGTCGCCGTGGCACTTCGGGCATGCCTTTAAGTAAAGCACTTTAGTTCCTTCTTCTTTCGTCCCCGCCAAAACTCTGGTCGGGGCGTTCATAAAATGTTGGACTCGATTGCGTTACGAATCCTGTAGCAAGATTCACTCCATAATACGAGCCGGCGCAGATACTACTACGAAAAATCTCAAGATTCAACATATCTGCAGTTGATTTCGTAAACATTTGATTAACGATTCGTGAGTGACTCGTGAGATATCGACGAAATCATGCATTGAAGTTTACACAACTCGTATCAACTATTACAATAGCAGTCGTGTTATTTACATTGACTCGGTAAGACGATTTGTTCGTAAATGACGGATTTTCGACGTTCTTACGTTTTCATTCGCCTAATTAAGGAAATTTCTTGACTCAGAACTACGGGCATACGTCTGACGAGCAGGAACTAATTGGTAAGAACGATCTCGCTTGGTCGCGATCAAAGAATTTGGGTCGGATGTTGACTGAACTATTCGAAATCTCTTCATATGGTGACGAAAACCACCGTGTTCCTATGAATGTGAATCGATCCGATAGTAGTCAGCAGTCTCGACGAGTTCCGCCGACCACTCGGATAACAGGGGTTTACGTCATCAGCGTGGCGGCTCGATTGGCCGATATGCATCCGCAAACTTTGCGAAAGTACGATAAGGAGGGGTTGGTTAGTCCGCAGAGATCAGAAGGAAGTCGACGACTTTATTCCGATTCCGACGTCGAACGCTTGCGTGTAATTCGTCGGCTTGCTGACGAACTAGGGTTGAACTTGAATGGGGTTGGCTTAGTCCTCGATCTGGTGAGATCATTAACAGATATCGTTTCGCTACTAGAGAGCAGCCCTGAGGTATCAAATACCCGTGCTGCGAGAGTGGCTGCAGACGAACTTCGACAGATACTCTCGTATGTTGGCGCTGATTAGACGGTCTAATCGTGTCCAATTCATTTCTTTTTATTGATAGGTCATTAGAAAACGTTGTCAGAAACAGAAGATAAAATGCCGCAGGAAGATTCTGTGGAATCAAAACAATCTACGAATTCCGCAAACATCGAAAATTCGTCAGACGAATCAAATGATGAACTGGCGGAAGCGCTACGTGAGAAAGACCAATTCAAACGCTTGGCTCAACGAGCACAGGCAGACTTGGTCAATTATCGAAGGCGTATTGAAAGTGAGCAGGAATCGTCGCGACATCGTAACTTACAACGAATTGTGTTCAAATTCGCTGATGTGATCGATCAGTTGGATGTCGCACTGAGCTCCGACTCGATGAAGGATGCTGAGACAGGCTGGCTCGATGGAATCACGGCAATTCAGAAGAATTTCGTGAGTGCTGTTTCTTCGGAAGGTTTCGAGCGATTCGACTGTGTTGGTGAAGAGTTTGATCCCCGTAAACACGAGGCTCTGCTTTCCAGCCCAACAGCCGATCATGCACCGGATACCGTGGTTGCAGAACTACGGCCCGGATATGTGTACAACGGAGAAGTCGTTAGACCTGCACAGGTGCAGATTGCTATCGCTTTACCTGATGAGAACTAGAACGAAACAAATTATGCATATGAGTAGGCGGTTACGAAATCGTGCATGAGCGAATTGGTTAGCGCCACTTTTATTTAGTTACTACGAATTTCGAACAACAGGTTGAAAACTTTCCGGCCCAGAACCCGGAAACGAAGAAGGAAATCTAAAAGAACAATGGCAAAGGTTATTGGAATCGATCTCGGCACCACGAACTCCGCAATGGCGATCATGGAAGCCGGAGAACCACAGATCGTTGAGAATGCAGAAGGACGACGTACTACTCCATCAGTAGTCGCTTTCAATTCGAAGACTGGTGAGCGATTCGTTGGAGAATTGGCTCGCCGTCAGGCAATTACGAACCCCGAAAATACTGTTTACTCAGCAAAACGATTCATCGGTCGTCGATACGACGATGTAGCGGTTCAGGCTGACGTAAAGAACGTTTCTTTTAAGCTCGGTGAGCTTGATGGTGGAGATGCTGGAATTGTCCTAAACGGCAAAACCAGCACACCTGCCGAAGTATCGGCGATGATTCTGCGCAAGCTCAAAGAAGACGCCGAGGCAAAACTAGGCGAACCAGTCGAGCAAGCAGTCATCACTGTTCCTGCATATTTCAACGATGGACAGCGTGAGGCGACGAAAATCGCTGGTCAGATTGCCGGACTTGAAGTTCTTCGAATCATCAACGAACCTACCGCAGCTTCGCTAGCGTACGGTCTCGATAAAGAGGGTGAACGAACTATCGCTGTATACGACCTCGGTGGTGGAACATTCGACGTTACGATTCTCCAACTCGGTGAAGGCGTATTCGAAGTGAAGAGCACTAACGGCGACACTCACTTGGGTGGTGACGATTTTGATTTGAACTTGGTCGAGTACCTAGCTGACGAGTTCAAGAAAGAAAACTTGATCGACCTTCGAGACGATGTTTCTGCACACCAGCGACTGCGGGTCGAATCAGAACGTGCCAAGATTGAACTTTCTTCAGTAGCTTCAACTGAAATCAACTTGCCGTTCATTTCTGCAGACTCTTCAGGTCCTAAGCACCTTCAGTCGACTCTCACCCGAGCAAAGCTCGAAGAGTTGACGAGTGCATTGATTGAACGAACAGTGGCTCCGACCAAGTCGGCATTAAAGGACGCAGGTATTGCACCGGGCGAAATCGATGAGGTTGTTCTCGTTGGTGGAATGACTCGAATGCCAGCGGTGATCAAAATGGTCACCAAGCTGTTCGGCAAAGAGCCAAACCGTTCGATTAATCCCGATGAAGTTGTGGCTGTTGGCGCAGCCATTCAGGCTGGTGTTCTTCAGGGCGACGTCAAAGACGTTCTTCTTCTTGATGTGACGCCTCTTTCAGTTGGAATCGAGACACTCGGTGGTGTTCGAACTGCTCTTATCGAGCGAAACACGACTATTCCTACGTCCAAGACGGAGACCTTCACTACCGCTGCTGACAACCAGTCGAGCGTGGAGATTCACATCGTGCAGGGTGAACGTGAGATGGCCGGCGACAACACTTCGATTGGTCGCTTCAACCTAGACGGGATTCTTCCGGCCCCTCGTGGAGTTCCGCAAGTCGCTGTAACGTTCGACATCGATGCCGACGGAATTCTCAAAGTGTCTGCCAAGGACAACGGTACGGGCAAGGAACAGCACATCACGATAACGGGTCGTTCAGGAATGGACGATGCTGAGGTCGAGAGACTCGTCAAAGAGGCTGAAGAGAATGCTGAAGCTGATAAGGCGAAGCGCGCAGGTGTCGAAACACGTAACGCTGGTGAAAGCGCCGTTTTCCAGGCAGAGAAAATCCTGAAGGACGAAGGTGACAAGGTTCCTGAAGAGATCAAGAGCGATGTCGAAGCGAAAGTGGAAGCCGTCAAAGAGACATTGGCTGATGAGACTGCCGACACAACGGTGATTGCTGCTGCGACTGAAGAGCTTCAGACTGCACTTCAGGCCATCGGACAGGCTGTCTACGAAGCCAATCAGGCTGCAGGTGGCGAAGAAGCTACTGTCGAAGGTGGCGATCAGGCTCCAGAAGATGACAATGACGATGCTGCCGACAGCGAAGACGATGACACCGTCGAAGGTGAATTCCGAGAAGTGTAGAGTCGATAACGACATTTTCTTCAAGTGAGCCACTGGTGATTCTGGCGGTTGATGCTGAGGAAATAACGCAAATGTGAAAAGACCCGTGATTTTGGCGGGTCTTTTCTTTTAAGTTGTGCTGGATTGCTCTTGGGTGGGTTAGTGCGTGTGTTCGAGTCAGTGCTGAGTCATGAGTAGCGTTGGGTGAGGGCGCTGATTGTCACGTCGCACGGCCTCCTCCCAATGACAAGGTGGGTGTTGATGATTAATGCTGGTTGGTGAGCGTGGTTGCTGTTGAGTGGCTGTCGGGTGCTTGATAGAGTCTGGCGACTATGACCCAACCAACGTTTCTCGGAATCGATATCGGCACTTCCTCGATCAAAGTCGTCGCTGTTGATCCAAACGGAAAGCTATTAGCTGTGGCGAGTAGTCCGATGCTTGTCGATGTTCAACGTCCGGGATGGAGCGAACAGAACCCTGAAGACTGGTGGACGGGAACATGCTCGGCGATTAGGCAGGCTCTCAGTGAGATCGAATCGCCTGAAGTGGTGGCAGTCGGACTTTCCGGCCAAATGCATTCACTCGTATCGTTGGATTCTTCGCTGAATGTCGTGAGACCGGCGATTCTGTGGAACGATGTTCGGTCGAGTGCCGAAGCAGCGTATGTTCGAGAAACAGTCGGAAATGAATCGTTACGGCGGCTCGCGGGCAATCCATCGCTTGAAGGTTTCACAGTCAGCAAGCTTCTTTGGATGCGAAACCACGAGCCACAGCTATTCGAAAAAATATCGCATATGCTGCTGGCGAAGGACTACGTAAGATTTCGCCTGACCGGTGAACTAGCGACCGATCCGTCTGACGCTTCGGCAACGCTTTTGTTCGACATCGTCAACAGTCGATGGTCAGGCGAATTATGCAGCATGCTCGGCCTCGATTTGACTATATTGCCACCGATAGTCGAATCAACGGGAATTGTGGCGCGAGTCACCAGTGTTGCGGCTACCGCGACAGGACTTACGGCTGGCGTTCCGGTTGTAGGAGGTGGCGCCGACAATGCTTGTGCTGCTGTTGGGGCGGGCGTTGTTTCTTCTGGCGATGTACTATTTTCAGTGGGAACTTCGGGAACGGTCGTTGCCCCGATTTCTGAGCCATCGACCGACCCAGCCATGCGGATTCATTCAATGCGGCATGCGGTTCCCGACACTTGGTACTTGATGGGCGTTGTGTTGTCGGCGGG
>JABHBJ010000070.1 GCA_018673955.1 Chloroflexota bacterium | reverse complement strand
CCACGGCTCCTGCGGCTTCGACTGAAGACATGTATACCCCGATCGCTGATTCGGGTCCTGATTATTTGAAGTGCGTCGATGACCTAAGTTCGATCGGATATTTGTCGATCGGCGTTCCCGGCAACTTGAAGGCTTGGACCGAGGCGTTGGCAGAGTGGGGGACGCTTTCGCTTGCTGAAGCCATGGAGCCGGCGATCCGGTTTGCCTCACGAGGGTTCACAGCCAGCGAGTATCTCCACGACACGATCGTGCAGATGGAAGATGTAATCAGGAGATTCCCCGAAACGGCCACTACTTACATGCCGAATGGGGAGCCTCTGAAGCCAGGTGATCACGTTGATCGTTCTGACTATGCCCGAACGTTGCGGGCGATATCTGAGAACGGACCAGATCATCTGTACAACGGTGCGCTTGGGGCAATCGTTTGCGACTATCTGAGTCGAAACGGCGGAATTATTACCACTGACGATTTGGCGAACTATAAAACGGTTCGCCGAAAGCCAATCAAAGGCGAATATCGGGGGTATGAACTGTTTGGTCCGCCGCCACCTTCGGCCGCTGGTGTTCACATCACCGAGATGTTGAATATTTTGGAAGAATTTGACGTTGCTGGATTAGGTTTCGGCACGGCCGATTCGATTCATCTGTTGGTAGAGTCGATGAAGAAGGCGTTTGCAGACCGAAATCGATACACAGGCGATCCTGAATTTGTTGAAGTGCCGGTTGATCGGCTGATTTCGAAGCACCATGTCGAAGATTTCATCGACAGTATCGACATGAATAGGGCATTGCCTGAGATAGAGCCAGGATCGAACGAGCCGGATCACACAACGCACATCAGTGTTGCCGACTCAGACGGAAACGTCGTTTCTGCTACACAGACGATCAACGAATTGTTTGGTTCAAAAGTAACTGTTCCTGGCACCGGAATGCTGCTGAACAATACTCAGCAGATGTTCGATCCACATCCGGGGAATGCTCGTTCTGTTCTATCCGGAAAACGGGTTACAAGCAGTATGGCTCCGATGATCGTTATGAAAGAGGGATTGCCAGAGTTTGCATTAGGACTTCCCGGTGGTGTGCGGATATTCACTTCGGTTCTACAGGCAATTGTTAACTTGATTGACCACCGGATGTCTGCGCAGGAAGCCGTCGAGGCTCCACGAATGTGGACTCAAGGGCAGGAAGTGGAAATCGAGGTCGGTGTGCCTGAGTCTGTTCGATTTGCGGTGGCTGCCAAAGGACATCGAGTGACCCCGGTGAACGCTGTCGGTGGTGGGATGAACATTGTTCGGTTCGAGCCGGGTGGCACTATTTCTGGCGTTTGTTGTTGGCGGGCAGACGGTCACGCCGTTGGAATAGGCGGAGGATTCGCTCGTCCGGGCGTGAGATTCCGGCCTCTCGCCGGTGATGAAGAAACAGTGGCTGAAGAAGCCGTGATTTCACAAGTCAATAATGGCGACGCGGCAGATACCGTGATCGAATCAGAAAGTACGAAAAAAACTAAGACCGACGGAGACAAAGTTTAAAGTGCCTAATCACAAGCTGAGTTGCTTGGATTGTTCGTCGAATCAGGACCCCTCTGTCACCGATTTGTTTTGCTCTGAGTGTGGTGGACTGTTCGCTGTCGAATATTTGAATGCTCCCGATGGAGCAATGCCTCGATTGCCAATGGGCGAGCCGTTAAATTCAAATTCGCTGGGTGAAGGCGATACGCCCCTGGTCTTTCTTGATAAAACCTGCGAGCAGTTGGGATTGGGTTCGCTTTGGGCGAAGCTTGAGTTCATGGCGCCCACCGGTTCGTTCAAAGACCGTGGTTCGGCAGTTCTCACTACGATGGGTCGTGATTTTGGCGTTACCGAGTTCATCGAGGATTCATCTGGTAATGCAGGGGCTTCGCTTTCTGCTTATGCGGCAGCTGCGGGTCTGAAGGCGCATGTGTTTGCTCCGGCGAGCGCTGCTAGCGGAAAACTTGATCAAATACAGATATTTGGTGCGAGTCTTCACAAGATCGAAGGTGCTCGACAGGCGGCTACTGACGCCGCAGAAGAGTTCGTGAAGGACCGTGGACTTGTCTACATGTCGCACAACCTGAGTCCGTATTTTTCAGAAGGAATGAAGGCTGCGAGCTACGAAATAGTGGAAGTGCTGGACGATGGTATAGATCACGTCGTTTTGCCTGTGGGAAACGGTTCGCTGTTGATCGGGATGGTTCGTGGATATCAAGAGCTTCTTGAAGCTGGAATTATCAAAAGAATTCCTAAATTTCACGGCGTTCAGGCTCATGCTGTGCGCCCGGTTATTGCTGCATTGAACGGTGAAGAGTGGTCGCATGACGATGTGCAACCAACAAACGCATCGGGAATTGCAGTTTCGAAGCCGCCACGACTCAAAGAGATGGTCGAAGCGATTCGGGCAACAGGTGGCTCAGGAATCACCGTTTCTGAAGAATCGTTGACCGAGTGGCAGACGCGATTGGCTTCATCTGAAGGCGTGTTTGCCGAGATGACGTCTGCCGGCGCGTTCGCTGGGTTAGCGCAGTTGATCGATTCGGGTGTGATAGAACGAGATTCGAACGTGTGCGTGCCGATCACCGGAAGTGGTCTCAAAGAGCCGCTTAAGAAGTAACGGCGAATACGCTAGCTGGTGAGCTGTGCGAATACCTTTTCGAAGCCGTCGGCAGCCCCTTCGATGACCCAATCTTCGACGCAGTAGGACGCTCGGAAGTATCCGGGTGTGCCAAATCCAACGCCGGGAACTACGAGAACGAGTTCCTTTTGCAGCTCGGCGACAAACTCGGTGTCGTCAGGAATTGGTGATTTCGGGAATACAAAGAAGGCGCCGTCGGGTTGCACGCACTCGTAGCCAATTTTGGTGAGCGAACCGTAGAATAAGTCACGTTTCTTTCGGTAGATATCGACATCTACCGTCGCTCTTTGTAAACCGGCAACCACGCGCTGCATTAGCGCCGGAGCGTTCACGAATCCGAGGGTGCGAAGCGAGAAGTTCAAGGCGTCGAGTAGATCCGCCTTGCCAGGGTCATTCGGGTTCACAGCGACGTAGCCGATTCGTTCACCGGCGAGTCCGAGGTCTTTGGAATGAGACGTTGCCACGATCGATCGTGGGTGATGTTCGAAGATGAACGGGTAGGGTGCGTCGGTGTAGATCAGCTTTCGGTACGGCTCGTCGGAGATCAGGTAAATCTCGGTTCCGTGCTTCTCTTCTGCCCGTTGTATTGCCGCTGCGACCGCGGCTATAGATTCCTTCGGGTAGATCACTCCGGTGGGATTGTTTGGTGAGTTGATGATTACGGCGCGTGTTCGAGGCCCAATCGTTTCTTCTAGCGATGCGATATCGGGAAGCCAGTTTTCGTCGCAGGTGGCGATTTTCGATACGCCGGTCTGATGTTCGACGTAGAACACGTATTCGCCGAAGAACGGGGCTATCAGGACGACTTCGTCGTCTTTGTCGAGTATCGATCGAAGGATGGTGTTAATCCCGCCAGCTGCACCAACCGTCATAAGAACGTCTGATCCGGTGAACGCGGTTCCTGATTCTTCGGCCAGCACTTCTGCGACTTTGGCGCGCACTTCAGGGAATCCGGCCTGGGGCATGTAGCGGTGAGTGCCGGGGGCTTCTTCGTCGATAAGGCGTTGTAGTTCTGCTTTGAACTCGGGTGGCGGCTCTAAGAGTGGGTTTCCTAGAGAAAGATCGAATACGTTCTGATTTCCGTGAATATTGCGCAGTTCGATGCCTTGTTCGAACATTCTGCGAATCCACGAGCTGTTATTCATCTGTTCTCGAACTTTTCGAGAGATCGCCATTCGGGCTTCCTTAGATCTACGGGGTATTCCCGGTGAACTATTTTGTGTCGGATTCTGTCGGCTTGTTATCTTCAGCATCATCGGCTTTTTTCTTTTTGCCGGTCTTGAAGAAGTCTTTCATGAACTGCGGACCGCCAGAATACGGGTTCTCAACCACGTAGGTACCGGCGATCTTGTCATGCCAGCCCTGATGTTTGGGATCGAACACTAACCAGATAATTCCAACTCCGGCTGCGAGATATGATACAAGTTTTCCGATCATTTCTCGCGGGATGGCGGCGGGGCCGGGTGTTCGACCTTCGGAGTCGACAACTATGATCCCTGCGACCCATTTTCCGGGAGTTCGACCCCAAATAGTGGTCGGAATAATGAAGTATCCAAGTAAGAAAAATAGATTGGGTGCAACTGAATCATTGCTGAATATTGCTCCGTTAGCCTTCGGTGCGACCATGTAAATGATCATCATCAAAAGGCCGAGATCTATCGTAAACGCGTACAACCTGCTCATTACCCGAGCGTGTTGCATTGGGTAAGTAATTGAACCCTTTGGTTTTTTGGGCTCATCGGTTTTTTTCTTCGACTCCGTTTTTTTGTCGGTCTTAGATTGCAGATCGGCTTTATATCGAGAGGTTGTCGGGCGGTTGCGCGGATTACCGCGTTTCTTTGTTCCTGAAGGCATATACAGGCAATATTACGGCTCGGTGCCTTCCACGGCACTACAAACTGGAATTAGAATCGGCTTCAAAATCACTAATTTCGTAATTCGTTTGCTGATCGTTAGCGAACTAACAACAGGAGATCTCACATGGCAGGTAGGCTCGAAGGCAAGATTGCGCATATCACTGGCGGAGGCTCTGGACTTGGCGATGCGATGGCCCATTTGTTCGCACAAGAAGGTGCACGGGTCGCTGTTTCTGATCTGAAACTCGAAGTTGCGCAGACCGTCGCTGACTCGGTAGTCGCGGCTGGCGGAGATGCGATTGCGTTGGCTGGTGATGTATCGAAGCGTGAAGACTGCGAGCGAATGATCACCGATACGATATCGAAACTAGGCGGTATAGAGGTGTTGGTCAACAGCGCTGGCGTCACTCCACGCTACGCACCGAAAGAGTGGGATTTCGAGAAGACGTGGGACTGGGTAGTGAGCGTGAATCTCAAAGGCACGATGATGATGTCTAGATTTGCGGTCGATCACATGAAGACGCAGAACTCGGGATCGATCGTGAACTTGGCGTCGATTATTGGTCTTGTCGGCTACGCGCAGGGAATAAGCGACGGATTTAACCCGTATCCACACACCAAAGGCGGAGTCGTGCAGATGACTCGCGATATGAGTGTTGCGCTGGCAAAACAGGGCATACGGGTGAATTCACTTTGTCCAGGATTTACTTACACGCCGCTTGTTAGCACTTTGGTAGAAGATGCCGATATGCACGAGCGTCTAAAGTCACTTCACCCGATGGGGCGACTTGGCGAACCAAAAGAGATAGCCAATGCCGCGTTGTTCCTTGCCTCAGACGAAGCGTCGTTCATCACCGGCGTGAATTTGCCCGTTGATGGTGGTTACACCGCTCAATAGGTGCCCGCTGAGCGTGATCTAAAAGATCGATGCTGGATCGACTACCGAGAGTAGCTTTCGGTTTTCGGCCAGCCGTTCAAGGTTGCTCAGTGCAAACACAACTGCTCGCTCGTTGCCTTCACCGGTTCCACCTGCCCAATGCGGCGTGACGATCGACGTTGGCATGTGGAGCAGCGGGTTGTTTGGGTCGGTTGGTTCTTCTTCGAGAACATCGAGCCCCGTGCCAGCAATTTCGCCGTCTTGGAGAGCTTTGATTAGGTCGGCTTCGTTGTGGACTGGACCTCGGCATGTATTGATGAATATGGCTGTCTTCTTCATCAAACCGAACTCGCGGGCGCCCATCATGCCTCGGGTTGAGCTGTTTAGCGGAACGTGAACTGTCACGATGTCGCTTACTCGCAATAGATGATCTAAATCGACGGCTTGAGCACCTAGTTCTTGATCTCGCCCAGGCATTAGTTCGATTGCATCGTGGTAGAGCACTTCACAGTCGAATCCGGAGAGTCGTCGGGCGACTTGTCGACCGATATTGCCGAACCCGATTATGCCGACTGTTTTGCCGTTAATTTCAGTGCGGACTGGTAGTTGATCAACTCCGTCGCGCCAGTTGCCGTCTTTCGTGTTGGTCCATGATTCCATCATTCGCCGGTAGACGCTGAGCATGAGTGTCATTGCATGCTCAGAAACGGAGATAGCGTTCGAGCCGCCATTGTTTGCAGTGCTGATGCCGAGTTTGCTTAGTCCAACTACGTCGACCGAGTCGTAACCGGCGGTCAGAAGTTGTACAAGCTTCAACTTTGGGAGTTGTTCGGCAATATCTAGTGGAATCGATGCGAGCCACGGAACTGCCGCGTCAGCATCCTTGAGAGCCTCGATCAGTTCCCCGGGTGATGCGGTTGGATCGGCGATCACCACGTTCACGCCGTCGGGGGCGTGTTCGTTCAGTAGATCCCAACGTCGTTTGTGTTCGGCTGTGGCTAGATTGGCAAGAAAGGCGATAGTAGGCATTGAGAGATTGGATCCGGTCTGAGATTTGTAACTGAAGTTGAAATCGTT
>JABHBJ010000069.1 GCA_018673955.1 Chloroflexota bacterium | reverse complement strand
CTATGCTCCAAACCGGCTTTTTCGAAGCTCTTTAACCTGTATTTGATGGACTGAATTTAGTAGTTGATGTTCGAGGATTATTTCAGGCAGTACGCGCTGCTCATCATTTTCGCCGCCGCGGCGGTAACCGTCCCTATTGGGATGCTGATGATGAGCTATATGGCCCAGTTCGTTAAAATCCGGCCGTCTCGCCCTACAGCAGTGAAAGAAAGTGCTTACGAAGGCGGTATGCCTCCGTTCAGCGATCGGCCGGCTCGCTTCAACTTCCGTTACTACCACTACGCCTTACTGTTCGTGATATTCGACGTTGAAACTGTATTCTTGTTTCCGTGGGCGGTTAAGTACGGCGTAATGAGCAGCCAGTTCGGATTTGCTGCGCTGACGGCGGTGTTGGTTTTCCTTCTTATCGTGACTTTCGCGTACGTGTACGCCTGGCGAAAAGGTGCTCTTGAGTGGGTGACAAACCAATGACCGGCCCAAAACTGATCGATCCATACGGCACACCTGCTGGTGCGGACCCTAGAGGCGCACTTCAGTCGATTACTCTCGACCTTGATCGGACTGAGGGTGAGTCTGTAAATCAGATGAAGTCGACTCATCTTGAGCCGTTTCCCGATCCAGTCCTCGAAGTTCCCGACGATCTAAAACAAAACATAATCGTAAGTTCTGTCGACTATTTGCTTAACTGGGCTCGGAAGTCTTCAGTATTCCCGCTGCAGTCGGGTCTTGCTTGTTGTTCGTTCGAGATGATCAGTGCTGCGATGGCACGCTTCGACCTCGCTCGATTCGGAATGGAGGCCTTGCGAGCTTCTCCGAGACAGGCTGATCTGCTAATCGTGGCTGGAACTCTGACTTGGAAGATGGCAGTTCCTCTGCGAAGGCTTTACGACCAGATGGCTGAGCCGCGCTGGGTTATTTCAATGGGTGTGTGTGCAACTTCTGGCGGTCCGTACTACCAGAGTTATTCGGTTGTGCCTGGTGTGAATCACATCATGCCGGTTGATGTTTACGTTCCCGGTTGTCCTCCACGTCCGGATGCTCTTTTGTACGGCATAATGCAGCTTCACGATAAGATTCGTCGGTACAGCCTTAATGGGCAGGCGGCAGGTCACGAATGACCACCGTTTGGAGTGGAAACGCGTTAGCTGAAGCCATCGAGGCCTTCGCACCGGGCTCTGTAGAGTCGAGTGCAGGTACCGATGTTTGGCTCAAGCCGGAATCTATTTCGACTGTGTGCGAAGGTTTGAAGACTCGATCTGAGTTTAAATTTGACCTGCTCAGCAGTCTTACCGCAGTCGATTACATCGATCATTTTGAAGTCGTATATCACCTTACTTCGCTGCCAATGAACGCTTCAGCTGTGCTTAAATCACGCGTTGGGCATGGAAGAACAGAGGCTTCGATAGCTAGCGTTGTGCCCATATGGCGAGGGGCTGATTATCAAGAGCGTGAAGTTTGGGATTTGATGGGCATCCGTTTCGATGGTCACCCTAACCACAAGCGAATCATGCTGTGGGAAGGCTATCCCGGGCACCCCCTTCGTAAGGACTACGTTACTTACGACCAGTCGATTGCTTCGACGGCTCCTGGTGCAGCCGGTAGCCAAGAAGGTGCCGAGTAATGGCGATTCGAACACAGCCAGTAACGGTTAACCTTGGTCCTCAACACCCATCGACTCACGGTGTGTTCCGTATGCGAGTCATGTTCGATGGTGAAGAAATTGTCGATGTAGAGCCGGTTTTTGGCTATCTACACCGCGGTTCAGAAAAGCTTGCTGAAGAACGCACGTACACACAGATCGTTACGCTTACCGACCGCATGGATTACGTGTCGTCGATGCTCAACAACCAGGCTTACATTTTGGCTGTTGAGAAGCTAGCGGGCATCGAGCCTTCACCTCGCGGTGTTTGGCTGCGAATGATAGCTAGTGAGTTGCAGCGAATTGCTAGTCACTTGGTGGCAACGGGATTCCTTTTACAGGATCTTGGTGCACTAGGAACTCCACTCATCTACGCCATGCGTGAGCGTGAAAATATTCTTGATATGTTCGAGATGCTTTGTGGTGCTCGCATCACCAACTCGTACTTGCGCCCCGGCGGAGTGTTCATGGACGCGCCTTCCGAGTTCTGGCCAGCTCTTGATCGTGGTCTAAACGATATCGTCAACACTATCGACGAGTTGGAAACCTACTTGAGCGGAAATGAAATCGTTTTCTCACGTACGAAGGGCACTGCAGTTCTTCCTAAAGAACTGCTGATTAATGCCTCGATTACTGGGCCCATGCTACGTGCGAGCGGAGTCGACTGGGATCTGCGACATCGTGCGCCGTACGACTATTACGATCGTATTTCTTTCGAACGTAAACTTCACACTGCCTCCGATAATTACGCTCGTTACTGGGTGCGGGTTCAGGAAGCGCGTGAAAGCGTCAAGATCATCCGACAGTGCATCGAGCAGATCGAGCCGGGCGAAGTTCGGCCTTCATTTGACGATGTTCCACGCTTGATTCGACCACCCGTCGGCGATGCTTACGCTGCTATCGAAGGCTCGAAGGGCGAACTCGGTTTCTATCTTGTGAGTGACGGTGGAATTGCTCCATACCGAATGCACGTTCGCGCTTCTTCGCTAATCAACCTGACTCTTCTACGGGACATGTTGATCGGTGGTCAGTTTGGTGACCTGTTCGTCACTTTTGGTAGCGTCGATTTGAACATGGGCGAGGTGGACCGGTAATGGGTCAGGCCTTCCTCGATAACTCGCTCTGGCGAAATATTTATTGTGTACTCGCTGGTGATAGCTCCAGTTGTGCTAGCCGTGGCTACTCCGACGGGTTCTTGCCCGGCGGGTTGGAATGGTTAGCGTTCCTGCTAGCAGCGCTGGCGATCATCGGATTGGTAGTGAACGGTATTCTGGGTGGTGTGATCGTATTGATCTGGGGAGAACGACGTTTGTTCGGTCGTTTCCAGTCACGAACAGGACCTAACAGGTGGGGGCCGTTCGGAACGCTTACCTCGGTTGCTGACGCCGTCAAAACAATGTTCAAAGAGGATGTTGTTCCTGCCGATGCAGACCGAATTTTATTCAACCTCGCTCCGATCTTGATCGCTACTCCGGCGTTGTTGGTTTTCTCTGTTATTCCTTTTGGTGTTGGTACATATGTCGCCGATTTGAACGTCGGTGTCTTGTTCATCATGGCGATAACCTCATTGACGACGCTTGCTGTTCTAACTGCCGCATGGTCATCAGGTAACCGAATAGCGATTCTTTCGGCGTTGCGATCTGTCGCACTGTTGATTAGCTACGAAATACCGATGGCTTTGGCGGTTGTTGGTGTAATCATGCTCGCTGGATCAATGTCCCTCGGGGATATCATCGCGGCTCAGGGCGTGCCGTTTATATTGGTGCAGCCGCTTGGGTTCTTTGTGTTCTTCATCGCTGCTATGGCAGAGATGGCGCGTGCGCCGTTCGACCTTACTGAGGCTGAATCGGAACTTGCTGCCGGTTATTTGAACGACTATGCCAGTATGAAGTTTGGTCTGTTCTTCCTTGCTGAGTTCATGGCTGAAATAAGTACATCTGCAATAATCACCACGTTGTTCTTGAGCGGATGGCGGGGGTTTGACCCGATTCCTTCGCACTTCTGGTTCGGTGCAAAGCTGATTGCGGTGTTGTTCGTCATTATTTGGTTCCGAATGACGCTGCCTCGATTGCGTGTCGACCAAGTGTTGAAATTCGCTTGGAAGGGTCTTTTCGAGTTGACCATGATCAACATCATCGTGACTGCAATCTTGATAGCTATCTGGCCACAACCAACCACTTCTCAGTTGTGGGCGATGGCGGCTATCAACTGGCCTGTAGCGATCATATCTATCTATTTGGTAAGCAAGTTGCTCGGTACTGCACCGTACGACCAGCCACTGCCTGATCCGAATGTGCCTTCCTACCCGGTCGGTAGCGAGTCGATTCCGGCTTCCTCGGTTCTAGGTGCAGAATCATCATCGGCACAAGCCCCATCTCCAGAAGGAGGCGACTAATGATCGGTCTTGGTTTGCCTCGCGGCTTCATGGTTACGCTAAAGAACTTCCTGCGACCTGCGGTTACTGAACAGTACCCAGATCGCCACGTGGGTCTGATTGGTGCAGCAAAAGCTGCCGGAATGAACCCGTTCCAGTTCTTGGTGAAGAAGCCAGCTGATTCGATGAAGGCGATTGCTGGACTAGCGACCGTTCCTGTAGCAGTGAAACAATCGGCTCGATTTCGCGGAAACGAATTCACATTTTTTGAAGACCGCTGTACCGCGTGTGCTAGCTGTGCAAAGTACTGCCCCTTAGGAATTATTGAGATCGTTAGCGTTCCTGGTAAGATCGATGCTCAGGAGGGTGAGAGCTACAAACTCGACGTCTTTGATATCGATATCGGGCGCTGCATGTTCTGTGGCCTCTGCGTTGAGGCTTGTCCTTACGACGCTCTGCACATGGGTACGAGCTTCGAGCGATCGAGGTACGTGCGTGATGAGCTAATTATCACGAAGGAAGATTTGTTCGACGCTCCGAAGCGACCGAGCTCTTTCTACAGGCCTCAGTTCGAGGAAAAAGGATTCGATCCGTTTGCAGAAACGATCGAAGATTTCCACGATGCCGGTCGTCACGAACGTCCGTCTGATGAAGACCTCAAGCGGAAGTGGGTCGACGAACGATGATGCCGATGATGGAGGTTTCGACACTAACGACTATCGTGTTCTGGGCAGCATCAGCGATGACGATCGGACTTGCTGCGATCGTAGTCACTCAGCGCGACGTGTTTCGTGCAGCAATTGCGCTGGCGGGGTCGTTCCTTGGTGTAGGAATTTTGTATTTCGTACTTAGTGCCGAATTTGTTGGCGTCGTGCAGATTCTTGTGTACGTCGGGGCGATATCTGTGCTCATGGCGTTCGCAGTGATGTTCATTCAAGACATTGCATCAGGAAGTCGTCCAGCTCAGGGCAGGCTCGTTGGTGCAGTAGTGGCCGTGCTGATCTTTGCTGCGCTCGCATTTACTGCTTACAACACAGAGTGGTCTTCGATGGACGATATTACTGATTCCATCGCTATTGCTGCGCTAACTGAAGGCTTCGTTGAGGTTGGAACAGGTGATGAAATCGAAATCTTCACTGATGCGCCTCTCGGCGACAGCGACGTTGTCATCGAAAACGATGGTGTATTCGTTGATAGTACTGGAGCTATTGGTGTGATGCTCGTTCGCAAGTACATGCTTGCCTTCGAGATCATCGGATTGCTTCTCATCGCCGCGTTGATTGGCGGATTGCTATTGATGCGTGAGCGAAAATCGACCGAAGAGCCTGAACCAGCCACTAAGAATGGAGGTGCTTCGGTATGACAATCGAAAGCGTACTTCTAGTTTCAGGCGCATTGTTCGCCATCGGTGCATATGGGGCAGTTTCACGTCGAAGCCTAATAACGGTGATTATGTCGCTTGAACTTATGTTCAACGGTGTGGTGATTGCTGCGGTTGGTTTTAGCCGATTCACCCCTGCTGCCGAGTTGTTGAGCGGCGATCCTTTGACCGCCGAAGCCATTCGATCTGCTTTGACTGGTCATGTGTTCGCAATATTTGTAACTGCTGTCGCTGCCGGTGAGGCTGCGTTGGCTTTCGCTCTAGTGTTCGCAATGTATCGAGCAACGGAATCGGTAGAAATTACCGATGCCTCTGAGATGAAGAACTAGCTATGTGGGTTGACTACAAGAAGACACCAAACCTAATTTCTGCGCAGATGTGGAAAGACCTACTCGAAGGAGAAGGTCTGCCGACTAAGCTCATCCCTGAGGGCGATATCCTCGACTGGGCTGAAGATGCGTCGTTCCGGGTGATGGTTCCAAAAGGTCGAGAACACGTTGCCGACGAAATTTTGAGAAAGCTGTAACAGGGACTATCTGTTGATTACTGAAGGTTTAGCCTGGCTAATAATCGCTCTTCCCATCGCCGCAATGCTGGTGAATGGAGTGTTGGTGCGCGCCTTAGTAGGATCGAACTCTAAGTACGCCGGTTACATCACGGTTGCTGCAATTGGCGGATCATTTGTTCTGTCGCTGATGACACTTGGCACAGTGATGTCCGACGGCCCGCTGCATCTTGAATCGCATGATTGGATCGCTATCGGCGGTCTGAATCTCACGTTTGGTCTGATGATCGACCAACTGACATCGATCATGCTTGTAGTTGTGAGCGGAGTCAGCTTGCTTGTTCAGATTTACGGACAGGCGTACATGCATGGCGATAAGAGCTACACCCGCTACTTCACTTACATGGCGTTGTTCACAGCGTCGATGTTGGGTCTTGTTCTTTCGAATAACATGATTCAAATTTTTGTCTTCTGGGAGCTTGTTGGTGTTTCGTCATACTTGTTGATTGGGTTCTGGATGGATCGACCGACGGCTGCTGCGGCTGCCAAGAAGGCGTTCCTGATGACGAGGTTCGGTGACTTCGGATTCCTTCTGGGAATTCTGTATCTCTACTCGCAAGACTCGTCGTACATGGACATCATGACGTTGTACCACGCTATTGAAGCCGGTCACATTGCAGTTTCAGTCGCAACATGGGTTTCACTTGGTCTTCTGGCTGGTGCGATTGGTAAATCGGCTCAATTCCCACTGCATAACTGGCTTCCCGACGCTATGGAAGGCCCAACCTCTGTATCTGCTTTGATTCATTCGGCGACGATGGTCACAGCCGGTGTGTTCCTTATCGCACGGTTCTTCCCGCTGTTCGAGCACTCGGACATCATGATTCTTGTTGCACTAATCGGTGGGTTTACTGCTGTATTTGCGGCAACTATGGGCTTAGTGGCGAACGATATAAAGCGTGTGTTGGCGTATTCGACCATCTCTCAGCTCGGCTACATGATGCTGGCTTTGGGAGTCGGTGCTTATGCTCCAGCTCTATTCCATTTGTTCACTCACGCATTCTTCAAAGCAGCTTTGTTTTTGGGCGCGGGTTCGGTTCACCACGCTTCAGGTACGTTCAACATGAACTACATGGGCGGCTTGAAGAGGCACATGCCGAAAACCTACTGGGGGATGATTATCGCTAGCTTGAGTCTTGCCGGATTATTCCCGTTCTCAGGGTTCTGGTCTAAAGACGAAATTCTGGGCCATGCTGCCGAAGTCGGCACAACCACCGGTGACATAGTTCTGGCACTTGGTCTAGTCGCTGCATTAATGACAGCTTTCTACATGTTTCGAGCCATATTCCTTACGTTCCACGGCGAGTGGAAGGGTGGGGGAGAGCAGGAAATGAAGGATGCTGAGGTCGCTGGAGATCCAGCTCCAGTCGGCAGCGCACATTCCCACTTTGGCGAATCGCCTTGGTTGATGGTTGCCCCGATCATGATTCTTGCGGTACTCGCAATTGGTATAGGTTTCTTCTCGAACCCTGTAATCGAAGTTGGCGGAATCGACAAGCACGCATTTGCTCACTATGTGACTGTCGAGAACCACGATGTGTTCCCTTTGGATGCGGACGGTGGTCATTCGGCAGCAGAGCACGCTGGTGCTGCACCTGAATTCAACTACATGGTCGCTGGTATTTCGACTGTTCTGGCGTTGGCCGGTATTGGTCTTGCTTATCTCATGTACGTAAAGGGATCGATCTCGCCGACAACTATGGGAGCTCGATTCCAGCCGATCTACAAGCTCATGTTCCGCAAGTACTACTTCGATGAAGTGTACGAGAACATCATCGTCCGCAAAGGCTTCTACAAGTATGTAGCAGATGCGTTGCGATGGTTCGATGAGCACTGGATCGACAACGCAAACGTTCACCTTTCGAATTGGGTAAGTCGAATCGGAAAGAGTGGGGCACTGGTTCAAAACGGTCAGACACAGACTTACGCAGTTGGCATGGTCATCGGCGTGGTCGCAGTAGTAGCAGCGTTCTTGCTATGGGGCTAATAACGCACTTGGAATTTAGCGCAAGCAAAACAGAATATTTCCGAAATACTGCATTGGAGGTCGCCCGTGTTTGATGGGTTGCTGACGATAACGGTGTTCCTACCTGCAGCTGTTGGGCTGTTGGTGGCGATCTTCGCACGCGGCAAAAACTCTGATCAACAGATCCGCTGGATCTCGATCGGTGCGACTGTCGTTACGTTCGTATTGACCGTTATGGTGTTCGTTGGCTATGACCAAGACCTAGCTGGCGTCCAGATGATCGACTATTTGGAACGCTGGATTCCTATCGATGCACTTCGGTCTTCGTATCTGATTGGTGTCGATGGTTTGAGCGCACCACTTGTATTGCTCACCGGAATTCTCGGAATGGCAGCTGCGCTTGGTTCGTGGCGAATCAAGAAGCGTTTGCGCGAGTACTTCATGTGGTTGCTGCTGCTTCAGACGTCAGTGTTAGGTGTATTCGTTTCGCTAGATTTGATGCTGTTCTTCATTTTCTTCGAGTTTGAACTGATTCCAATGTTCATGCTCATTGCCATTTGGGGTAGTGGACGTCCTCGTTACTCAGCGATGAAGTTTGTTTTGTTTACTCTGGCTGGTGGAGCGTTCATGCTCGTCGGCATATTGGCCATCTACGTGACACCTGGTGTGAACACATTGGCAATGGTTTCGATTCCGGAACTCGGAATCGTGGGTGTCCCTGAGTTAATAGCTGGTGCGGATCTTGTAGTTCCTGCCGCGCTTATTTTCACATTCTTCTTCATAGCGTTCGCAGTGAAATTGCCTTTATGGCCTGTTCACAGTTGGCTGCCTGACGCCCATACCGACGCTCCGACTGCTGTATCTGTAATGCTTGCGGGCGTTCTGCTGAAGATGGCTGGGTACGGACTACTTCGAATCAGCCTTGGCTTCTTCCAGGAGACTAAAGGATTTACGATTCATGACGTTGCCGGGTATATGGCGGTTGTAGCGGCGGTTTCAGTGATCTATGGCGGAATCATTACGATTCGCCAAACGGATATGAAACGGCTTATTGCTTATAGTTCGATAAGTCACATGGGATTCGTTATGTTGGGTGTCGCCGCTGTCGGTTCGTCGGCAGTCGAGACTTCGACGGCCGGTTTGAACGGTGCTGCATTACAGATGTTCACCCACGGTACTATTACGGGACTGGCGTTCTTGATGGTCGGTCTTTCGTACGACCGCACTCACACACGTCATATTCCTCACCTTGGTGGGTTGTGGAAGAAGATGCCTTTGATAGCGATCTTCTTCTTGATCGCAGGGTTTGGTTCGCTAGGGCTTCCGGCGCTTTCGGGATTCGTAGCTGAAATCATGATCTTCTTGGGCACATTCTCTGTATGGCCGTGGGCAACGGGAGTGTCGGCATTCGGTGTCGTACTCGCTGCCGGTTACACGCTTTGGATGGTTCAGAGAGTGTTCTTTGGCGCACGTCCTACTAGCCCCGGTATTTCCGACGAGGTTTACGACAATCTTACCGACGCCAACTGGGTCGACATGGTCCCCGTCATTGCGTTGGCGGCTCCTATTTTCATAGTTGGAATTTGGCCTTCAGTGATCACAGATATGTTCGATATTGGTATTCAGGCGGTGGTTAGGTAATGACTGCACAGGACTTCTGGGTACTGTCCCCTGAAATAGCCATGGCCCTATTGGCACTGGTCGTAATATCTGTTGATCTTGTCACGCGTAGTATGGCGAAGGTATCGACTGTCGCGTTTGTTGGTCTCGTAGTTCCTCTGATTCTTACGCTGAATCTCTGGAACGGTTGGTTTGGCGATCCTGCAACCGGTCCGGCACTTTTCGATACATTTGAAGCTGATCGATTTTCACTTTTCTTCAAGTTCATTCTGCTCACGGTGATGGCAGGAACGATTCTCGCTTCGGCAAAATACATCGCAAGTGATCGGATGAAGGACTACGGCGGCGAATTCGTTTCTCTCGTACTGCTTTCCGTGACGGGCATGATGATTCTGGTTTCGGCAACAGAGTTGATTACGATCTACGTTGCTCTGGAACTCACGGCGCTTCCTGTCGTCGCACTTGCAGCGATCCACCGATCTAAGCAGGGTGTCGAGGCGGGAACGAAATTCTTTGTTCTCTCGGCGATTTCAAGTGCGCTTTTGCTTTACGGATTCGCCTACATCTACGGTTACACCGGAAGCACGAACCTTCATTTGATTATGGAACGGCTCGCCGTTCTGCCGACCGAGCCCGGAGTGCCGTTCGGTTCTTACGCAGTTCTGTTATCGGTCATCATGATAGTTGCTGGGTTCGGCTTCAAGATGGCTGTCGTTCCTTGGCAAATGTGGGTTCCAGACGTTTATCAGGGAGCTCCGACTCCTGTGGCTGCATTCCTATCGGTAGCATCCAAAGCCGCTGCTTTTGCTGTGATTATGCGAATCATGTACGTTGCATTTGGCGATGCGAACCTGATGCAAGACTGGTCGGGACTTTTTGCGATTCTCGCTGCTGTAACGATGACTCTCGGTAACACGCTGGCGTTATCTCAATCGAACATCAAACGACTGTTGGGCTATTCAACAATTGCTCAGGCGGGTTACATTTTGGTTGGTCTGGCTTCTGTTCCTGCCAATCAGGTCGGAGCTACGTCTGCCGGAGCGGGTCCGCAGAGCGTTTTATACTACCTAGCTGGGTATGCGTTTACGAATTTGGCTGTGTTCTTTGCGGTGATAGCTATCACATCGCGAACAAACGATGACTCAATTGCAGGGCTGAACGGTCTGCTGAAGCGATCGCCTCTATTGGCCGGGCTTCTCGTATTTGGGTTATTGTCACTTCTTGGTATGCCGCCGACCGTTGGGTTTATGACAAAGGTTGTGGTCTTCGGCGCGGCGCTAAACGCTAATCTGACATGGCTCGTGGTGATCGGTGTGATGAACACTGTTATTGCTGCTTACTACTACCTGCGTGTGATTCGGGCGATTGTGTTCGAAGACGCTGTAGACGAATCGCAGTTCAGTGCCGATAAGCCGATTTTGGTGGCTGCTGGCTTCGCAGCGATCGGAGCTGGTGTGTTCGGCCTTGCGCCGTTCCTCATGCTTGATCTTGCCGAAAAGGCACTCTCGATAGTTCCTGCGATGATTACGGGATAGTAGGCATCTGGTCTCTTTGCACGTCAGGGAAATGTCCTAGGGGATGTAAACTTCGATTCGAAACCGGCACTTTGGACCGTTATCTACCAATATGGCCAGCTATCACAACATCGGAATCGTTCACAACGGCGAACTTGCTGAAGCGGGCGAACTCGCCTGTAAACTCACGACCGCCTACCCGGATGGTCGCAATTGGTGGTTGGCTACTCAATCAGATCTCCACGAACGTGAAGCGGAACTCGCCAACTCAGATTTGATCGTGACTATCGGCGGCGATGGCACGATTCTTCGTGGCGCGCATGCCGCTGCATCTCGCGACATACCAATTCTCGGTATCAATATGGGTCGAGTCGGCTTCATGAGCGATATCGAAAATGAGGATGCTGTCGGCGAAGTTGGCTGGTACTTGGAAGGCAACGCACGGATCGAACATCGGTTCATGCTGAAAGCTGTTATCTCCCGTACGGACGGAGATTCAGATCCTATACTTGCCTTGAACGATGTCACTCTGGCACGCGGGGCGACGCTTAGAGTGATCGAAGTGAGCACGGTTGTCGATGGTGTTCACCTAGCCACATACCGCGGCGATGGCGTTGTTGTTTCGACCGCTACCGGTTCGACAGGTTACAGCCTTGCGCTTGGTGGTCCTGTGATGGATCCGACCTCCAAAGATTTTCTCGTAAAACCGATTGCTTCTCATATGAGTCAATTTGGAGGGGCGATTTTGCAGTCGTCTTCAACTGTTGAGCTTACTGTTGAGGCGTATGAAGATGCGACTTTAAACGCCGATGGTTTCATCGATCACACACTTAGTGCAGGTGAGATGGTCACGATTACTCAGAGCGGTGATTTCGCAGCTTTCTTGCGTCGTAAACCTGCGGCAGATTTCTGGGGAGATTTGTCGACTCGGCTAGAGTTGCGAAAAGGTTCCGTTAAAAGTCCACCTCGACGGCGTATTTAGTCGCTGGAAATTCGGTAATATAACTAAGTTTTGCGACCTAAACGCCCGACCACAGTGTCTGTAAACCGCAAGTATGAGGGAACTAGAATCTCTCTACGAGTGGATACTGCACGAATCGAAGATGGCCCTGAGTTTGATCGCGAGATTGTTGAACATCCTGGTTCGGTAGTTCTTATTCCCATCACAGACGATGGGAAGGTTCTACTTATTCGGCAGTACCGACAAGCGGCTGAACGATTTCTTTTAGAAGCATCGGCTGGAACGAGAGAAGTAGGCGAGAGCCCGGAGGTAACTGCCCACCGGGAATTGCAAGAAGAGGTTGGATACAAAGCCGGAAAACTAATTTCAATCGGTGGTTCCTGGGTCGCACCTGGATACTCAACTGAGTATTCGTACATGTACATTGCAACTGAACTCGAATTAGCACCATTGCCCTCCGATGATGGAGAGGACATTGTTGTTGAAGAAGTCGATTTCAAAGACATTCAACGATTGATTTCATCAGGCGAACTTGAAGATCAGATGTCGATAGCAGCATTGCTGTCGGCTCAATATGTGTACACAGAACACATCAAGGGCTGAAAAAAATGATTAAACCAAATAACGAGCGCAGCGCGAGGCGAGCCTATGTATGAGCATGATGTTCTGATTATCGGTGGAGGACTCGCCGGGCTCAGGGCTGCTGTTGAAGTTACGCGTGCAGGTGCTGACGTTGCGGTTATTTCGAAAGTTCACCCCGTGCGCAGCCACTCAAACGCTGCTCAGGGTGGAATCAACGCTCCGCTCACAGACCGTGGTGATGAGTGGGAAGGGCACGCCTACGATACGATCAAGGGTAGTGACTTCCTAGCCGACCAAGATGCGGTTGAGGTTATGTCGAGTGAAGCCGGTGAGGCTGTGCTCGAACTCGAACGCATGGGAGTTATTTTCAGCCGTGGAGAAGACGGCAAACTCGGCACACGTGCGTTTGGTGGTCAGAAGGTTGCTCGAACATTCTTCGTTGGAGCCATCACCGGATCAGCCATTCTTCATGTCCTCTTCGAGCAGTCGCTCAAGCTTGGACTCAATGTTTACGAAGAGTGGTTCGTCACTAAGCTCATAATCGAAGACGGCGCTTGCCGTGGTGTGGTCGCAATCGACCTGAAGACGGGCGAGATGCACACGATAAGGGCCAAGGCAGTCATCATGGCAGCCGGTGGCGCAGGTCGTGTATTTGAACCTTCCACCAACGCACTGATCTGTACTGGTGATGGTCTTTCGCTTGCTTACCGAGCAGGTGTTCCGTTGATGGATATGGAGATGATCCAGTACCACCCAACGACGCTAGCTCGAACCGGCATTCTGATGTCGGAGGCAGCTCGTGGTGAGGGTGCGTACCTTCTCAATGCTTCTGGCGAACGGTTCATGGAAAAAACTGCTCCCGACTATATGGAACTTGCTTCACGAGACGTTGTTTCTCGTGCTGAGCAGACTGAGATCGACGAGGGGAGGGGAATCGACGGAAACGTTCTTCTCGACCTGCGTCATTTGGGTCGATCCTACATCGAGGCGAAACTCGGATATCTTCAGGAGGTATCAGTCGAATTCTTAGGAATCGATATGGCAGAACAGCCAGTGCCGGTTCAGCCTGGAATGCACTACATCATGGGCGGTATTAAGACCGACGTTAATGGTGCGACGAACGTTCCTGGTCTTTACGCAGCTGGTGAATGTGCAAACGTTAGTGTTCACGGTGCCAACCGCTTGGGTGCTAACTCACTGCTTGACACTGTCGTATTCGGTCGACGGTCGGGCGTACACGCTGTTGAGTACATCAAGAGCGTTCGTGCTCATTCGAAGACAGAGGAAGATCTCGCAAGCGAGAATGCTCGATTGCAAGCGTTGCTTGACCGACCGAAAGGCGAGCGAGTCGCAACTGTCCGAGACGATATGGCTCGTGGCATGACGAAGGGCATCGGAGTATTCCGTGACCAAGCGTCTATGGAAGGTGCACTAGAGAACCTCAAGAACGTGAAGTCTCGAATGGGTGGCTTTTCGATCGAAAATAAGGGAAAGGTATTCAATACCGACCTTATGTTCGGTCTAGAGCTTGAATTCATGGTTGATTGTGCCGAGGCTGTTGTCGCCGGGGCGCTAACTCGTAAAGAGAGCCGCGGAGCGCACTTCCGAACCGACATCACTGAACGTGATGATGAAAATTGGCTGAAACACACCCTCATGTATCAAGACGATGAAGCCGAGGACGGTGTTCGTGTTGAAACTTCTGATGTGAAAATCACGCAGTGGGAACCAGTAAAGAGGGTCTACTAAATGCCAGACGCGAAGCAAGCTACCGAGCAACAGACTATCAACGTCAAACTGAAGGTAAAGCGATACGACCCCGCTGATTCAGGTGGTAAGACCTGGTGGCAGGAATATGAAGTTGATGTTCATCCGGATTCAACGGTTTTGGACTCTCTAATCGAAGTCCGAGAGCAGAATGACGGAACTCTGGCAATGCGCTGCGCATGCCGAGCTTCGATCTGCGGATCATGCGGAATGAAGGTGAACGGCAGCGCCAAGCTGGTTTGCAAGACTCGAGTGATCGACGTTGCTCCAAACGGTGAGCAGTTGATTATTGAGCCGATGGGTAACCAGCACGTTGTGAAAGACCTCGTAGTATCGCTCGATACGTTCTTCTCGCAGATCAAGCGAGTTGAGCCGTTCTTGCAACCTGACCATGTGCCTGCACAAGGCGAGTACATCGCATCGAACTCGTCGATGGAAAACCTTCTCACTTCGATGAACTGCATCATGTGCGGTTGCTGTGTATCTGACTGTACGGTGCTTGAAGTCGATGCTAATTTCATCGGACCCGCTGCGCTTGCGAAAGCATGGCGCTTCACGGAAGACCCTCGTGACGGTAAACGTGATGAGCGTCTGAAGATGCTCAACGACGAAGATGGCGGAATGTGGGACTGCACACGCTGCATGAAGTGTGTCGATGTTTGCCCTAAAGGTGTTGCGCCTATGGACAGAATCATGGAGTTGCGTGAGGCTGCAATCAAAGCAGGTAATACGAATACCCCTGGGTATCACCATACTGAATCGTTCTATAACTCTGTAAAAAAGAATGGACGCTTAGACGAAACTCGTCTGGCGATTGATTCTGCGGGTTGGACAAACCTTCCGCGATTGCTCGATCTCGCTCCTATTGGAATCGCTGCAATGCGAAAGGGCAAGTTGCCACCGTTGATGCCGCACAAATCTGAAGACAATCAAAAAGTGAAAGACCTCTACAAGAGCGTGGAGGATGAATCCTAATGAAGTACGCTTTTTATCCTGGATGTGTCGCCCGAGGTGGCGCTCCCGAACTGTACGATTCCGCACTCGCCGTTATGGATAGGCTCGGAATTGAGCATGTTGAATTGACAAAGGCAGCTTGTACCGGCGCAGGTGTATTGCAGGAAAAGAACCTCAAGATGGGTGACATCTTGAATGTTCGAACCTTCGCTATGGCCGAACAGATGGGGCTGCCGATAATGGTTCTGTGCTCCACCTGCCAAGGGGTGATGAGTCAGGCTAATCACCGTGTGAAGAAGGACCCTGAGTACCTTGCGGAGGTGAACAAGCACCTCGCAGCAGAGGGACTTGAGTACAAAGGCACAACATCCGTGAAGCACCTTTTGTGGGCTTTGATAGAGGACATTGGTCTTGAGAAGCTAAAAGAGACGTTCACTCGCGAGCTCACTGGAATGAACATGGCTCCGTTTTACGGTTGCTACATGGTTAGACCGACCGATGCGCTTGAGTTCAAGGCAAATCCAACCCGTGAGACTTCTCTCGAAGATTTGATTGAATCTGTTGGTGGAAATGTGACTGACTTTGCTGGCAAGACTGCTTGCTGCGGATTCCCGATTCTATTTATCAATCAGGCGAACTCGATGAAGATGGTTGCGAATCATACTGGTACTGCGAAGGATCTTGGCGCCGATGCTATGGTCACTCCCTGCCCGTTGTGTCACTTGAACCTCGACGGATACCAGCCTAAGGCTCGTAAGCAGGTTCGTGGCGATAAGGCAGATTTGCCTGTTATCCACGTTCCTCAGTTGATTGGGTTGGCGATGGGCATGAGCGAGAAGACTCTGGGTCTTCAGAAGCACATCGTTTCGACCAAAGAAATAGTTCGAAAGGCAGAGGCTTTGCCCACACGGGTTTAGTTCTTTCCTTTGGTATAGATATGAAAAAGCCCCAGAAGAGATCTTCGGGGCTTTTTTTGTTCGTTGGTTCTGCGGCTAGTGCGTTTCTCGACCTCAGGCCCGAAGACTCGATAACTGTTACTGGAAAAATCACAGGATGGGAAACCGTATTCGGAACCAACGCCCGGTTAGAGGATTGCCAAATCAGTGAGACTAGATCCCCTTAAATCAACTGCGGTGGTATGGGGGATAAAGATGGCACTATCAGGGAGATTACGAATATGACTATAGAAACGTGAAACAACAAATAGAGGCTTCGTTTCCGAATTAGATCGTTCCCAATTATATTCTGATACTTATTACAGGCTCATAGCTCCATCGATGACGTGGATTTGTCCGGTGGTGTATGACGATTCGTCTGAGGCGAGGTAGACGGCCAGATGTGCGATCTCTTGGGGCGTTCCAACACGACCCATTGGCTGTCGGGCGATGAAGGCAGCGCGGGCTGCTTTGGCATCGCCGGTGGCGTTGATTCTGTCTTGTAAAGATGGTGTTTCGACGGTTGCCGGAGCGATGGCATTCACTCGGATGTTGTCAGTGAGATAGTCCTTAGCGACCGACTTGGTTATTCCTATCACGGCCGCTTTTGTCGCTGTGTAAGCAGCGCGTTCGGGGACACCGAGCAGGTGAGACGAAAGAGACGCCATGTTGATGATTGAGCCACCGCCGTTGTTGATCATTGGTGGAAGATAGGCTCGAAGCATGTGGAAAAGTGACTTCACGTTTAGTTCAAAAGAGAAATCCCAGTCTTTTTCAGTTGAAGTGAGAATCGTTCCCACAGCAACGTACCCAGCGCAGTTGAACAAGATACCCGGAGCACCAGTGTGAGCCAATAGAGCGGCGATTGACGCTTCGTTTGTGACGTCGCAGCGATGAGTCGTGATGCCTTCGACAGTATCGAGTGCACCCAGTTTTTCGGTGTTCACGTCGGTCGCCCAGACCTGAGCGCCCTCGGCGGCGAATGCTCGTGCCGTTGCTTCACCGATTCCCTGTGCCGCAGCTGTAACTACTGCTGTTTTTCCTGTGAGCCTGCCGGTCATTTGGATGTTCTCTTATTGTGTTTATCAGGTGTGGTTGAGCGTTTGACCCTGAAAATGAATTCAGGGTGACAGTGGGCGGTAGAACGAGTGAGGCGACCTTAAAGGTCGCCTCACTTTGATTTCAACTACTTATTTTCCAGAAGAACGGATGTAGCTTTTCAATCAACGAACTCGATTTCTCAGAAAACGTGGCTATGCCACTTACGCTTTTGCCATGATGTCGACTAGTTCCTGAACGGAGTCGGCTGATGCCTTTAGGGCTGCGGCTTCGCTGTCGGATAGTTCGACTTCGATGATTTCTTCGATTCCTGCAGCTCCGAGCTTCACTGGAACTCCGGCGTAGAGACCGTCAATGCCATATTCGCCCTCTAGGAACGCCGCACAAGGCAGAATCTCCTTGCGGTCGAGTAGAACGGCTTCGACCATCTGAGCGACGGCTGCTGAAGGAGCGTAGTAGGCAGATCCGGTCTTTAGGAGACCTACGATTTCGGCTCCACCGTCTCGAGTTCGCTGAACGATTTCTTCAAGTCGGTTTGCTTCGATCAGTTTTGCTACTGGAACGCCACCAACTGTGGTTGAACCGATTAGAGGAACCATCGTGTCGCCGTGTCCACCGAGAACGTAGGCAGATACGTTTGTGACTGATGCGTTTAGTTCCTGCGAGAGGAAAGTGCGGAATCGTGCGGTGTCGAGAATACCGGCCATGCCGATAACTCGTTCCTTAGGGAATCCGCTTACCTTGTATGCGTGCTGAACCATCGCATCGAGCGGGTTCGAGACAACGATCAGGATTGCGTTTGGTGAGTATTTTGCGACTTCTGCGGTCACAGAACCAACAATTTTCATGTTGATGAGCAGGAGGTCGTCACGGCTCATGCCGGGTTTGCGCGGGAGACCGGCGGTTACGACTACAACGTCGGAGTCGGCGGTGTCTTCATATGTGTTGGTTCCGTTGATCTGTGCGTCGGTTCCGACAACGGGGCCAGATTCGAGCATGTCGAGTGCGATGCCCTGAGGCTTGCCTTCAACAATGTCGACAAGAACGACGTCGGCATAGCCGGTTTCGAACACTCGCTGAGCCGTTGTTGCACCAACAAATCCGGCACCGACTACTGTTACTTTGAACTTCATAAGTTATTTCTTCCTCAGCTTCTCACCAAGTGTATTTGCAACGTATTGCGACTCAAAACTATCGAGTCGTTACTGCCACTTGTGAGGTTTTCCTTCTCTAGGTAATACTTTTCCGGTGTCGGGCCGAATCGCATGGGTTTCACTGGTCTTCGCGGCAGCTTTGTTACTGACGCGGTCGGTCCCATCGATTCCCGGACGGCCCATTGCTTCTGCATGCCCCATGGCTACGAACAGAATGTCGGCTGTTTCGTCAGCAACGGCTTCGTCGCCTTCTTTTTCAGATATTGCTTGCGCTAATTCATTGAACTCTTCATCGAGGATGCTTGTGCGGTTTGCGACGATGTCGGTTGCGCTTTGACCCTCAAACTGACCCGATCCGATTTCGAATCTATTGTGGAAATCCCATACTTCGGCCGCCATTCGACTCATCGAATCTACGAACTCCTGCTTCCCAACGGTATTGGGTGCATATTTTCGTCCTGTATTACTTTGAGTGTTGTCTGGCATCAAATGGCTACTAGAGCGGGATATTTCCGTGTTTTTTCGGCGGAAGACTATCGACCTTCGATTCGAGCATTCGAAGTGCTTTCACGAGTTCGGGTCGAGTTTGTGCAGGGTCGATAACGTCGTCGAGGTAGCCACGGTTGGCTGCGACGTACGGATTTGCAAACTGATCTCGATAATCGGCAACCATCTCAGCGCGTTTGGCTTCTGCATCATCAGCGGCAGCAATTTCCCGGCGGCCAATAACGTTGATGGCACCTTCGGGCCCCATCACGGCGATTTCCGATCCGGGCCAAGCGAGGTTTACGTCGGTTCGCATTTCCTTCGAGCCCATGACGATGTAGGCACCGCCGTAGGCTTTTCGGAGAATTACAGTAATCTTCGGAACGGTAGCTTCCACGTAAGCGTAGAGCAATTTGGCTCCGTGGCGGATGAGACCGCCGTATTCCTGCTGGGTTCCTGGCATGAAGCCGGGAACGTCGACCAAAGTCACAATTGGAATATTGAAGGCGTCGCAGAATCGAACGAACCGAGCAGCTTTGTCGGAGGCATCGATGTCGAGCATTCCAGCCATCTGGTTCGCTTGGTTGGCGACGATGCCGATGCTTCGACCGTCTATGCGAGCGAGTCCAACTACAACGTTCGGGGCGAAGTTGTGGTGAACAGGTAGGAAATCTCCGTTGTCGACCACTTTCGTGATCACGTCCATCACGTCGTACGGCTGGTTCGCTGCTTCTGGAACAACGTCCCGCAGTGACGAGTCTGCTCGGTCGGGAGAGTCAGCCGGTTCTGATACAGGGGCGCCTTCCGCGTTATTGGAAGGAAGGTAGGAAAGAAGCAGCCGAACGTGAGCGAAGCATGCTTCCTCGGATTCAGCAGTGAAATGTGCGACTCCGCTTCGGGAGGCGTGAGTTGCGGCTCCACCGAGATCCTCGTGTGAGACCTCTTCGCCTGTTACGGATTTCACCACGTCGGGACCAGTGATGTACATCTGTCCGATGCCTTCGACCATGTAGATGAAGTCGGTTAGGGCAGGTGAGTAGACGGCTCCGCCGGCTGCTGGGCCAGCGATGATCGTGATTTGCGGAACGACTCCTGATGCGAGCGTGTTGCGCTTGAAGATTTCACCGTAGCCAGCGAGAGAATCGATTCCTTCTTGGATTCGTGCTCCACCCGAGTCGTTTATGCCGATGATCGGCGCGCCCATGCGCATTGCATGGTCCATAACTTTAGAAATTTTCTGAGCAGCTACCAGTGATAGCGATCCACCGAGAACGGTGAAGTCTTGGGCGTATGCGAATACCTGCCGACCATCGACTGTGCCGTGGCCTGTGACGACTGCATCGCCTTCTAAACGCTGCTTTTCGAGACCGAGATCGGTGGATCGATGGGTTACGAAAGTATCGAGTTCGGAGAAGCTGCCATCGTCGAAAAAGCTGACGAGTCGTTCTCGTGCAGTGAGTTTTCCACGTTTGTGTTGAGATTCAATTCGCTTCTCGCCGCCGCCAAGGTGTGCCTTTTTGCGGCGAGCGTTGAGATCGTCTAGCTTCGATGGCTGTACCTGTTCAACTTTGTCGTTCGCGGCGTCGGATGAAGATTCGGTGGCTATCGTAGTGCCTCGCAGGTAGTGGATTTGCTTCGAGCGTAGTTCGAATTTGCAACAAACGGCGTGCAGCTGTTTGAAAGGGCGCAAAGCTCAAACAAATCTTAACTTAGGTCAACTTGTGCAGCAACTCTGGAATTGGGGTTATTGGCTGCTAGGTGAGTGTTAATATTTAGTAGTCGATTTTGTGAAAAAGTTATCTCGACCAAAATCGACTTGAATTCGTGACAATACTCAGTTTTATTCGCGTAAGCGATCGATGGCTAATTCTCCTCACAAATCTATATCAACGCTGCGCCTTGGCGAACGGGATTTCGTTTGGGGAGAGCGCACGTACGTCATGGGAGTCGTGAACGCTACGCCAGATTCGTTTTCGGGTGATGGCGTGTTGCCTACGACGGGCGAAGTGCAGCAGGCGGTAGATCAGGCGTTACGGATGGAAGACGAAGGCGCTGACATCATCGATATTGGCGGTGAGTCGACACGACCTGTGAGTATTTATCCAGACGCCAAACCCGTAGAAGCTGAGAACGAAATCGCTCGGGTCGTTCCGGTTATCGAGGGATTGATCGGGCGGTTGGAAGTGCCAATTTCAATCGATACTCGAAAGGCGACTGTTGCTGCCGCTGCTGTTGCTGCGGGTGCTTCGTTGGTGAACGACGTTTCTATGCTTGGCGATGCTGCGATGTCTGGAATGCTCGCCGAGTCTGGGGTTCCGATCATCGTGAGTCACATCAGACAAGGCGGGCATCAGGGTGATGTGGTCGAGGATGTTTTGGGTGATCTACGGCGTTCTATCGAGGAATTGGTGAGCGCGGGAGTCGAAAGATCGCATGTGATCGTCGATCCGGGAGTTGGCTTCGCTAAGTCGGGTGCACAGTCTATGGCTTTGCTGCGAAACATCTCAGAGTTGCGGGCCATGTTGGCACTTCCAGTGTTGATTGGTACGTCGAGGAAGTCGTTTATTGGAGCGGTAACCGGGGAGTCGGTTGACGACCGTCGATTCGGAACGGCAGCCACGGTCGCTTTGGCGATTCAGGGTGGTGCAGATATCGTGCGGGTTCATGATATGCGAGAGATGGTGAGTGTTGTGAAGATGAGTGATGCGCTTACACGGCAGCAGAGAGACGGTACGCCAGATGCCTAGCGGAGTTGTGACGGCGTACATCGGGCTGGGGAGCAATCTGGGCGACCGGATTCGGAATCTTCAGGGCGCGGTCGAACGATTAGCGACTATCGGTCCGATCACGGCGCTTAGTTCTGTTTTCGAAACGAAGCCGTGGGGCGTGGAGGGATATCAACCCCGTTATCTGAATCAGGTTGCGGCGATTAGCACTACGCTCGATCCGTTAGACGTTGTGACCGATCTGCTTTCAATTGAGTATGCGCTAGGCCGTGCTCGCGAGGAGAAGAACGCTTCACGGACGTTAGATCTCGATTTACTTTTGCACGGAGAGAATGTGATCGAAGCGAGCGGGGTCACGGTTCCGCACCCTCGATTGCATGAGCGTGCGTTTGTGTTGGTTCCGCTTGCTCAGATTGCGCCCGATGTTGTGCACCCGGTGTTCGGACGGACGATTGCTGAATTGTCAGATGAATCGGATAGGTCAGGAATTAGCGGGATCGCTTAGCTTGCAATTGAGTTTTCGAAGAGGACTCTCAGGATCGACGCTAGGAAGAATACGATGACGCCGAAGAACAACATGGCGTTGTATCCGATGAGCCACGATAGGCGAGCGGCGAATCCCTTTGGTTGTTCAATGGGGTCGAAATCAGACTGCCGAAAGTGCCAAACCAAGTAGAACATCCAGATTGCCAGCGCTAGTTTTACGCCCAGGACGATGAACCACGCTGCTGTAGCGTCGTTGCCGGTCAGGCGGTCGAACATCAGAATTAGACCGGTGATAATGATCGCTATCACCGAAATATCGACGAGTTCGCGATAGACCGAACCGAGAGGTCTCAATACTGGTCGAACAAGGTCGGGATTCGCTCTTTCGACAGGGCGAAGCACGAAGGCGAAGAACGCGCTTCCCCCGATCCATGCGACGGCACCAATTGCGTGGGCCCATCGCACGATCAACATGATCCAATCGCCGGCTGCTATATCTCCAAACATGGAGCGATTATGCCATCAAGGTCTTGCGGGTGGTTCGCTGCTGACCGGGTGTTTCGGTCTCTAACCAGCCAATAGGGCGTCGAGCTGCTCGCCGAGTTGTTCTTCGCCGATGATGCCAGTCCACTTTCGGGCGATGTTGTGGTTTTTGTCTAGAAAGATCGTGCTCGGGAACGAGAAAACTTCGTACTCGAATTGCACAGTGGACTTTAGATCGGGCATGTTCGGGTAGTCGACGCCAAGTTCACGGAGGAATGCTTGCCCGTTGGCGCCTGAATCGAGCCCGAGTTGCTGTACCCCGATGAACGCTACGTCGTCTCCGTACTTCTCATATGCTGCCTGGAGGTCGGGCATTTCAGCTCGGCAGGGTGGGCATGATGGGAACCAGAAGTTAATCAACACAGGTTTGCCTTCGTGTTGGTCGAGACTGAAATCGCCATGTGTGAATGTCTCGCCAGTGACGTCGGGAGCAGTTCCAACTTCTACGTTCGACCCACCAGCAGCAACTTCCGCAATCGATTTGGCGTCGTCATCGCTGCCACATGCAACCGCCGCTATGGCGACGATGCCGATCAAAGTGAGCAGCCATAAGCGGTTGAGTGTGCGCTTGCGGTTGGAGGTAGTGGTTGTCATGTTGGAAATATGGTCCATCGAGATGGTTTTACCAATGATAGTTATTGGCAAGGAGTTAAAGATTTGATGTGCTAATGCCGATAACGGCGCGATCGGGTTCTTGGTGTTCTCGTCTAGGAGGCCGAGCGTTTGGTGCTTGTTAAGTTCTACGCACACCAAACGCCGGCTGTTCCTCTAAACGTTTGAACTATTTATTGGCTATCCCTGGGCGTCGGCACGCATTTGGTTTAGCAAATCGCGTATCGCCGATTCGAGATTTTCAATTGGGATTCGAATCTGCTCCATCGTGTCTCGGTTTCGAATCGTGACTGAATCATCGTCAAGAGTGTCGAAGTCGACTGTTACGCATAACGGCGTGCCGATTTCGTCTTGGCGGCGGTAGCGTCGGCCAATGCTCTGTGTGTCGTCGTACTGCGTGTTGAAGTGTGGACGTAACAGGTCGTGTACGCGTTTCGCTGTCGGACTTAACGTGTCCTTCTTCGAAAGCGGAAGTACTGCGACTTGGAACGGCGCGATGTCGGGATGGAAGCGCAGAACAACCCGCATTTCCTTGCCTTCGCCCTCTTCGTCGTAGGCATCAGCGAGGAATGCGAGTGCTGAACGATCGGCACCCATAGAAGGCTCGACGACGAACGGAACGTATCGTTCCTTCTTTTGATCGTCGAAGTAGGAAAGGTCTTTTCCGCTCTTCTCAGCGTGGGCTTTCAGGTCGAAATCGGTTCGGTTTGAAATTGTTTCGAGCTCACCCCAACCCCAGGGGAATTCGTACTCGACGTCGGCAGATGCCTTCGAGTAGTGAGGGAGTTCGTCGGCTTCGTGGTTGCGAAGCAAAAGCTTTTCACCGCGTATGCCGTACTTTTTGAACCAATCCATTGAGAAGTTCATCCAGTAGTCGTGCCACTCTTCGTCGGTGCCGGGCTCGCAGAAGAATTCAAGTTCCATCTGCTCGAACTCACGAGTTCGGAATGTGAAGTTACCGGGAGTGATCTCGTTTCGGAACGACTTACCTAGCTGTGCGATACCGAACGGAATTTTCTTGCGAGAGGTGGTCTGCACGTTCTCGAAGTTCACAAAAATCGCCTGAGCAGTTTCGGGTCGTAGGTATACGGTTGCGCTGGAGTCTTCAACAGGGCCCAAGAATGTCTTGAACATCAGGTTGAACTGTCGAGGTTCACCAAAGGCACCGCCACAGTTTGGGCAGGCTTCGCTATCGAGCTGATCCTGACGGAATCGACGGTTGCATTCCTGACATTCGACGAGCGGGTCGGAAAAGCTGTCGACGTGACCTGACGCCACCCAGATATCGGGGTGCATAAGAATCGACGCGTCCATGCCGACAACGTCGTCACGTTCGCGCACCATAGACTTCCACCAAACGTCTTTTACGTTGCGTTTGAGTTCAACTCCAACGGGGCCGTAATCCCAAACACTCGAGAGTCCCCCGTAGATTTCGGAGCTCTGGAATACGAATCCACGTCGCTTAGCGAGTGAAACAAGGGTGTCGAGGGAAGTGCCGGTAAGAGTGCGCTTGGCCATTTGAATTGCTCCTGCAGTCCACGTCGGGCTGACGTGTCCACATAAAAAATGCGCCCGCAGGCTGCGGACGCTCACTAAATTCTACAGTTGGAACGTGAGAATGACAGTCGAATTCGTCTGCAAGAGGAATTCCTGTGATTTATGATTCGCCCATCAAAGGCATGTGTGCCGTTTTCTTTAGGACATATTTCTCTAGGACAAACAGAGGACCGAGGAGTTTACGAATTATGGCTAGTGTGATGGCAGGACAACTGCAGGACAAGGTAGCGCTGATAACTGGCGCAGGACGCGGCATCGGCGTGGGAATCGCAAATGTGCTTGTTGAACGGGGAGCCGTTGTGGCTGTGTGTGATCTCGATGGCGCTGCTGCTGAAGAGACTGCGAATGCAATCAACACCGCTGGTGGTAAAGCGATTTCGGGAGCGGTTGACGTTACCGATCCCGAATCATTGGATCATTTTGCTGGTAGGACGATCTCTGAACTCGGCGGCATCGATATTTGTGTGCCGAACGCCGGTGTTATCGGTGGTCGTGGTTTCGCCGAACGCAAAGATTTCACCAAGCAGGATTGGGATATGACGTTCGCTGTGAACGTGCAGGGAATGACGAACACGACCGACGCTGTGAAAGAGCACATGAAAGACCGCGAGCAGGGCAAGATTGTTGTTATCGCGTCACACGGTGGTCGCAAGCCTCGTGGCGTTGGCGACAAGGGGCGAGGGAACGCTCAGCACCCGTATTTGGTGTCGAAGGCGGCGGCGATTCAGTACACACACTTGCTGGCGATGGAGCTCGGTTCGTACAACATCAACGTGAACGCTGTCTGCCCGGGTAGGTTGTGGACGCCGATGTGGCAGGCGATTGCTCAGAACCACAAGGATTTGAATCCAGATTTTGCTGAGATGACGCCTTACGAGATTTTCATCGACCAGATCAAGGCGATTATGCCGTTGGGTCGAGAACAGACTCCTGAGGACATTGGGAAGTGCGTGGCGTTCTTGTCGTCAGACGACTCGAAGGAAATAACAGGCCAAGCAATCAACGTGAACGGTGGGGCGGCTTTTGACTGAGCCGGTGAGAACTCCCTCTCCTAGCGGGAGCGGATCGGGACGCGTAGAGGGTGTTCCGTTCATCTTGAATATACCTCTACCAACCCTCACCTAAATCCTCTCCCTAAGGAGAGGATTTGAAAGCTCAACTAACGTTGAGTTCGAAACAGGTAGCAAGATAAAGATTCAGGTAGCGAGAAATATGAACGATCGTGAGTTGATGTTTACCCCGGCGCACAAACAGCGTCAGATGATTGTTGATGGCGAAATTTCGTCGGTTGAAATGACCAAGGCTTCACTACGCCGCATCGCCGAGTTGGAGCCTCAGCTGAACGCATTCATCACTCTCGATGAGCAAGGCGCTTTGGCTGCGGCCAAGGCTGCCGACGAGTCACTTGCCAGCGGATCGGCACCCGGGCCGTTGCACGGTGTTCCTATCGCTGTTAAGGATCTTGAAGTCACCAAAGGACTTCGTACAACTCTTGGAAGCACGTTCTTCGAGGATTGGATACCTGATTACGATTCCGTTGCTGTCGAGCGACTGCGAGCGTCTGGCGCGGTGATCTTAGGCAAGACGAATACACCTGAGTTCGGCAATCGTGAAGAGACATTCACTAATGTTGCGCCAACTTGCAACAACCCGTGGGACCCGACGCGAATGCCGGGTGGTTCAAGTGGCGGAACTGCTGCTGCGATAGCTTCAGGTATGTGTTCGATAGGTACTGGTTCTGACGGCGGGGGCTCTGTGCGACTCCCGGCTTCGTTCTGCGGAATATTCGGTCACAAGCCAACGCACGGGCGCATCCCTAGATTTGGCGGACAGGCTAAACCGGCTTACAACTCGGCTGGAACGAGTGGCCCGATGTCGAACGATGTGCGCGATTCGGCGATCTTGAACCAGGCTCTTGCCGGGTTCGATGCCCGCGATCCCGGCTCTGTGAAGGCTGAAGTCCCCGACTATTTGGCGCACCTCGAAGACGGCGTCAAAGGTATGCGAATCGGCACGACGATGACGCTCGGAATTTCAGATGTGAACCTCGACGTTTCTGCTGCGGTGGAGGAATCATGGTCGGCATTTAGCGAGCTTGGTGCGAACGTCGAACCGGTGGATATCAAGTTCGACCCGATACCACGTGACGCTTGGTGGACGCTCTGGACCGCAGGGCAGGTCGCAATGTACGGTCATCTCGCCGAAGAGCGACCTGAAGACCTGATGCCTTACACACTCGATATGATTAGTCATGGCAAAACGCTTACTGGCGCTGATGTTTCGGCGGCGCTACGAGACGTGCAGAATCTTCAACTGAAAATGCACCAGCTATTTGAAGACTACGACCTCGTGCTCGCGCCGACTAATGCTGCAGTTGCTTGGCCGCATTTAAACCCGCCTTCGCAGATTGGCACCAAGAGCAATGACGACGAGATGGCAGGAATTAACTACGGAGCTATACCTTTCACAATGGTCTTCAATTCCTCGTTCAACCCGGCATCTTCGATTCCGGTTGGATTTGGCGAGGTCGGCATGCCGGTTGGCTTGCAGATCATTGGTGCGTATGACGACGATGCGACCGTTTACCGGGGCAGTCGAGCGTTCGAAATCGCTCGACCGTGGAGCGGCACTCGGCCGACGGTTTCCTAGGGTCTCAGGGTCGGAGCAGGGCTAAACTTTCGAGCCTTGCTTTGACCAGATGTCGAGCATGTCTTTCATATTTGGCGACATGGTTCGGAGCATCGATACGATTGGAAGTCCGTATGGGCAGCGTGACTCGCACTGCATGCACGAATCACAGGCGGCGTGATCGTCGATCTTGGCGATAGTTGCTTCGCGGTCTTTCCACTCGTCTTCAACCCGTGACAATTCCCAAGGGAACTCGGCGAACTTTACTGATCCCATCGAGCGGTAGTGGTTGTACATAACGTCGGTGCCGAGCGTGCCGGGGATTCCGATATCCGAAGGGCAGGGCATGCATTCCATGCAGATGCGGCAGCGATCAGTTGCTAGATCAAGAGCCCACTTTGCGACCTCTGCTTCTTCAGAAGCTGAGAGTGTGTAGTCGTCGAGTGCGCCAATGCTTACGTTCTGTTCCATTTCGGCAGCAGTAGTGGCTCCTGGTACGGCGACTGCTATTGGCTGGTTCATGAGCCATTTCAGCGCAAGGGGAGCTGGGAGAAGTCCCGTGGCGACCGGTTTCATGATCGTTACGCCGAGCTTGGTTTCTAGTGCGAGTGGAATGAGTTCGGCAAGCGGCTCGCGCTCGACGATGTTCAAAGGCACGAGGAAAGTATCGAACTTGAATCGCTTTAAGGCAGCGATAAGCACCGATGGGAACGTGTGACCCGTGACGCCAATGTGGCGTATTTTCCCGGCTTCGCGTGCTTCGAGAAGCGCTTCAAGCGGTCCGCCCATTCGAACATCAACATCGTCGAGATCGCTTAAGGCGTGGAGATGATAGTTATCGATGTAGTCGGTCTGGAGCCTAGCAAGTGACTCATCGATGTGCTGAGCAGCCTCTGCTTTGGTCTTTCCGGTTGTCTTCGATGAAACGATTACGTTTTCGCGCTCGCCCTTGAGTGCTTTGCCTAGCTTGATCTCAGAATCCCAGTAGCCACGTGCCGTGTCGAAGTAATTCACCCCGAGATCGAGTGCTTTGAAGACCACGTCTTTAGCGTGATCGTACTCGGAGGAGCCGAGTTGAGCGGCACCGAGTCCGATTGGAGCAACGTTGAGTCCGGTCGATCCAAGAGGGCGCATTTTCATCTGAGAGTCTCCGTAAAGAAGGTGTTGATGGGCACATGTTACGACTTTGTGTGGGCGTATTGCGAGCGATTTGTTTGCTGCCGATGGATTGTGTAGCCCTGACGTTTAGCGCTAACCCAGACCATGTCCCCCGGCTTCGGCTGCATTCGCTCGGGAAATCGGATGTGTGCTGTTGATCGTTTTGACCCATACCCCAACCCTCTCCCTGAGAGGGAGAAGGGGCTCGGTTGTTTCGATAGAGCTAGCCGGTAAGACTTACCAGTCGGCGACCGATCCGTCGTTGTCGTAGTAGTACTCGCCGCCAAGTTCCTTGTGGTAGCCATAGGCTTCACCGTCATAAGTCTTGGTTGCTTCAGCTTCGTCTAGTTCGACACCGAGTCCTGGAGTTGTCCAGAGATCGATGTGGCCATCTTTGACTTCCCAAGGCTTCTTGAGCAGTCCGACACCGAGACCGGCATCGACCTGTTCTTGAATCAGGAAGTTCGGAACTACTGCGTCAACCAGCATGCAAGCCGCGAGGGCCAACGGTCCGATTGCGCAGTGAGGCATGATGTGCTGGTAGTAGACCTCGGCATAGTTGGCGATTCGCTTCAGTTCAGACGGACCACCACAGTGGGCAACGTCGGGTTGAAGCAGCGAAACTGCCTGTTTTTCGATAACTTCGCGGAACTCCCAGCGAGATAGAAGGCGTTCGCCTGTCGCAAGCGGGAACGAAACCTGTTCTTGAATTCGCTTGAGCGCGTCAGGGTTCTCCTGTGGTACAGGCTCTTCAACGAACATTGGTCGCATGCCTTTGATTTCGTGACAGATCTCGGTTGCCAGCCCGGGTGTCATCTTTCCATGAAAGTCGAAAGCTAGCTCAACATCATCGCCGACCCACTCTCGCATCATATAAGCGGCTTTTACGAACTCATCTATACGTGATGGTGGCTCGTGGGCGCGCCATGTGCCAGCCGGCCCAGCTTTGAAGCCGGTGTACCCGCTCTTTTGGAGCATGGTGAGACGGTCTCTCGATTGCTCAAGACCCTCGTCGGAAAGATCACGGATTCCCCAGTGAGCGTATACGCGAATCTTGTCGCGGACGTTGCCACCCATGAGCATGTAGCTCGGAACATCGTAGTGCTTGCCTGAGATGTCCCAAAGTGCAGCGTCTATAGCTGCGATTGCTGACATGTTGTGTGCACCGCCTCGGAAGAACGAGGATCGGTACATCTGCTGCCAGTGGTGTTCGATCCTCAACGGATCTTTGCCGATGAGGTACTCAGCGAATTCGTCGATAGCGGCTGGAACGCTTTGAGGCTTGCCTTCGAGAGTGCTCTCGGCCCAGCCTTCGATTCCGGTGTCGGTAGATATGCGGATCAGTCGTGTGCGGTTACGCGGTGCAAACTGATCAACTCGAGTAATTTTCATTGTTTATTGGGTTCGGTCGAACGTTTCAGGTTGGAAGTTGTGCAAGTGCCACAACCTGTGTTCAGGTCGATGGGGATTGTGGGGCTCCAGAGACGCTGAATTGCCAAAATGTTAACTCTGTTCCGCGGTGAATGGGGGCGAAGTTGGTTGTGTTTGTAGTTTGACCCGGAATATTCGAGTACCTAAGATGCTCGTATGTCCACAAACATCACAGTTCCACAAACGGGTTCTGAAGTCCGACGGCTCATTCGAGAAGGCAATTTTTTGCAGCCGACTTCAGGTGTTGCTCCTCATCATGTTCAGGCGAACGTCGCGATTTTGCCCAAAGAAGTTGCGTTCGATTTTTTATTGTTCTGTCAGCGAAACCCTAAGCCATGTCCGGTCGTCGAGGTAATCGATGCTGGCGACGTAGAGGCGGCCCTCACGGCTCCCGGTTCGGATATACGTACCGACGTGCCTTTGTACCGTGTGTACCAGAACGGTGAGATGGTCGACGAGCCTCAGACTCTTGAGTCGCACTGGCGTGATGACCTCGTTACATTCCTTCTGGGGTGTAGCTTCTCGTTTGAGCATGCTCTCATGGCGAACGGTATCGATCTGCCTTATTACGGTACCGAGAAGAACGTGCCGATGTTTATTACGGATATTGAAACGGCAAAGTCGGGCGATTTTGGCGGACCAGTGGTGGTTTCACATCGTTGGATCCCACAAGACAAAGTGGTTCGCGCTGTGCAGGCGACGTCTCGATTCCCGGGTACGCATGGTGCGCCGATTCACATTGGCGATCCTTCAAGAATCGGAATATCTGACATTACAAAGCCTGATTTCGGCGAAGTGTGGGAGCAGGGCAGTGAAGACGAAGTTCCTGTGTTCTGGGCGTGTGGTGTGACTCCGCAAGCGGTGGCAATGGCATCGAAACCAGAGCTGATGATTACGCACTCACCGGGCTACATGTTCGTGACTGATTTAATGGACGAAGACTTGGCTGTTCTTTAGCCCGGCGATCGTACTAATCGTTCTAAACCTTTCTAAAAGCACATGGTAATTGATGCCTGAATCATCTGTATTCACCAAGATCGAAGACATTGTTCTGCAAGACGACATTCGGGGGATGAAGGCGTTGCGAGAGCACATGCCTGAAAGCTGGCTTGAGTCGTCGGCGCAGTTGCTGCTCGATCACCCCGGCAAGATTTTAATTGCTACCGGGTTTTATATTCTTCGAGCCGGTGAGCCTGAAACAGACGGCCCTCCCGGCGCTATCGCTATTGGCAACGCATTGAAATCACTTGGCAACACGGTTGCTTACGTAACGGATGATTTGTGTTCGGCGGCGGTCAGGGCAATTGCTGGTGATGATGAGGTGATCGAGTTTCCGATTACGACTCATCACGAATCGAGCATGTTCAGTCATAAGTTATTGGCGGAGCACGCACCGTCGGCGATGGTGTCGATCGAAAGAGCAGGCTTGCTTGGTGACGGGACGTACCGGAACTGGAAAGGCGTTGATTTTTCGAAGTTCAACGCAAAAATCGACCATATGTTTGATGAACACCCGTACACAGTCGGGATTGGCGATGGTGGGAACGAGATTGGTATGGGGAACATGCGGCATGTAATTCCCGATATCGAAAATCTGCCAGATGACCCTTGCGTCACGACAACAACTGAACTCATCACTGCCAGCGTTTCGAACTGGGGCGGATATGGGTTGATCGCTGCACTGTCGCTAAAGACGGGCAAGAACCTTCTCCCATCGGTGGAACAGGGCTACGAATGGGTGAAGGACATCGTCGCTGTGGGAGCCGTTGAAGGCATGTCGGGTGAGTCGAAGGACTGGGTCGACGCCAGGGCGCCCGAAGATGACGCAATGTGCTTGCGAGATTTGCACACCTTGCTGATTGCCGAAGGTCTGTAAAGGTTTCTGAATTCTGGTTAGCTGCCACCCCCTCGTGGTTGGATGATTTGGCGTCCTTCGAGCGCCTCAGGATGAGAAATGTGGTCGAATTATTCAGCTACTTTGCTCTTGGTACATCAGTATCGACCGAGGGTCTTGGCGTTCTCGTCATCGTTTCTTTGACTACGAATATCAGCATCAAAGCTCCGAATGCTCCTATGCCAGCGGTGGCGACTGATGCCACGCCCAACGTGAGAATTTGAGCGATCCCGCCGATGGCGATCGGACCGCTTGCTCCGCCAGTGTCTGAAATAAGGCGCCAGACTCCCAAGAATTCACCCGGATTGTCCTTTGGAGCGAGATCAGTGCCCATGATGAGCACGAATCCGCTTGATAGACCGTTGCCGAGTCCTGCGATTAGTCCCACTGCCAGCAGCGCGCCAAAGGAGCCTGTTAGCGGAATGAGTGCAATTGCGAGTCCGAGTACGATGAATGCTGGTATTCCTGTCGATTTCCGTCCCCATTTGTCCATAGAGTAGCCAACGAACGGGAACAGCATTGAATCGATAGCGAACGATGCGGTTGCGATGTAACCGATCTTTGCCTCGCCGAGCCCAAGTTCTCCGCCCCAAACCGGTATTAGGAACTCTCGTCCTGCCCTTAGGAACTGTAGTGAAACAGCGGCAATACCGGCGGTTGCGAAGTCACGTCGATGTCGAGTGACTACGCCTCCGAGTTCAGCGAACACGTTGTGGCGGTTGCCAGAGCGTTTTGGCTCGATCATATTTTTGGTTGTGATTAGAACCATGACCAGTGTCATTACAGCAACAACCGCCTGCGCGTAGAACGGTACTCTGATGCCTACATGCTCGGCAAGGATTCCACCCATTAGCGGACCGAGTATTGTGGCGATGCGAGATATTCCACCGAACAGTGAAAGTGCTCTTCCCCGAACGTCGATTGGAACTACGGTTGCGATATAGGAGTGTCGAGAAATACTCCAAAGAGCGAAACTGACTCCGGCTAAAACTCGTGCTGCCATGAGCGACGAAAAGTTAGGGGATAATCCTGCCCAGACAGCTGAAACGCCGAATAAGACGACGCCTGCGATCATGGTTTTGCGAAGTCCGAGTCGGCCAACAAGAATTCCTGCTGGTACATCGAAGATCATCGTACCGATGTGGCGTGCTGCGATTACTAGACCGATAAGCCCGATAGTCGCCGCCATTTCCTGCTTGGCGAACCCCGGAAGAACCGGGATGAGAATGCCCTGACCCATCGAAAGAAGGAAGGAGGGCGCGTAAACGGACCATACGAGTGAACGTATGGTTGAACGGACAGAACTGCGGACTGGTTGGGACTCAGGCGCTGGCGGCGTCTCGGGCGATGACATATGCATTCAATCCTATTCCCGCTTGGTGATGTAGGAGAGGATTTGGCGGATAGAATTGACCTTCTTGAACATGTTTTTGAAAACCCAGTTGTTCCGACTGCTTTAGAGCGGTCAAAAGGCATCTCGATTGAAATTTGATTATGACCGAACGGTTGAAGCTTCGTTGTCGACTGTTTGGAGTGTGTTGACGGATCCAGCGGCTATGGAACCTCACTTGCCGGGAACCGCGAAAGTGGTTTCAACGGGATCAAACAGCTATCGAGTTTCGATGAAGATTCGAATGGGTTTTTTGCGCCCGACTGTGAACGCTGATGTTCAGTTGTCGAACATCGACGAGTTGTGCGGTTTCATGATCGAGCTGTCGGGTAAGTCGATGGGTGCTGGGGTTTCGGGCAAAGCCGATGCGACTCTAACGAGTTTCGGAGACGATTCACGACGTACGAACGTTCAGTTGGCAGGGTCGATCGAAACTTCGGGGATGTTGAAGAAGATTGCCGATTCAAAGATCGAAGCTGCTGCTATTGGATTCCTAGAGTCGTACTTCGCTAGTGTCGAGCGCGCAGGTTCAGCGGAATAAGTAATTGACGAACATACGTGTCTGAATGCTTCGACAGGTAATGCTCTTCTAGAGCAACACACCATTTTCGCTTGTGTAACCGTTGTCGTCGGCAGTACGAGGGGTGTTCGAATGATCGCCACGTGTCGCAATCTCAATGCGATTGCCGTCTGGGTCGTAGATGAACAGGAACTGCTGACCGTCGTGTCGTGTTCCGATACCTTCAACGATTTCTACGTTGGCTTCGACCAGAGCTTCGGCAGTCGCTTCCAGATCGGTGACTTCGAAAGCGACGTGCTGTCTGCCGTCACCTCGTGGCCCAACCGCCTGTGGAGGGTCGATAACGTGAACCATCGAGCCATCGGGCATTTCGGTCCAACTCAACGTGTTGCCGTCGATCTGGTGTGGGATCACATTGATGTTCAACAAATCACGGTACATGCCCATGCACCCGGCACGATCGCTCACTGCCAAGCCGACGTGATTGATCGTGAGTAATTTTATCTTTGACGGGGAATCGTAATTGACGTTAGTACCTGATTCTGATGTGTAGCCAAGTGCGTCGGCGACACGAGTCGATGAGCGCAGATTACTGGCGGTAGCGAATTCCAGACGATTGCCGTCGTTGTCATCGATGAAGATGCACTTCTGGCCGTCGTGACGTTCGCCCGTGTCGCTGATGTTTGGGTAGCCAGAAGCCCTTAACGCCTCGACTGACGAATCGAAATCGTCGACCTCAAAAGCAATATGGGGATCGCCAAGATTTTCGCCATCGGATGGTTCGATCAAGTGAACCATTGTTCCATCAAGAGTTTTGGTCCAAACGATGTTGGGCGAATCGACCATCGAAGGGATCACCTGAAGCCCGAGAATATCTCGATAGAACTTCAGCGCAACGCGTCGATCCCATATTGGAATTCCGACGTGGTTGATGGTTTTGATGCTGATTGTTCCGGGCAACAGGTGATCCGTTCTTTTGGTGTGGTCTGATTTAGCGAATGTGATTGAGCGCTAGTTTAGTTCGACGATCATTTCGATTTCGACGGTGATTTGACCGGGTAGGCTGCCCATGCCCACGGCAGATCGCGCATGTTTGCCATTTTCTTCGCCAAAAATCGAGACCAATAGGTCGGAGCAGCCGTTGATGACTTTAGGCTGATCTGCGAAATCCGGGGTGGCGTTGACCATGCCGAGCAATTTAACGATTTGTTTTACGTTGTCGAGGCTTCCAACGTGTTCTTTCAATGCTGAGAGAAGCTGGATGCCGCAAAGTCGTGCTGCATCGTAGGCTTCATCTACAGTGAGATCTGCCCCGGCCTTGCCAGTGACCTGCGATCCATCGGGTCGGTTAGGTCCTTTACCCGAAAGGTAAACGAGTTTTCCCACCGTGACAGCGGGCACATAATTAGCGACCGGACCTGATGGGTGAGTTAGATCGAGTCCAAGTTCTTTTACTTTAGCTTCGGCGCCCATTTACGAAATCTCCCTAATGTGACCGGTGTGTTAAATACAACGAGACCGGCGACAGTATGCACCGGTCTCGTGTGATTTTCTATTCAGTTATCCCTGTAGAAGGGAGTTTTCGGAAGGCTATGCCTTCGGTTCGGTCATCGATAGTGGCTCAAGAACCTTGTCGAGCTGTTCATCTGTCAGGTCAGTTTCTCGTAGAGCCACCTGCTTGATCGTTTCGCCGCTTTCGGACGCTACGTGTGCAAGCCGCGCTGCTTCGTCGTAACCGATGATCGGTGCGAGGGCAGTGCAGATCGCTAGACCTTGCATGACCATCTCAGGGCCCTTGCTGGTTGCAACTAGGCCGTTGATGCACTGTCGGGCGAAGTTACGAGCTGCAGCCGCTAGAAGATCGATCGATTCGAGCAGGTTGTGGGCTGCCACTGGCATCATCACGTTTAGTTCGAAGTTTCCTGACTGACCGGCGATCGTAATAGTCGCATCGTTTCCGATTACCTGAGCCGAGACCATTGCTACCGACTCAGCGATAACTGGGTTTACCTTGCCTGGCATGATTGACGATCCGGGCTGGACTTCTGGCAGCGAGATTTCGCCGATGCCAGCACGAGGACCCGAACCGAGCCATCGAACGTCATTAGCAATCTTTAGCATGCCGACTGCGATCGATTTTAGTTCGCCAGACGCTGATACTGCGGCGTCGAGAGTGCTCTGGGCTTGGAAGTGGTTCGTGGTTTCCGAAAGATCGAGACCGGTGAGATCGCGCAATCGTGAAATTACTCGTGTAGCGAACTCTGGGTGCATACCAATCCCGGTTCCAACGGCTGTTCCACCAAGGGCGAGGACTGAGAGTTCGGCAAGTGCTTTCTCGGCTCGTTTACCGGCAAATTCTAATTGGCCCGCGTAGCCAAGGAATTCCTGACCTAGTCGAATCGGTGTGGCGTCCTGAAGGTGAGTACGGCCTGTTTTGACGACTCCCCAGAAGTCTTCAGATTTGGTGCGTAGCGAGTCTTCAAGTTCCTTCAGCGAAGGAAGCAGGTTGTCCTTGATCGCCCCGGCAGCAGCCAAGTGGATAGTAGACGGGAAAACGTCGTTTGATGACTGTCCTTTGTTTACATGATCGTTGGGGTGAACTGGATTTCTGGATCCAAGTTCACCGCCAAGTGATTCAATTGCGACGTTCGAAATGACTTCGTTGGTGTTCATGTTGGTCGACGTGCCAGAGCCAGTCTGGAAAATATCGACAACGAACGAGCTGTCGAATTCGCCATTTATGACTCGTTCGGCGGAAGCGATGATCGCGTTGGCGATGTCTTCGTCGAGAGCGTCGAGTTCGAGGTTTACGATGGCTGAGGATTGCTTAATTTGGCCAATTGCCTTGATGAACGAACGTCCGAGTCGTAGATTGCTAATCGGGAAATTCAGTTCAGCTCGTCGAGCGTTTCCGCCGTAGTAAGCGTTTGCTGGAACCTCTAGTTCGCCCATCGAATCACGTTCGAGCCGCATGTCCTGCGAAGCCATCGTTCACTCCTGTTTTAGTCGATTATTCGTTCGAGCATATAAATCTTTGACGTCAGTTTCCACTGCGTAAAGAGGAACTAATGATAGTCCCGAGATGATGATTTGGACTAATTCCGTGGAAGCGGTTTTCCAAGAGCCAGTGCGCCCCCGATAACAGTCGCTGCGGCTGCCGCCCAGAAAACCATTTCGATTCCGAACGCTGCGGCGATGGGACCCGAAGCCGCAGGGCCAAGTAGCATTCCAATAGCGTAGAGCGCTTGGTAGGAGCCCATCGCTGTTGCACGAATGGCGACAGGTGCGGAAGCCAACGCCGTGCTTATGAGCACGGTGTTCATCATTCCTCGACCGAACCCGTTTAACGTCTGGAGCCCTCCGAGCGCAACGAGATCAGTAGTGATCGTCATAATCACCAGTGATATGAACGTTACCACTGCTGCTGCCATTACGGCCACTGTCGGTCCCCAACGTCTTGATACCCAGGCTGAGGCTGCGGTTCCGACTACCGCAGCAAGCAATCCTGCAGTTGTTATGTAGCCGATTTCAGATTTAGATGCGCCGAGATTTTCAGCATGGATCGGCAAGAACCCAAAGTTCACTCCAAACGTAACGAACTGGAGTGTGATTGCGATTGCCGACACGCGAAGCAGTAACGGTGTTTTGAGTATCCCGAGTAGCGTAGATAACGAGTACCGAGTTGCTGACTTTATTCGAGGTTCAGGGGCTGATAAAAGCAGAAGTGCGCCTGCGAATCCGATTCCTGCCGCACCATAGAACGTGCTGAGATTTCCGAAATATTCGGCTACGAGACCTCCGACAAAAGTGGCGGTCACGAGTGATAGGGTGTTCACCGACATGATGATCGCCATCGCTCGGGAGGTGTTTCCCGCCGGGTAGTACGAGGCGAATAGCACGCTGATTGCTACCCAGCCGGCCGCTGCGACACCGGTGAGGGTTCGTGCTGCGAACAACGACCATGGATCTGGTGATATAGCTAGCCAAATTGCGCCTACCGCGCTAAGCACGAGGGCTAGAACTGCGAACGGCTTCCTGCCGATGATGTCGGAGCCCACGCCGATGGGTATTCGAAGGACGAGTTGTCCGATCGCGTAAGATGCGATGACTATTCCGACCATCTGAAGATTCGCACCGAGTTCCTGAGCGTGAAGCGGAAGAACCGGGACGTAGAGGTAAAGCGATATCCAGAAAAAATACGTCGCCAGAGCGACAGTCACGATGTAGCGCTTCTGAGATAGCCCAGATGTCTTCGGCGTAGATTCAGTATTCGAATCGGTTGCCACGTGTTCGGTCGATGAATTGGTCACCGCTGGGTTACCCTAAATTCGGTATCAGTACTTTTTCTTTTTAGAAATCTCATGGGTTTTAGTTATTCATCACGTCGGAACTGTCTTACGTTAGCGGAGTAAGAATACCGCCGTGTTCTCCGGCAGGGCTGGGTACTAGGCACCAACTAATGGTAATTGCCGAATAATAAGGGAACTCAGTTTGCTGAATGTAACCCGTTTACTTTGCGACGAACCTACATCTGGTGACGATCTGAGCTACGGCGTAAATAGCGAAAAGCATGGGATGAGGGTGACGAAGGTTCGTCAGCGACCGATTGTCATTTGGAACATCACTCGGACG